>CAJXOU010000098.1 GCA_913057645.1 uncultured Rhodobiaceae bacterium | reverse complement strand
CGAGTGGACGGCGAGCGGCGGCGGCCGGGGGGGCGAGTGGGGTTCGACTACCGGATCGAGATTTTCGTGCCGGAGAAGAAGCGGCAATACGGTTACTACGTGCTGCCTCTGATCGAGGGCGAACGCTTCGCGGGCCGCGCCGATGTGAAGGCGCATCGCGCCGAGGGCCGGCTGGAAGTGAAGGGGCTCTGGCTCGAACCCGGCGTCAAGCTCACGAAAAAGCGCGAAAGCGGCATCCACAAGGCGCTGGCGGCACTCGGCGGCTTCACGGAGACACCGGTCATCGACGCAGGCGCTGCTCTACGGCGCGCCAGAGACGGCTGAGCCCCTCGTCGGACAAGCCCGCCTCGTCGAGATGGCGGACGGTACTTTCGAGATAATCGGGATTTCTCCCCGAGCGGCCCTCGCCTTCCGCGATCAGACGCACCTGTTCGTCAAAGTCGAGACGGCCCGCATATTGCTCGTGGGCGCGGTCGACGACGAAGCAGAGCGCATCGATGCGGCGGCGCGTCTCGACCAGTTCGACGGATTTCACCACGTCGCGATAGACCAGCGTCACCTGTTCGCGCGCCTGGAGATAGCGCTTCGTCTCCTCTGCCCGCGAAGCCGCGACACGGAAGGCAACGCCGCGGCAGGAGCCGCCAGCGTCGAGACCGAAGACGAGGCCCGGCTTCTCCGGCGTGCCCCGGTGAACATGGCTGTAGACGCAGAAGGCCCGGTGATAGCCGCGCAGCAGCGCGGAATGCCGCTCCTCATGTTCGAAACCGGGACGCCACATCAGCGAGCCGTATCCAAAAACCCATAAATCCTGCATGCTGCTATCTTCCATGACGCGCAGACTATAGGCATGCGTGGCAGACGGACGCAAAACCGCCTGACGCGGCGGATATACGGGAACCCATGACGGAAGCGGCAGCGAAGGGAAGCGGAAGACACTGGGGCATTGTCCTGCCCGCCGTGGCGCTCGGCGCGCTGGTGATCCTCTATTCGGTCTACTGGTTTGCGGTCGCCGACGAAGTCCGCAAATCCGTGGAGGCCTTTTCGGCACGAGGCGAAGAAGGCCTCGTTACAGGATGGGAAGATTTCTCTGTCGGCGGTTATCCCTATCGCATCGAGGCGAGATTCGAGACGCCTGCGGCGAGCGCGCCGGAAACACCGGAAGCGTGGGAATGGCGGGGCGAACGCGCCGCCGTGGCGCTGCTGCCCTACAATCTGCGTCACGCCGTGCTGACGCTTGGCGGCGAACAGGTGCTGCGCTACCGAGACGTAAGAACGGCGTCGCAAGCGACCAGCGAACTTCGCGCGAAGGCGGAAACCGCCCGGGCAAGCTATGTCGATCTTCCCGAAAGCCCGTTCGGCCGCCTAGCCATCGACATCGAAAATCTCGACGCGGCCCACCGGCGGGGCGCGACGGGGGCCGAAGACAATATCGTCGCCGGACGGCTGCAGCTCCACACACGTCCTGCACTGGACGAAACGGGGGCGCCCGTGCCCGCCAGCTACGACATCGCCGTGCAGGCCGACAGCATTGCCGTCGACGGCGCAGAGCGGGTTCCGGCGCTCGGCAACGGGATGGAGCTTCTGCTGATACAGGCGCGGCTGCGTGATGTACCCCAGACCGCCCATGTCAGCGCCGTCGAACTGTTGCAGGCATGGCGCGCAAACGGCGGCACGCTCGCCCTTTCCGACCTGATCGTGAAATGGGGGCCGCTCGACCTCACCGCGAGCGGCGAACTCGCGCTCGACGCGCAGAACCGCCTCGAAGGCCAGCTCGATGCACGGGTGACCGATTTCGACGGCCTGCTCAAGGCGATGGTGCGCGACGGCGTCGTGAAGGAAGACGAGGCGCGGATAGCGCTGGCCGGGCTCGTGCTCGTCTCGCAGTTTCAGGGCAACCGCTCCGACGAGGTGCGCGTGCCCGTCATCATGCGGGAAGGACGGCTCTTCCTCGGGCCGCTCGCCATCGCGAAACTCGAACCGCTTTACTGATCGCCCTCGCCCGCGGACTTGGGATGCGTGGGATTGCGCCCGAAATTCGGCGCGTCTGTGTCCTGCCCCGCATCGACGATGGAACGGCGGATCGCCCGCGTGCGCGTGAACAGATCGAACAGCACATCGCCATCGCCCCAGCGGATCGCGCGCTGCAACGCCGTCAGATCCTCCGAGAAACGCGCAAGCATTTCGAGGATCGGTTCCTTGTTGTTGAGGCAGACGTCGCGCCACATCGTCGGATCGGATGCCGCGAGACGCGTGAAATCGCGAAAGCCGGACGCGGAATACTTGATGACTTCGGACTGCGTTACCGTTTCGAGATCGCTCGCGGTGCCGACGATGTTGTAGGCGATGATATGCGGCAGGTGACTGACGATGGCGAGCACCATGTCGTGATGCTTCGGCTCCATCACGTCAACCTTCGAGCCGCACGCCGTCCAGAAGGCGCTGAGCCTTTCGGTGGCTTTCTCGTCGGTGCCGGGAACCGGGGTGAGGATGCACCAACGGCTGTCGAAGAGTTCCGCAAAGCCCGCATCGGGGCCGGATTCTTCCGTACCCGCAATCGGATGGCCGGGAATGAAGTGAACCCCCTCCGGCACATGCGGACCCATGTCGCGGATGACGGCCATCTTGACCGACCCGACATCGGTGAGGATCGCGCCTTTCTTGAGATGCGGTTCGATCTCGGCAGCCACGGACCCAAGCGCGCCGACCGGCGTGCAGACGACGACGAGGTCGGCATCCCTTGCAGCTTCCGCCGCGCTCGCATGGACGCTGTCGACGAAACCGATTTCGAGCGCGCGCTTCCGTGTCGCCTCGGAGCGCGCATACCCCGCGACAT
This sequence comes from uncultured Rhodobiaceae bacterium, assembly GCA_913057645.1. Classification (GTDB taxonomy): domain Bacteria; phylum Pseudomonadota; class Alphaproteobacteria; order Parvibaculales; family Parvibaculaceae; genus Parvibaculum. The sequence continues at coordinate 8,863 of CAJXOU010000098.1, read as the reverse complement.
GATCCGCGAGACCGGCGCGCTTCATGGCATGGCCGAGCGACCCGCCGATCAGACCGAGACCGATCAGGGCAACGCGTTCGAAATGAGCCTCGCCCCTCATGACGCGGCCGCCTTCGCATTCATGAACTCGGCAAGCGCCGCAACGACGAGACGATTCGCCTCTTCGGTACCGACCGAGAGGCGCAGGCAGTCGGGCAGACCGTAGCTCGTTACCGCGCGCAGGATGAGACCGCGTTTCATCAGAAAATCGTCGGCATCCTTCGCGGTCTTTCCCTTCTCCTTCGGGAAATGGATGATGAGGAAGTTCGCGACGCTGGGCGTGACATCAAGGCCGAGGCGCGAAATTTCCGCGGTCAGCCAGGCGAGCCATTTGTCGTTGTGTTCGCGCGACAGTTTGAGGTGGTTCAGATCCCTGATCGCCGCAACGCCCGCCTTCATCGCGGGTATGGACACGTTGAAGGGTCCTCGCACGCGGTTGACCACGTCGACGATGTGCTGTGGCGCATACATCCAGCCGAGGCGCAGACCCGCAAGCCCGTAAATCTTCGAAAAGGTGCGCGTCATCACGACGTTTTCGCAGGTGGCCACGAGCTCGATACCGGCTTCGTAATCGTTCCTGCTGACATATTCGCTGTAGGCCGCATCCAGAATGAGCAGAATGTCGGGGCGAAGCCCCTGCTGGAGACGGCGCACTTCCTCCGCCGGAATATAGGTGCCGGTCGGGTTGTTCGGGTTGGCGAGAAAGACGACTTTCGTCTTCGCCGTCACGGCGGAGAGGATCGCATCCACATCCGTACGGCAATCCACCTCTTTCGCCACAACGGTTTTCGCGCCCGCCGCGCTCGTCACGATCGGGTAAACGAGAAAACCATGTTCGGTGACGATGGATTCGTCGCCTTCGCCGAGATAGCACTGGGCAAGAAGGTGGAGCAGTTCGTCGGAGCCGGCGCCGCAGACGATTCGGTTCGGATTGAGGCCGTAGCGTTCCGCTATCGCCTCCCGCAACTCCTCCGCCCCGCCATCGGGATAGAGCGAAAGGCTGGTGGCCGCATCCTTGAAGGCCTCGATGGCAGCCTTGCTGGGCCCGAGCGGCGTTTCATTCGCCGAGAGCTTGTAGACCGGCCCTGCGCCGTCCGCGCGTGCGCGGCCGCCGACATAAGGCTCGATTTCGAGGACGCCGCGCTGCGGCTCTGGACGCGTCATCTCGCCCTCACTCGCCATCCCGCGCAAGGCGCAGCGGGTTGGCATAGCCGCCAAGCAGCCTGACTTCGGCCACCGGCTCCTCGTCGAGCGCGGCGAGCCGCTCGTCATCCTCACCGAGGTGATGGGGAAGTTCGATCAGGTAGATGTGCTTCGCGGCGCCGTTCTCGATCTTCGCACTCGCGATCCGGCGGCCTTCGATACCCGCGGCCTTGACCAGAGCGGCAACCCGCGAGTCGCTCAGGCTTTCGGTGGTCGAAAGCGCAAGAAGCGCCGTGTCGTCGCCGGTGCTCTCGAAGTTGCTGTGCGCGAGGACGAGCGCCTTCGCGCCGTCGTCTTCCTTCTCGACGTCGACGAAGGGAAGCCGCGCGACGATACGTATGTCAGAGTAACCGCCCGTCGCAAAGGCGACCCACCACTGATCGCCCATGCCCATCCCGGGCTGCGGCAGGATACCGATGGCGGAACGGTCGTGACCCACGCGGCGAAGCACCTCGCGGGCATCATCGTGAATATCCATGGGCGTCGTCGAGCCGTAGTAGTTCCGGGCGAGATCCCAGAAACCGAGCGCATCGCCGTCCGATCCGCCGAAGACATCGACCCGGAACGGCCCCTGAATGCGCGTCATGGCGGCCATGATCTCGCGCCAGAGCCGGACCAGCACGCGAAGCGGCAAACGTCCCTCGTGACGCTCCGCGAGGCGGCGCAGCACCTCCGCCTCCCGGCCGGGCCGGAAGGCGACGAAGCTGCCCTGGCCGGCCGCGCTCGCTGCCCGGGCCTTGGCCTCCGCGACCTCGACCACGAGCTCCGTGCGCTTCATCAGGAGGTCCTGCAGCGCGTCGTCGATCGCATCGATCTCCTTGCGGACATCGGCGAGGGCCTTTTCTGGCGTGGTCGTCTCGGTCGTCATTCTCGTCCACCGGGCACGGATTTCAGCCTGCGACAGGGCTCCCGGACCCTGCCCGCGGGAGCGGTATTCATACGAGGGCAACCCATTAAAATCAAAGAAAACATTGACATTTTGGGGGGTGCATCCCTAGCTATGCAGCCTGTCTGGCGGGGGGCCGGGAGCCCACCTCGAGGCCGCTCAGCCACAAAACAGCGCAGAGGCGCTATGAACACGATCGAGAAGGCCGGTGGCCCTTCGGGGGTTACCGGCCCGGAGAACTCAGAGTTTGAGGAAGGTGGAATCCGGGTCTGCCGCGCGACGGCGACCTTCGGGCCGGATGAGCCGCTCGCCCTCGATTCCGGCGAAAGCCTCGCCCCCTTCACCATCGCCTACGAGACCTACGGCACGCTGAATGCCGACAAGTCGAACGTGGTGCTGATCTGCCACGCGCTGACGATGGACCAGTATCCGGCGAGCACCCATCCGCTGACCGGCAAGCCCGGCTGGTGGCTCCATATGGTCGGTCCGGGACGGCCGATCGATACCGACCGCTTTTTCGTGATCTGCCAGAACGTTGTCGGCGGCTGCCAGGGGACCACCGGTCCCCGCGACATCGACCCGAAGACGGGCAAGCCTTACGGCCTCAGCTTCCCGGTCACCACCGTGGGCGACATGGTGCGCGCGCAGGCGATGCTGCTCGACCGGCTCGGCATCCGCGACCTTTTTTGCGTGATCGGCGGCTCCATGGGCGGCATGCAGGTGCTGCAATGGGCGGCGGCCTATCCCGACCGCGTTTTCTCCGCGATTCCGATCGCGACCGCTGCACGCCATTCCGCGCAGAACATCGCCTTCCACGAGGTCGGCCGCCAGGCGATCATGGCGGACCCCGAATGGAAACAGGGCGCCTATCTTTCGCACGGCACGAACCCCGCCAAGGGGCTCGCGGTCGCACGCATGGCCGCGCATATCACCTATCTGTCGGAGCAGGCGCTGCACCTGAAATTCGGCCGCAACCTGCAGGACCGCGAAAGCATCACCTACGGGTTCGACGCCGACTTCCAGATCGAAAGCTATCTGCGTCATCAGGGATCGACCTTCGTCGACCGCTTCGACGCGAACTCCTATCTCTACCTCACGCGCGCGATGGACTACTTCGATCTCGCGGACGATTACGGTGGCGTGCTCGCCAATGCATTCCGGGGAACGGCATCGCGCTTCTGCATCGTGTCCTTCACCAGCGACTGGCTCTTCCCGACCTCGGACAGCCGGCAGGTCGTGCATGCGCTGAACGCGGTCGCGGCGAAGGTCAGCTTTGTCGAGATCAACACCGACAAGGGCCACGACGCTTTCCTGCTCGACGAACCGGAAATGTTCGCAACGCTTCGCGGTTTCATCGGCAGCGCTGCCCGCACGCGGGGCATCGGCGAATGAGCAACGGACATGGCCAGGTCGACGGCCGCGTAGACCTGGAACTCATCGCAGGCATGATCTCGCCCGGCTGCCGGGTGCTCGACGTCGGTTGCGGCGACGGCGATTTGCTGGCACTTCTGCGCAAGCAGAAAGATATCGACGGGCGCGGTGTCGAACTCAGCCAGGAAGGCGTGAACGCAAGCGTGGCGCGCGGCCTCGCCGTGGTGCAGGGCGACGCCGACACCGACCTCACCGCCTATCCCGACGATGCGTTCGACTACGTCATCCTCAGCCAGACGATCCAGGCGACACGCAATCCGAAGGCCGTGCTGCGCGAGATGAAGCGCATCGGACGTCACGTCATCGTCTCGTTCCCGAACTTCGGCAACTGGCGGGTGCGGTTGAAGCTTCTCTTCAGCGGACGGATGCCGGAGACGCGCTCGCTCGGCTACTCGTGGTACGACACGCCGAACATTCATCTCTGCACGGTGCTGGACTTCGCATCGCTCTGCGATGAACTCGGACTTGAGATCGAGGATGCGCTGATCGTGACGGGCGACAGGTCGCGCCGCATATCCAATCCCGGACCTCTGTCGAACCTTCTGGCGAGCGATGCTGTCTTCCTGCTGAAACGGCAGGATTGAGGGTCAACTTTCGTCGAACGAAGTGACACGCCGCGCCGGAACGGGCGCGGCGACCGGCGCAACTGCCCGAACGCGAGACTTCAGCGTGGCAGGCAGCGGCGTCGCTGCGTAGATCTGCTTCGTCGCCTCCACCATGATGACACCGGAAAAGCGCGGCCAGAGCATGTGCCCTGCCCTTTCCCATGCGGCGGCGGAACGAAGCAGCGGGCGCCAGTCGAACGGCGGTGCGAAGAGCGCGACCTCCCAACCCGAAGGCGAAAACATGGACTCGCGCAAGAGCTGCGTGAGCTGGCTGCGCGAGAAGGGCTGGCCGTGGCCGAAAGGCGTCGCCTCGCGCCGCGCCCACAAGCCCCGCCGGTTCGGCACCACGATGAGGACACGCCCGCCGGGCGCCAGCACACGCCATATCTGGCGCAGCATCCCGCGCAGGGATTCGCTCGCCTCCAGCCCGTGAACGACGAGGACGCGGTCCATGCTCTCGTCGCCAAGCGGCAATTCCAGCTCGTCGACGAGCCCCGTCAGGCATTTTCCTTCTGCCGGCCACTGCATGACACCTTGCCGCGCCGGCATGAGACCGATCACGCGCTCCGCCTGACCGATGAAGGGCGCGAGATAGGGCGTCGCAAAGCCGAGGCCCAGCAGGCTGAGCCCGCGCAAATCCGGCCAGACCTGCGCGATCCGCCGCGCGATATGGTGGCGTGCGACGCGTCCGAGGGGGCGTCCGTAAAAATCCCGAAGGTCGATCACATCCATGTGCATGGGCCGACTGTAGCAAAAAGCGCAGGCGCGCGCCGGGTTCACGGAAGCCCCCAAGCGCACTAGGTTAAGGGGAACGCTACATGAAAACGCGCTAACACAAGGCAAACGCCGGGGCGCGGAGGAAAACAAATGGCAAAACTCGAAATCCACCAGTTTCCCTGCCTGAACGACAATTACGGCTATCTGGTTCACGAGCCCTCGAGCGGCAAGACGGCGACGATAGACACGCCGGAAGTAAAACCGATCCTTGCCGCACTCGCGGAAAGGGGCTGGACGCTCACCCATATTCTCAACACGCATCACCACTTTGACCATGCGGGGGGCAATGCGGAGCTGAAGGAAAAGACGGGCTGCACGGTGATTGGTCCGAAAGGCGAGAAGGACAAGATTCCCGGTATCGACCGGCCCGTCGGCGAAGGCGACATCGTGGAACTCGGCGCGGCCCGGGCGCGCGTCATCGAGGTGCCGGGACATACGAGCGGGCACATCGCCTACAGTTTCGACGAAGAGCACATCGCTTTCGTGGGCGATACGCTCTTCGCGCTCGGTTGCGGGCGCCTCTTCGAAGGAACGCCGCAGCAGATGTGGACCTCGCTCGGCAAGCTCATGACGCTCCCCGACGACACCATTGTCTATTGCGCGCATGAGTACACGCAGGCCAATGCCCGTTTCGCACTCTCCGTCGAACCTCAGAATGCGGCCCTCGTCGCCCGCGCGAAGGAGATCGACGAGAAGCGTTCACGCGGCGAATGGACTGTCCCGACCACGATAGGTCTTGAAAAGAAGACCAACCCCTTCCTGCGCGCGGCGAGCATCGACCTCCGGCGCACGATCGGGCTCGAAGCGGCGAAGGACGTGGACGTCTTTGCCGAAACGCGCAAACGGAAGGATAATTTCTGACATGCCCTCATTCGACGCCGGCATGGACGCCGACGCCATCATCGAACTTCTCCAGATGCAACCGCATCCGGAGGGCGGCTACTTCGCGGAGACCTTCCGAGACCCCGAAGGAGGGTCCCGCGCCCACTCGACGGCGATCTACTACTTGCTGAAGGAAGGCGAGCGTTCGCACTGGCACCGCGTGGATGCCACCGAAATCTGGCACTGGTATGCCGGCGGGCCTCTCGCATTGTCGCTCTGCAAGGATGGCGGCACGCCCGAAACGCGCATGCTCGGCCAGAACCTCGACGCAGGCGAGCGGCCCCAGGTCGTCATTCCCGCCAATGTCTGGCAGGCAGCGGAACCGCTCGGCCTCTGGACACTCGTCGGTTGCACGGTCGCTCCGGGCTTCGAGTTCTCCGGCTTCGAGATGGCCGAACCCGGGTGGAACCCGGGCGGTTAACCCTGCGCGCTTTTCCTTCTCTCTGTTGCGGCCCTGCGCTGGCCGAATCCGGCCGGACCGCTAGACTGAAAGGGTTCAAGACCGTCACCGGTCCGTGGGGGGCTGAGAGTGAAATCCGTTCTTGCCATTGCGGGTATTCTTGCCGCGCTTCTCGGCGCAGGCCTGCCCGCGCGCGCCGACGAAGCCGCCGCCTGCCCGACCGACGCAACGGCGCCCGCCGAAACCCCTGTGGTCCGGGTCCCGACGGAAGGCGGCCCCGCCTATGGCGGCATGCAATATCCCCGCAGCGTGGGCCTCGGGCCGAAGGAAGTCGCGCTTACCTTCGATGACGGCCCGAACCCGGAAAACACGCGGCGCATACTCGACATTCTGGACCGGCACTGCGTGAAGGCGACCTTCTTCATGGTGGGGATCTATGCCGAAAAGCACCCCGACATCGTGCGCGAAGTGGCAGCCCGCGGCCACACGATCGGCACACACACATGGTCGCACCCGAACAATCTTCGGCATTTCTCGCTTTCGAGCGCGCAACGCCAGATAAGACGCGGATTTGCGGCCGTGGAATCGGCGCTGGCGAGCGCACCGCCGGAAAGCCGGGCGCGCGTCGCACCGTTCTTCCGCTTTCCGGGGCTCAACGACAGCGGCTATCTGATTTCATGGCTCGGCAAACGCAACATAGCGACCTTCTCCTGCGAGTTCGGTGCCGATGACTGGAAGGCGATCAGCTCGGCCGAAGTACGGCGCCGGGCCCTGCGCAACATCGCCTATGTCGGCCGCGGCGTGCTGATCCTTCATGACACCAAGCCGCGCACCGCGGACATGCTGTCTTCCTTCATCGTCGCGCTGCGCCAGCAAGGCTATACCTTCGCGCAACTGGTGCCCGAGGAGGGCGCGCGCGACCTTGCCGCCGCGGCGCCCGATCCGCTCATCCGCCCCGTCCGCAAGGCGGAGAAGGAACCCTCCACGACGCTTGGCGCGGTCTTGAAGCCGTCACTTGAGCCTGCCACGGCGCTCCAGTAGCCTGTTCGCATGACAAGGAAATCCGCATCGGGACTTCTCCTGCCCAACCGCCGCGAGGTGCTGAGCCTCGCCGCCGGTGCGGCAGCGCTCGTCGCCATGCCTTCCATCCTGCGCGCCGATGCGCCTTACAAGAAGTCGCTGCGCCTGCAGAGCCTCAACTCCGGCGAGAAGCTCACCGTCACCTACTGGACGGACGAAGGCTACGACCCGGAAGCGCTGAAGCGCGTTTCATGGTTCATGCGCGATCTGCGCACGGGCGACGTGCACGACGTTCACCCGGAACTCCTCGATCTTCTCTGGGAGATCGACAGCCACACGCGCTCGAAGAATCCGATCTACGCCATGTCCGGCTACCGCTCGCCAAAGACCAATGCCTGGCTCGACGCCCGCGGAAACGGTGTCGACCCCGGCAGCTTTCACATGCGCGGCATGGCGATCGACATCACGCAGGATTTCGGGGATCCGGAAGAAATCTACCGTGTCGCGAAGAAACTCGGGAAGGGCGGCGCAGGTTACTATCCGACGAAGACGCCCTATGCCCATGTCGATATCGGCCCACCGGACGACTGGGTCTATCCGGGCATGCCGCGTCCGGCGCGCGACGAGGAATACGACCTGCTGCAGGCCGTAGCCAGGCAAAAGGCCGGCTGAAACGAAAAACGCCCCGGGGAATCTCCGGGGCGTTCGCCGTTCGATGGATCGAAACTAACCCGCAATATACTGCGCGCCATTCGCCGTGATGGTCGCGCCTGTGACGAAGCTCGCCTTCTCGTCGGCGAGGAAGGTCACGCAGTGGGCAATTTCTTCCGCCTTGCCGAGACGCCCGACGGGGATGCTCGCAACGATCCCTTCAAGCACCTTTTCAGGGACGGCCGCCACCATGTCGGTGTCGATATAGCCGGGCGCGATGCAGTTGACCGTCACGCCCTTCCGCGCGACTTCCTGCGCCAGCGCCTTCGTGAAGCCGATGACCCCCGCTTTCGCCGCGGAATAGTTGGTCTGGCCCATCTGGCCCTTCTGGCCGTTGATCGACGAGATGTTGACGATGCGTCCGAAGCCGCGTTCGCGCATGCCGTTGATGACCGGCTGACACATGTTGAACATGGAATCGAGATCGACGGCGATCACCTCGCGCCATTGCTGCGGCGTCATCTTGTGCAGCATGCCGTCCCGCGTGATGCCCGCATTGTTGACGAGCACGTCGACCGGGCCGAGTTCGCCCTCGACGGCGGCAATGCCTTTCACACAGGAATCGTAGTCGCCGACATTCCATTTGTAGACATTGATGCCGTGCTCCTTCGAGAAGGCGGTCGCCGCCTCGTCGTTACCGGCGTAGTTCGCAGCGACCGCGTACCCCGCCTCCTTGAGCGCCAGTGAAATCGCGGCACCGATGCCGCGTGTGCCGCCCGTTACGAGCGCAACTTTCGTCATTGTAGCTATCCCTGTCCTGAATTCTCTCTAGCCGCCCGAACCGTCAGCGCTCGACACAGAGCGCGATGCCCATGCCGCCGCCGATACACAGCGTTGCGAGACCCTTTTTCGCGTTTCGCTTCTCCATCTCATGGAGCAGCGTCACGAAGACGCGCGCGCCCGACGCGC
>CAJXOU010000097.1 GCA_913057645.1 uncultured Rhodobiaceae bacterium | reverse complement strand
GAGAACCGCCCCAGCGAGATGCACCCGCACGTGACGCCGCGGGAGAGGCAGCACGACATGGGCTCGGCAGAAGCACATCCGGGATAATACACCGCTGCCGAGAGCGGCAAGAGCATCGAGCACGAGCACGCGACCATCGAGAACTCCGTCCACGCCATCGACGCGATAACCGACAGCGGCCGCGAGGCGGCGGACCTCGTCGCCGATGCGGGAGCGAGTGCCGACGACGGCCGCCGCGCTCTCCTCGCCGGACGCTACGACGACATCCGTTCCGAGATCGACGCCATCGCGGGTTCCGCCTCCCACAACCGCATCAATCTCATCGCCGGCCGCCGCATCGCAGGCAAGCTCGCCAGCTTCGACATCCCCTTCGATCAGGACGGCCGCTCGGGCATCGCGATCCAGGTCGTGAACCTCACCACCGATGAAACGGGTCTTGCCCTTTCGCCGCCCCGTAACGCCTTCGCGGACGAGGAAGAAATCGCCATGATCGCGCGCGAGATCGAGGCCGCCCGCGAAACCGCCGCAAGGGTGAGCGACCGCTTCGCCGATCATGCCGCGCTGATTTCCGAGCGCCTCGACCGGCTGGTCGAAATCGCCGGTCCCCGTGCCATCGGCAGTCAGGTGCCGACCGGCGCCGACGCGGCCGACAGCCCCGAGCCGCCGCAGGGGCAGAGCCCGGCCATGCCCGTGGAAATGCGGGCGGTCGAGGACAAGCTGCGCGCGCTCGCCGAACGCCTTGAGCGCAAGGGCGAGCCTGAAAGCGGGGACTGATTCTCCTCCCGCTTTCATGCTACAGAAGGGGCCCCATCGCAGGAGCGCGCCCCATGAACACGACCTCTCCCCTCGCCGCCACCGGCCCGAACGCCGACCAGATCGACTACTGGAACAGCGATGTGGGCGAACGCTGGGCGCGTTTCCAGGACCGTCTCGACGGCATGCTGCAGCCCTTCTCCGCTGCGGTGCTGGACGTCGCAGGCATAGAGCCGGGCGAACGCATCTTGGATATCGGCTGCGGCTGCGGCGCAACGACCTTCGATGCCGCCGCGAAGACCGGCGCATCCGGCCGCGCGCTCGGCGTCGACATTTCCGCCCCCATGGTTGCCCGCGCAAGAGCGCGCGCCACGGAACTCGGCAGCCCTGCGGAGTTCATGCTGGCCGACGCCGCCGCGCATGATTTCGGTGCAACCGCCTTCGATCTTCTCGTCTCGCGCTTCGGCATCATGTTCTTCGCCGAACCCGCCGCCGCCTTCACCCACATGAAGCGGGCACTCGCCCCGTCGGGCCGCGTCGCCTTCGTCTGCTGGCGTCCGATGAAGGAAAATGGCTGGGTCTCGGTCCCGCTCTTTGCCGCCCTGCCGCATCTGCCCGAGCAGGAACCGCCCGTGCCCGGTGCGCCGGGCCCCTTCGCCTTCGCCGACCCGGAGCGTTTCCGGGGCGTCCTCAAGGAAGCGGGATACCGCGACATCGCGATCGACCCCTTCGACACCGAACTCACCCTCGGCAAGGGCCCGGACCCTGTCGCGCTCGCCCTTGAACAGACGCTCGAGATCGGCCCCCTGTCGCGCGCCCTCAAGGACCAGCCGGAAGAGATCCGCGCCCGTACGACGGACGCCGTCCGGGAAGCGCTCGCAAAACACGAAGCGAACGGAGAAATCCGTCTCGGCGGCGCTGTCTGGCTCGTCTCGGCGCGCGCCTGAGAGGGCTTCCCTTAACCATCCCTCAACACTCTGCCCCCGGAAAACCCGCTGTTTCCGGGGCGAAACGCGGTTCCAATTTCTTAAGACCTCCCCGTTACGGTTGACGCACGCATGAGGAAACGCGGCGGGGGTTTGTTGGCCGCGCTTCTGCATTTTGGGGGTCTGAAGGCATGAGTCATTCCGTATTCGAGAAACTCACTGTTCTCGTGGTGGACGACAGCGCCTATATGCGTCACCTGCTGATGACGCTTCTGCAGGCGCTCGGCGTGCCGAGGGTCTTTCTTGCCGTCGACGGCGAGGAAGCGTGGGAACTCCTCAACACCTGCCGGCCCGACATCGTGCTGACCGATGCGGCGATGGTGCCGGGCGACGGTTTCATGTTCGCCAAACGCCTGCGCAGCCTGCGCGGTCACGCCCTCGGCCTGGTGCCGATCATCATGGTTTCCGGTCACACCGATCTCGCCTCCGTCGAACGCGCCCGCGACATCGGCGTCACCGAATTTCTGTCCAAACCGATTTCCGCGCGCAGCCTCTACGAGCGCCTCATCCAGGTCCTCGACCGGCCGCGCCAGTTCGTCGAAACGCCCACCTATCGCGGTCCCGACCGTCGCCGTCGCAATGCACCCTTCGCCGGCGAAGATCGCCGCGGCGGCGTGGCGCTGATTTGAGGAACGCACCGATGCCCGAACGCAGAACCCCCTCGAGACTTGGCGGACAGGATCGCAACGGCGACGACACGCCGCCCGACGTTCGCTTCATCCGCGTGCCGTCGATTGCCGAGCGCAAGCTCGGCCGTGAATATGTGGCGCCGATGCGCCTCGATCCGCGCGTCCTCGACCAGATGCAGGAAACGATCCGCGGCCTCGAGACGAAATACGCCGAGGCGTTGAAATCCCAGGTATCCATGCTGCAGATTCTCGTCGAGCCCGCCTGCAAGGGCGACACGGAAGCGCGCGGCCGCCTCTATTCCCTTGCCCACGACATGCGCGGCCTCGCCGGCACCTTCGGCCATCCGATGGTCGGCCGCTTTGCCGACTCGCTCTGCGGTTATCTCGAAAACTGCGAGTCGGAAGACTGGAAGGACGGAACGGTCATCGTCTTCCATGTCGACGCGATCCGCGATGCGATCGAAAATCCGAAAACCGACGCCGCCGTCACCATGGAAACGCTCGATGCGCTCGAACGTCTGATCGAGGCAAGCCGCCGCGACCGGAGAAAGCGCGGATGAACGGGGGCCCGACCAGCGCGGATCCTGATTTCTTCGGGCATCTCAAGGTTCTCATCGTCGAAGACAGCGTGGAAATGCGGAACCTTCTGACCGCGCTGCTCGAAACGATGGGTGTTGCCGACATCGTCCAGACACGCGACGGAAAAAGCGGCCTGGCGGCCTTCGCCCGGCACAAGCCCGACATCATCATCACCGACGGCGCCATGATGCCGATGGACGGCTACGAGATGACGCGCGCGATCCGCGCGGCGGGTGACGCCGAAGGCGCGAACCCGGATGTGCCGATCCTGATGATTTCGGGTCATGTCGGGCGCGACAAGGTCACGCATGCGCGCGACCAGGGCGTCACCGACTACATCGCAAAACCGCTCTCCGCCGACACTCTCTACAAGGCGATCGTCGCCGCCGTCTCGAAGCCGATCCACTTCGTGGAAAAACCCGGCTACCGCGGCCCCTCGCCCCGCCGCTCTCTCGACGCCCGCCGGAGCTGACACCATCGAGAGCGAGGCGTTTGCCTCCTCTGCCACCCTCCCCCTGTGGGAGGGTCGAAATTTGCGAGCGTAGCGAAACAAATTTCGGGGAGGGGGTGAGAGGCGTTTCGCGTCAGCGAATGAAAAGGTCCGGTGGACCTTTTCGAGCCTCGAACGCCCGGAGCGAAAGCGGAGGGCCAATTCGGCAAGCGCACAAAAAACACGATAGCGGAGTCCCCTCCCCTAAAAATCCTTGCGGATTTTTAGACCCTCCCACAGGGGGAGGGTGGTCCGTCTGGAAACTCAGCGTACCAACGGAAGACCGGGACGAGCTTCTCTCAAATCACGCCAGATCGTCTCGACGACATCATCGGTCGCAGCAAGCACTTCGTTGTTCCAGAAACGGAGAACCTTGTATCCGTCGGCCTCAAGCCATGCGGTTCTTCGCAGGTCATGCTGAACCCCCGGGTCAAGATTGTGCTGTCCGCCATCCACTTCGACGACGAGCCTGCGTTCGAGGCAGACGAAGTCCACGATATACGCACCCAATTTGTGCTGCCGTCTGAACTCATAGCCGAGCGCGGCATTCCGCAATCGGGCCCACAGACGCCGCTCGGCGTCTGTCATGTTGCGGCGAAGATTCCGGGCTCGCTGATCGGCCATGGTTCGATCATACTGCCTATCTTGGGGGCCACCCTCCCCCTGTGGGAGGGTCGAAATTTGCGAGCGTCAGCGAAGCGAATTTCGGGGAGGGGGACTCCGCCTTCGACGACGAACTCGCTTTCCGTTTCCCTCGCGTACCCCTCCCCTAAAAATCCTTGCGGATTTTTAGACCCTCCCACAGGGGGAGGGTGATCCAGACGGCAACCTTCAAACCAGATTTCCTCAGCAAACATCCTTCAAAAATCGCCCAAGCAGCGCGTTCACTTCCCCTGCCGCCTGCCAGAACGGCATGTGCCCCTGCCCTTTCAGGACATGCACCTTGCCGTCCCAGAGATTGCGGTATTTCACCTTTTCCAGGAACGCATTGTTGACGAAGGGCTCGAGCTCGCCCGTCACCACCGCGAGCGGCAGCGGCGAGGTCTCCGCGATTTCCCGCCCGTCGAGATCGAGCCCCGCGGCGACCGATTGCAGCATCAGCGGGCGGAAGCGTCCGTCCGCCCGGCCGCATCCCGCCACCATCCAGGGTTCGACGGGCTCGCCGGGTCCGAGCGTTTCGGCGGCATAGATCGCCGCCTCCTCGTCGGTGAATGTCTCGGCGAACGTCAGCGCCATGTGCTCCGAAGGCAGGAACGCCTCGCCCATGTCGGCGCCGCCGGCCGGCGGCGTGCCGGTGATCCAGGCCGCCGCCGTCCCCGGCCAGCGGGCCATCATTTCAAGCGCCGCATGGCCGCCGAGCGACCAGCCGACGATGACGGCCCGGTCGATCTCCAGCGCCTCCAGGAACGCGATCGACGCATCCGCGAAGCCGTGGATCGAATAGGTCTTCTCCGGCTCCGGCGCATTCGAACTCTTGCCGTGTCCCGGCAGGTCGAAGGCAAGGCAGCGATAGCCGCGCCCCACGTCGCTGTCGAACTGGCGGCCGAAGATTTCCTTGCAGGAAGAATTGCCGTGAATGAACAGAACGGCGGGTCCCTCGCCGCCGCTGTCGATATAGGCGAGATCGCCATGCGCCGTTGCTACCTGTCCCTCTTTCATCAAATCCCCCTTTTGCCGCGCAAATTTCCGTTTGGTTGCTTCAGCTTGCCGCTAAAAATGACAGAGGCGTCATTATTTTTTGCATCCATTAACCCCTGCGCCTATATTGATATTCGAACAGACAGTCCGCCGGATCGAGGCCACGGGAGAGGCCTCCGGCGTGAAGGCCAGAGGAGCCCAGAACAGCCATGACGAACAAGATCACCACGAATATCACGGTCGATGCGGCCTACGAAGCGGTCGCGCCCGACGACTTTCCGGCAATGATGGAAGTGGACCGCTACGGCAAGCGCTCCACCGCTTTCGACAAGATCATCTCCGCCACCCATGATCACTTCTGGGATCCGCAGGACACGAAGTACATCGACTTCTCCCAGCCTTTCGACATGGAGAACGAATACCTCATCGATCCCGCGCAGAACGCCGATCTCAAGACCGCGGTCAAGGACAAGCTCGACGAGAAGCAGAAGATCAAGCTCGTCAACATGGACGTGCAGTGGGGCCTCTCCTCCATTCTCCACGGCGAAGCGGGCGCGCTCGCGCTCTCGGCGAGCCTCTGCCACATCCTGAAGGATCCGGGCGCGCAGGAATATGCCGCCAACCAGACGCGCGAGGAAGCCCGCCACGTTGCCGGCTTCTCCAACTACATCAAGGCCCGCTGGGGCAAGCCCGTGGGCGTCGGCCCGGCGCTCGGCGACATCCTCACCGAACTCGTGAACTCGCCGCTCGTCTGGAAAAAGCTCGTCGGCATGCAGATGCTGGTCGAAGGCCTCGCCATGGGCGCCTTCGCGTCCTTCTACAAGTGGGGCCGCGATCCGCTGATGGTGAAGCTGATGCAGCTCACGATGACGGACGAGGCTTTCCATCACAAGTTCGGCAAGATCTGGGCGGACCGCACCATTCCGAACCTCAAGGCGGAAGAGCGCGACGCCATCGAGGACTGGGCCTGGGAAGTCTTCCAGGTGCTGCTCTTCAATCTCGGCAGCCCCGAGCAGAAGAAGCACATCTATGTGGCCGTCGGCCTCGACTGGGAATGGGTGCAGGGCGCCTTCATGGAAGCGATGACGGACTCGAACATCCGCGAGGAGATGCAGGAATCGAGCAATATCTTCCGTGTCCTGATCAAGACACTCCTCAAGGCCGGCATCATCACCGACCGCACGGCCATGAACTACGCCGCCTTCATCGACATGAAGGAACTCTACGGCGAGAGCGACCGCATGATCGGCGACGACATCGCCGAGGACGGCATCCGGTTCCTGCGCGAACTGAACGGCCAGCCCGGCGGCGCCTACTCGCTGGACCGCATGTCGGCCGCTGAATAACGGCACTTCGCATCGAACGAACCAGGGGCGGCTTCTCCGGAAGCCGCCCTTTTTCATTACCCAGGTCAAAATAAAAATGTCACCCCGGCGAAAGCCGGGGTCCATGAGCCTGACGCCGCTTCTCGGCCTTCCCCTTCAGCTTGTAGGTCAGCGCCATGCGGATGCAGTGTTCGAGCGCAGCCTTGGGCGGCCTGTCGCCCGCATCGAACAGGATCGCGCGGTTGCCTTCGAAACGAAGCACGCCGTCATAAAGCGCGCGGTAAGTGTCGACGAGGCTGGTCTGGCAATGGACGTAAAGCACGTGGCCGCCCTCCGGCGTGCCGTCGAGGCGGATGGTCGTGCCGCTGCCGCTCTCGGTCGTGAGATAGGCGGGCTGTCCCCATTTCAGCGTTTCCTCGATTGCGCCGACGCCCTCCGTCGCCTCCGCCACGTCGAAGATCGTTTCCCTGAGCGCCATCAGCCGCGTGCGCACCGGCGGCGAATAATTCTCGAAGACGGCAGCCACCTTCGGATCTGCGAAAGGGCGAAAGCGGCCGCCTGTTTTCCGTTTCGCCATGCGCGCCTCACCCGTTGCTCGGCGCACCGAGCCGCGACAGAAGCTGCATGAGGCTCGCGCCATAGGTCGCGCGCGCCGCGCGCGCATCGTCGGCTTCCGCGATGGCGAGCGCCGCCTGCATCGCCGCGCCCGAGATCACCTCGGCCAGCGGTTCGAGCGGCTGCTCGGGAATGAGCCCCTCCTCCACCAGATGCTGGAGCGCGTGGCCGATAAGGGCGAGATGGAAAGGCCGCTGCACCTCGCGCCAGTCCGTCCAGCCAAGCACCGAAGGCCCGTCCAGCAGAACGATGCGCTGCACTTCCGGGCGGCTGAAGATGTCGAGCATCACCTGCGTGCCGACCTGGAGGTCTTCCCGGTCGTGCTCGATGCGCTTCATCGTCTCCTCGAAGATCTCCTGTCCCGTCTCCATCAGCATGGCGACGAAGACCGCGCGGAAGAGGTCGCGTTTGTCCGTGAACTGATGATAGAGCGCGCCGCGCGTCACCCCGGCCGCCCGCACGATCTCCTCCGTGCCCACCGCCTCATAGCCGCGCCCGGCGAAGAGGGTCCGCGCCGCCGCGATCAGCTTCTCGCGGTTGGGTGACGGCTTCTTGGCGGGGGCGGCGCGGCTCTGGGACATTTTCATACAGCTTGTATGGGTTTTCGGGATCGGGTATAGAGGCTCATACAGTCTGTATGAAAATTTCGGGAACGCAACAATGGGAGGTCCGGACGGTCCGGCAATTCGCTTTGTGACAGTTCGGTGACATTACGATGACAGTCGCCCGCACTTATCCCCGCTGGCCGTTTTTCGCGGTCCTTCTGGCCGTCGCCTTCATCGCCATCGGCAGCCTCGCCGCCTTCGATACGGCGCCCGAAATCTGGCAGCACATCACGCGCTACACGGCCCGCCTCTCCTTCCTGATCTTCGTCACCGTCTTTGCGAGCGGCGCGCTGGCCGCCCTCTTCCCGTCCGCCACCACGCGCTGGCTCCGCCGCAACCGGCGCTATACGGGGCTTTCCTTCGCCCTCGCGCACTTCCTCCATCTCATTGCGATCATTGGGCTTTTCGTCACAATCGAGGAGGTGCCGGAGCTTATCGCCATCATCGGCGGCGGCGGCGCCTACGTCTTCATCGCGGCGATGGCGCTGACCTCAAATGACTGGTCGGTGAGGAAACTCGGTCCGAAAGTCTGGGGCCGCCTCCATCTCGCCGGCGTCTGGTACGTCTGGGCGATCTTCATGAATTCCTATGTCGGCCGCCTCGCGAGCGAAACGCCGCCCGAGCCGAAATGGATTTTCGCCTTCACCACAGCCCTCGGCATCGCCGCGCTCGGCCTCCGCATCGCCGCATGGATGAAGAAACGGCGGAAATCCGCCATTGCGGCGGCCTGAGCGATCACGCTCTCTTGTTCACTGACGCAGCGTTCCCCGTGATATTCTGTGCGTCCTGTGTGATCGCTTCCGAGGATGTCCCGGAATGCACGACAAGGGCGGCGCAGCCGGTTATCTCGCACGCGTGGCAGGTCTCGCTCTGCTGGGACTGCTCGTCGCCTCCGGCGTCTCATACGCCAACATCTTCGGCGACGACGACCGCCGCAACATCGCCGCCGGCGACGGGCTGAGCGGCGTCGGCACCATCGTCTGCGAAGGCACCACCCGCCGCCCGACGGGCTCTCTTGTCGCCCTGCCCGGCAAGCATCTGACGCCGCGCTTCGACGTCATCGTGACGGTCGCCCATGCCTTTGTCGGCTCGAACGGCGAATTCCTGACCGAATGCGCCTTCTGGCCCGGCGCCGATCCCGCGCTCGCCGCGGACATCGTTTTCCTGAAGACCGGAACGCTCTCGCCCTACGGCAATTGGCACAACGACTGGGCGGTCGCCGTGCTCGAACGCCGCCTGCCGGAACATCTCGACAGGCTGGTCCCCCTGACCCTCGGCGAAGCGGAGGCCTATCGCAAACGTGCGGAAAACGCGGCCTTCATTCTCGCCGGCCACAACGGCGAACGCGGGCCGCTGCAGGTCTCCGGCGGGTGCGGGCCGATGCCGAAGCACTTTTCCGACATCAACGGTTTCGACACCCGCGTCTTCAACCACGATTGCGACATGATGCCGGGCTGGTCCGGCGGCCCCCTGATCCTGCAGGAAGGCGGCGTCGGCTATCTCGTCGCGGTCAACTCCACGGAAGTGAACGCAATCACCCATATCGCGGGGCGGCCCTACAACGGCCGGATGAACCCGAACACGGCGGTTCGCGTCGACGGCCCCTTCCGCAACGTCATCGACAATCTGCTCAAGGCAGGTGCGCCCGGCACCTCGATCACGTGCGTCGTCGCCAGCGCAGATAGCGGCCCCGCCCTGCCCTGTTGAACGTCCGACCCTGCCCTTGCGGCACCCATACCGCGGATGACCGCTCCGCGATTCCCTGTATATTGAGCGGCAAAAGAACTGGCTGACACCGCCCGGCACGAGGCGACAGCCTGCAACATCGAGTCTGGGAGGACTAGAATGCCTTGGAACTTCGGGGACATCCTCGACGCCATTTCACCCGTTCTGCCGCAGGACGCGCCGGCCTTTGTGCACGGCGAGCGCCGCATCACCTGGGGCGACACAACGAAACGCACCAACAACCTTGCCCGCGCGCTCATCGAACGGGGCGCCAAGCCGGGCGACAAACTCGCCTTCTACATGCGCAATCGGCCGGAATATGGCGAGTTGCTGGCTAGCGGATTCAAGGCCCGGCTGACGCATGTGAACGTCAATTATCGCTACAAGCCGGACGAAGTATTTTACATCTTCGACAATTCGGACGCGCAGACAGTCGTTTACGGCAGCGAGTTCCGCGACACGATCGAGCAGATTCGCTCCCGCCTCTCAAAGGTCGCAACATTCATCGAGGTAAATGACGGCGGCGAGATCGCGCCCTTCGCGGAACGCTACGAAGACCTTGCGACCTCCGGCAATGGTGAGTTGCTCGACATCAAGCGGTCGCCTGACGATCTTCTCTTCATCTATACCGGCGGCACGACCGGTATGCCGAAAGGCGTGATGTGGCGGCATGACGATCTGCGCGAGGTACAGCTTTCCGCGCTGCGCCGGCTTGGCCCAGTACCGGAATCGCTGCCGGCGCTGATGGAAGCAATCAAGGAAACAGGGCCGGCAGGGCCGATGATCCCCGCATGTCCCATGATGCACGGCACCGGCCTGCTGACCGCGCTGGGCAACATGATGTCGGGCGGCTGCGTAGTGACGCTCGACAACCAGTCGCTTGAACCGCATGAATTGTGGGCGGCTGTAGACCGCAACAAGGTGCAGCAGGTTGCGATCGTCGGCGACGCCTTTGCGAAGCCGATGCTGCGCGCACTCGAGGAAGCGCCCGGCAAGTACGACCTGTCTTCGATCGTCACCATCATTTCCTCGGGCGTGATGTGGTCGACGGAGGTAAAGCGCGGCCTTCTGAAACACATGCCGAATGCGATCATGACCGACAGCTTCGGCGCATCGGAAGCCGTCGGCCTCGGCTCGTCGCTGATGACGAAGGACGGCGAGATTGCGACGGCAAAGTTCCAGATCGGCGAACGCTGCCAGGTCTTCGACGAAAACGACGACCCCGTCGTGCCGGGCTCCGGCACACCGGGCTTCATCGCACTCGGTGCGCCGATCCCGGTCGGCTACTACAA
The DNA here is from genome assembly GCA_913057645.1 of uncultured Rhodobiaceae bacterium. Lineage (GTDB taxonomy): Bacteria > Pseudomonadota > Alphaproteobacteria > Parvibaculales > Parvibaculaceae > Parvibaculum. The sequence continues at coordinate 1,124 of CAJXOU010000097.1, read as the reverse complement.
GGACCCCGAAAAAAGCGCCAAGACCTTCAAGACCGTGCGCGGAGAACGCTACTCGATTCCGGGTGACTGGTGCCTGGTCGAACCCGACGGCACGCTGACGCTGCTTGGCCGCGGCTCGGCCTGCATCAACACGGCGGGAGAAAAGGTCTATCCTGAAGAAATCGAGGAAGCCCTGAAGACGCACCCTTGGGTGGAGGATGCGCTGGTGGTGGGCATACCCGACGAAAAATGGGGTCAGGCGGTCACCGGCGTCGTCAAGCTTTCGCCGGGCGCGACATTCGACGAGGAAACGCTGCGTTCCCATGTGCGCAACCAGCTTGCAGGCTACAAGACGCCCAAACGCATCCTGATCGGCACATCCGTCGCCTTCCGGGCCGCCAACGGGAAGGCCGACTACAAGACCGTGACCGAGTTTGCCAAGCAGGAACTCGGGGCCGCCTGACGCACACAGCAGACCAGCCGACATTGAAAAAGGCCGGTCCACGGGGCCGGCCTTTCTCTATTCGCAATCCCTTAACGATTCCGGCCTACCAACGGAATCCGATGAGGATTGCATGCGCAAAAGTCTTTCCAGGGCCGAGGCCGAACGACTCGCGGAACTCGCGCCCTATGACGACATAGACCTCGACCTCCATTTTCGTTCGCCGCTCCTCCGCGAGGGCCTCGCCTATTGGCGCACCTGCAGGGGAACGGGTGCCACTCTCGACCGCAATTCATTCGATTTCGTCTGCATCGCCCGCCAGATGAAAAACGCATATCTTGCGGAATGGCTCGGTCCGACGGCACCCGATGGCGGCGACGACTACCGCTGGCGCCTGATCGGCACGGGCATCACGGAGAAAGCCGGTCAGGACGCGACCGGTACGGTCTTCAGTGACGTCTTCGACGCACGCATGATGACGAGCTACCGGAACCTCTATGCGCTGGCACGCGGCTGGGCCGAGCCGTACCGCGCCGTCGGCACCTTCAAGCCCTATCTCGACAAGCAGTTCTTCATTTTCGAGGCGGCGGTGCTGCCGTTTTCCATTGAGCCGGGTGGCGAGATCCGGCAGATCCTCACCCTCTTCGATTTCGGCATCATCACGAAGGCCGATCTCCCGCCGAAACTGCTCAAGACCATATCC
>CAJXOU010000096.1 GCA_913057645.1 uncultured Rhodobiaceae bacterium | reverse complement strand
CCCGTGTCGGCGACGAGTGGCCGTTCGGCCGCCGCCTGGGCGCACCGTCGGCGGCGAGGTGGCTGGGGTGGGCGATGGGTCGGCGCGCCGGCGCCAGCGGCTGCTCGGCGTTCCGATGGGATCGGGCGGCGCCATGGCGTCGTGCCGCAGCATCTGAAGCTGTGTCCAATCGGCTAGGTGCTTCCACCTGATCGGAAAAGGCTCTAGCCGACCGGCAGGCTCGTGCGCTCCGCATCCGGCCCATCGGCCCGAGCGCCCGCCATATGCCGTTCGATCATCCGCCCCATGAGATCGTCCAGACCGGAGGCCCCGTCGACACGCGCGGCCTCGAGCGTCCGGTAGCCGTCGGGCCACGCATCCGACGGGGCGCACGGGCTGACCAGGCGGAGCTGCCGCTCCGGCAGGTTGATCAGGAACCCGGCCACGCAGGCGATCGTCGCCATAGGCGTGCCGTGCTCGGCCGGGGCATCGTCCCCCGTCCCGGCGCGCTCGCTTCGGGCACGGGCCCGCCCGGCGCGAGACCCTGCGCCGTCTCGAAGGCGGAAGCGAAAGCGGCGAGACGCGCTTCGGAAAAGGCGGGCGCGCAAAACGTGACGCCGAAGGGAAGCCCTGCCGCGGGGCCCGCCTCGCGGATGCCCGCGGGAATGGCGATACCCGCCATGTCGAGCAGGTTCATGAAATTGGTGTAGGTGCCGAGGCGACTGTTGAGCTTCACGGGCTCGGCCATGACGTCGGCCACGCGGTAGATCGTCGGCGCGGTCGGCACCATCAGCAGATCGATCTCGGCGAAGAGACGCTGCGCCCGGCGCTTCAGCGCTTCAAGCTTGTACATTGCCTCGAAAGTCTCGACCGCGCTCCGCTCCCGCGCCCCGAGCACGATGCCGCGCACCGTCGGGTCGGTCTCGGCCCCGTGCTTCTCGATGAAATCGCCGACGGCGGCGAAACGCTCCGCAACCCACGGCCCTTCATAGAGAAGCGCGGCGGCTTCCTCGAACATCGAAAAGTCGATCCAGCGCGCGCGGCCGCCAAGCTCCTCCAGCCGCTCGGACGCCGCCTCGAAGAGACAGGCGGCTTCGTCGTCGCCGAAGAATTTGAGGTCGGAGGCGCGCGGCACCGCGAAGGTGAAGCCGCCCGAGGGAAGCGCCGGCGTCTCCGGCATCCGCGTGCGAGCAAAGATGTCGGCGGGGTCGAAGATGGCGGCCGCATCGAAGATCGCGCCCGCATCCGCGACCGTGAGCGCGAAGACGGAAACGCAATCGAGCGAGCGGCAGGCGGGCACGACGCCGCGCGTGGAGAGCAGGCCGCGCGAGGGTTTCAGCCCCACAATATTGTTGAAGGCGGCGGGGACGCGGCCGGAGCCCGCCGTATCCGTGCCGAGCGCGAAACTGACGATGCCCGCCGCGACGGCGACGGCCGAGCCCGACGACGAACCGCCGGAAATGAACTCATGGTTGAAGACGGAACGCGGCGCACCGAGCGGCGAGCGCGTGCCGACGAGACCGGTCGCGAACTGGTCAAGATTGGTCTTGCCGATGGGAATGGCGCCCGCCGCAACGAGCCGCGCGACAACGAAGGCGTCTTCCTTCGGCTGGTAGGCATAAGCCGGGCAGCCCGCCGTCGTCGGGATACCGGCGACGTCGATATTGTCCTTCACCGCGAAGGGGACGCCGAAAAGCGGCATCAGCGCGCGCTGCTCTTGTCGCAGCGCGTCGAGCGCCCGGGCACGGGCGAGCACCTCCTCGTCCTCGAAGCGGGAAATCCAGACCGCCGGATCGTTGCAGGCTTCGGCGCGGGCGAGCGCCTCGCGTGCTACGTCCTCCGCGCGGACGCCGGAGGCGAAAGCCGCGCGGAGCGACGGCAGGGAAAAGGACAAAGCCTTCACGACACGGCCTCCATTCCGGGTTTGGCGGCGTCGAGCGGCACCAGCGTCAGAAGCGCCTGCCCCGCCTGCACCATCTTGCCCGGCGCGCAATGCACTTCGTGGACGCGGGCGGCGACGGGCGCGCGCACCTCGATTTCCATTTTCATCGATTCAAGAACGACCAGCGTCTGGTCAGCGGCGACCTCGTCGCCCGGCGACACGCCGATCGACCAGACATTGCCGGGAACGCCCGCCTCGACGAGGCGCCCGCCTTCCGGCACCTCGGCCACTTCCTCGACGGCGGCAACTTCCGGCTCCATCGCCGACATGGCAAGGCCCTGCTCCTCCCAGCGTTTGCGCTCTTCCTCGAAAGCGCGGCGCTGGGAGACGCGGAAAGCGGAAATGTCTTCGGCATTTTTCTCAAGGAACGAAAAATAATCGCTGAGGCGGAAAGTCCCCTCCTCAACCTTCACGTCATATTCGCCGTGCAGGAAGGCTTCGCGCGCGTCTGTGAGTTCCTCCGCCGAGACGGGGAAAAATTTCAGCCGGTCGAAGAAGCGAAGCAGCCACGGCTTTTCGAAATTCGCCGTCTTGCGCCAGCTGTTCCACATCTGCACCGTGCGGCCGACAAGCTGGTAACCGCCGGGCCCTTCCATGCCGTAGACGCAGAGATAGGCACCGCCGATACCGACGGCGTTTTCCGGCGTCCATGTGCGGGCCGGGTTGTACTTCGTGGTGACGAGCCGGTGGCGCGGATCGAGTGGGGTCGCGACCGGCGCGCCGAGATAGACGTCGCCAAGGCCAAAGACCATGTAGTCCGCCTCGAAGAGAATGCGGCGCACTTCCGCGATGTTCTTCAGCCCGTTGATGCGGCGGATGAACTCGATGTTGGACGGCACCCAGGGCGCATCGGGCCTGACCAGCGTGCCGTATTTGCGGACCGCCTCGCGCGCCGCCTCGTCGTCCCAGGACAATGGCAGATGCACCACGCGGCTCGGCACTTCCATGTCGGCGGAAGAGGGCAGCGCGCGCTCCATCTCCTCCAGCGTCGCGAGGAGCCTGCGCGCGGGAAGCACATCCGGATCGAAATGGATCTGCAGAGAGCGGATGCCCGGCGTCATCTCGATGATGCCTTCGAGGGCGCGGGCTTCGAGCGCCATCATCATCGCATGCGCGCGGAAGCGGAGCGCGAAGTCGAGCACGATGGGCCCGTATTCGACGAGAATGTAGTCGTCGCCCGCGCGGCGATAGGTCACTTCGGTTTCGAGATCGCCGATACGCGCGAGCACCGCGTCTTCCTTCGGCGCCTGTTGCGCGACCGGCGCGACGGGGCGCGAAAGCGTCTTCACCCAGGCATTCTCGGAGCGGCGCATGTCGGCGGCCTGCTTGTCGGTGATGCGGCGGAAGCGCACCTTGTCGCCGGGCTTCAGCTGTCCAAGCTTCCAGAGCTCGGCCTGCGCAAGCGTCGCCGGACAGACGAAGCCGCCAAGGCTCGGCCCGTCGGGCCCGAGAATGATCGGCATGTCGCCCGTGAAGTCGATCGTGCCGACGGCATAGGCATTGTCGTGAATGTTGGACGGGTGAAGCCCCGCCTCTCCGCCATCCTTGCGCGCCCATTGCGGCTTCGGCCCGACGAGACGCACGCCCGTGCGCGCGGAGTTGTAATGAACCTCGTAAGCCGTATTGAAGAGCGTCTCGATATCCTCGTCGAGAAAGAAGTCCGGCGCACCATGCGGCCCGTAAAGCGCGGCGATCTCCCATTCGCGGGTGAGCGGCGGACGCGCGGAGGCGGGCAGCGGCGTGGCGATGGGCTCGGCAACGGCGCCTTCGCGGTTGACGCGCAGCACCTCGCCCGTGCGGAGCGCACCGGGCCCGTGGCCGCCGAAGCGGCCGAGCGTGAAGGCCGAACGCGAGCCGAGATAGGCGGGCGCGTCGAAACCGTTGCGAACGGCGAGATAGGCGCGCTGCCCCGCGCCCTTCACCTGGCCGAGTTCGAGCACCTGGCCGCGCTTCGCCTCGACCGCGCACCAGAAGGGAACGGGTTCGCCGTCCAGCGTCGCGGGCATTTCCGCGCCGGTGAGCGCGATCGTCGCATCCATGCGGAAACGGAGCGCCGGCCCGTTCAACGTCATTTCGAGCGCTGCCGCGTCTTCCGGGTTTCCGGCGAGGCGGTTCGCAAGGCGATGCGAAAGCCCGTCCATCGGTCCGGAGGGCGGCACGCCGACATCCCAGTAACCGAGGCGGCCGGGCCAGTCCTGCAGGCTCGACTGCGCCCCGGGCGAGAGAACGTCGATGCCGGCGCTTTCATGGTCGTAGCCCGCCAGCGTCGAGGTCAGCATCGTGCCGCCGAGAAATTCCGGCGTGCGGACGAGGCCGGCGAGATAATCGAGATTGGTTTCGATGCCGTAGACGCGGGACGCATCGAGCGCCGCGCCGAGCTTCGCCGCGGCTTCCGCGCGCGTTTCCCCCTTCACGATCAGTTTCGCCAGCATCGGGTCGTAGAACGGCGTCACATCCGTGCCGGTCGCGATCCAGCCATCGACGCGAATATCGTCCGGGAAGGACACTTCCGTGAGAAGGCCGGAGGACGGCTGGAAGTTCTTGCCCGGGTCTTCTGCGTAAAGCCGGACCTCGATGGCGTGGCCCTGCGGCACGCGCTCGTAATCAGCAAGAGGACCGAGGTCGCCCGCCGCCTGGGCCACCATCATCTCCACGAGATCGAGCCCGGTCACCTCTTCCGTCACCGGATGCTCGACCTGGAGGCGCGTGTTCACTTCGAGGAAATAGAAGGTCCTCGCCTCCTCGTCATAGATGAACTCGACCGTTCCGGCGGAGGCATAGGAAACGGCCTCGCCGAGCTGAACCGCCGCCTCGTGCAAGGCCTTGCGCTCGGCCGCTCCGAGATTGGGCGCGGGCGTCTCCTCGATCACCTTCTGGTTGCGGCGCTGCGCCGAGCAGTCGCGCTCGCCGAGCGCGATCACGTTGCCCTCGCCATCGCCGAAAATCTGCACCTCGATATGGCGGGCGGCGGCGACATATTTCTCGAGGAAGAGCCCGCTATCCTTGAAGTTCGCAAGCGCGAGGCGGCGCACCGTGTCGTAGAGGCGCGGCATGTCGGCGGCCGAATGGCAGAGCTGCAGGCCGATGCCGCCGCCGCCCGCCGTGCTCTTCAGCATGACGGGGTAGCCGATCTCGCCGGCCTGCGTCATCGCATCGTCGAGGTCGACGATGAGGGGCGAGCCCGGCAGCAACGGCACACCGCTCTTCTCCGCGATCTCGCGCGCGGTGTGCTTCAGCGAGAAGGCGCGCATGTGTTCGGGGCGCGGGCCGATAAAGGCGACGCCCTCGCGCTGAAGCGCGGCGGCGAATTCCGGGTTCTCGCTGAGGAAGCCGTAGCCCGGATGTACCGCTTCCGCGCCGGTCTCGCGCACGGCGGCGAGAATCGCGTCGATATCGAGATAGCTTTCCGCGACGGGCGCGGGACCGACGCAGACCGCTTCGTCCGCCAGCCGCACATGCGGCGCGAAACGGTCGGCTTCGGAATGGACCGCGACGGACGCGACGCCCATCCGCCGGAGCGTGGCGATGACGCGGACGGCAATCTCGCCGCGATTGGCAATCAGAACCTTCTTGAACATCGGGCCTCCGATGAACCCGGGCCGCGAAGCGCCGGGCGGGAACTTTGTCAGGCGTCCCAGATTAATGTGCGCACGGGCGAGGGGTTGAAGCCGTTGCAGGGATTGTTCACCTGCGGGCAATTCGAGATCACGCAGAGAATGTCCATCTCCGCCTTGACCTCGACATAGTCCCCCGGCTTCGACAGACCGTCGACGATGGCGAGCGTTCCGTCTTCCTCCACCGGCACGTTCATGAAGAAGTTGATGTTTGAGACGATGTCGCGCTTGGTGAGCCCGTGTTTCGACAGTTCCATCACGAAATTGTCGCGGCAGCTGTGCATGTAGAGCGTCTCGTGACCGAAGCGCACCGTGTTCGCCTCCGCCGAGCAGGCGCCGGCCGAGGTGTCGTGACCACCCGAGGTGTCGGCGATGACGGTCGCCATCAGGTTGCCCTCATTCGAGATCAGCTTCGTGCCGGAGCCGATATAGGGTGAGCCCTGCGCGCGCGCCGTATCCTGCGCGCTGTAGCGCTCCGACGGATCGGCCTTCGAGTAGAACAGCGTGTCGACGGCCTGTTGCCCTTCGAGGTCGACGATGCGGAGGATCTGTCCCTTCTTCAGCGCGTGCGACCAGGGCCGGAGCGCGGGCACGGCGAAATCATAGATCGCCTGGTCTTCATGTCTGTTGGAGAGCGTCATGGCGTCACTCCTCTCCAAGCGCGGCGAGATAGCGCGCATTGTTCTCGAAGCCGCGCACGGCTTCTTCCGTGGCGGTGCGGCAGAAATCATCCGCCGCGGGCGGCGGCGACGTCCAGACGATGAGATCGATCTCCTTCGGTGCGTAGTCGCCGGGCGCGAAGGGATGCGGTGCATTGGAAACGAAAACGAGAAGATCGAGCTCTGCGCGGAGGTCTACATAGTCGCCGGGTGCCGGTCCCTCGCCTTCCCAGATGAACCTGCCCTCGCCATCAACGCCGACCGGCGCGAAGAGCGTGAGGCAGGGCGCCACGTCGCGCTTGTCGAGCCCGTTCTTGGAGGCGAGCAGGATGAAGTTGTCGCGCGTGTTGCGGAGCGTCGCGTCGCCGTAGCGTTCCTCGTTGCTCGCGGGCGTCGAACCGCCGGTCAGCGCATCGTTATGGCCGAAACTGTCGTCCGTGATCGAGGCAAGGACGCGGCCCATGTCGGAGAAGAGGACACGGCCTCGGGCAAGCCGCGCGTTCCACTGGATCTTCACCGTGTCGCCCGCGTTGAACCGCTCGCTTTTGTCTTTCGCATTGTAGAAGAGAAGCGACACGCCCGGCGTGCCATGCGTATTGAGGACGCGGAGCGTCTCGCCGCGCGCGAGCGGCAGCGCATGCGCCCAGCCGCCCGGCACCGTCTCGCGCGAGCGGATGAGATCTTCCGGCAGGTCCGCCGGATTGCCGGTCGCTTCGCTGAAATCGCGCGCTTTCGCCCTGGCGCCGCCGAACAGCCGGTCATAGCGCTCCTGCTGCGCGGCATAGGGGCCTGTATACTTCTCGTTGCGGGATGCTTCCGCCATTGCGCACATCTCCTCTTGCGCGCCGGGTTTCCCCGGGCCGAAGCCTGGCCGTCCAGGCACTTGCCCCGTTGAACCGGGGCCTTGCATAACCGGACGGGCCGTCCCGTCCGGCGGGTTATCTACTGCGCCGCCGCGGCCAGCGTTACATCCGCCGGCGGTTGCGGCGGCGCGCTCTTGCCATCGACCTTGAGATCGAAGGTGACGGTCGCGCCATAGGCTTTCTGTTCCTCGGGGCGATTGCGCACCCGGTCGAAAGCGATGACGCGCGTGCCGAGCTTGAAGGCTTCGGACAGGTCATGCGTCACCATGAAGATGGTCATGCCTTCCTCGCGCCAGAGCCGGAGCATGATTTCGTGCACCTCGTTGCGGATGCCGGGATCGAGCGCGCCGAAGGGCTCGTCGAGCAGCAGGATCTTCGGCTTCTTGATGAGCGCCTGCGCGATGGCAAGACGCTGCTGCATGCCGCCCGACAGCTCGGAGGGATATTTGTGAACCGCATGGGTGAGGCCGACGCTCTTCAGCATGTCGAGCGAGGCATTGCGCGCCTCGCGTTTCGTCCGCCCGAAGAGCCGGCCCGTAAAGGGGCTCGCGGCGAATTCGAGGCCGAGCATCACGTTCTGCAGCGCGGTGAGATGCGGGAAGACGGAGTATTTCTGGAACACAACGCCGCGATCCGGCGACGGTTCGTCTTCGAGTTCGACGCCGTCGATCAGGATGCGGCCCCTGGTCGGCGCCTCGTCGCCGAGCATCATGCGCAGGAAAGTGGACTTGCCGCAGCCCGACGGACCGACAAGGGCGATGAAGGAACCGGGTTCCGTCTCGAAGTTGATGTTTTCGAGCACGGTCTGGTCGCCATAGACCTTCCAGACGTTTTCGACGGTGACACGCGTCATACTCAGTTACCCCGGTACATCCAGCGGAAAGCGATGCGCTGAAAGAGCCGCAATGAAAGGTCGAGGGCGAAGGCGAGAATGGTGATCCATGCGACGTAGGGCAGGATGACGTCCATCGCGAGATAGCGCCGCATCAGGAAGATGCGGTAGCCGAGGCCGCTGTCGGACGCGATCGCCTCCGCCGCGATCAGGAAGAGCCACGCAGCCCCGAGCGACAGACGCACCCCGTCGATAAGACGCGGCAGCATCTGCGGCACGACGATGCGCAGGATGATCTGCCATGTCGACGCGCCGAGCGTCTGCGCCTTGATGATTTCCTCATGCGGGATTTCGGCGGTCCTGAGCGCGAGGTCGCGAATGATGAAGGGCACGATGCCGATGACCACCAGCATCACTTTCGCAAGTTCGCCGAGCCCGAAGATGATGAAGAGAATGGGAAGCACCGAGAGCGGCGGGATCATCGACAACACGCCCGTGAAGGCGTTGAAGGTCGCCCTGAAATAGGGGATGAGACCCTGCAGAATGCCGAAGATGCCACCGATCAGCGTGGCGATGGCGACGCCTATGCCGAGCCTTGTCAGGCTCGACAGCGTGTCGCTCCAGAGCAGGTAGTCGCCCGTGCGCTGGTCGGGCAGAAACGCCATGCGTTCGATCGCGTCGGAAATCGTCGACCATCCGGGAAGCAGCTTGTCGTTCGGATTGACCGACAGACGCGCCTCGGAGGCAACCATGTAGGCGATGACGACGATGACGAACGGCAGGATCATGAGTCCGAACCGCGATGCCACATCGGGCCGCCGGTTGATCAATCTACGCATGGCGTTACTGGCCTCTCTCAGGTGATGGCCGTCAGAGCGCGCCGTCGGCGGCCATCTGCGCGTACTCGGTGGTGTAGCGGAGCAGCACATTGTCCTCGTCGCCGACGACCGTGCCGTCCGCGAGTTCGATCCCGATATAACCGGGCGACTTCGCGTCCTGGCCGAGCAGGCCGTGATCGAAGAGGAACTTGGTGACGAAAGTCGTGAGCTCCGACAGGTTGCCTTCCGTGAAGGCGATGTAGTCTTGCGGCGTATAGAACATTTCCGTCGCCGCGAGCTGCATCTCGTAGCCCGCGAGGTCGGTGCCGGAGGCCACGCCCATCGCCGTCTTCGCCGCCGTCGCCGCCTCGTCATCCGCGGACATGAGCGCCATCGTCTCGTACCAGATGCCGGTCATGGCCTTGGCGAAGGCCGGGTTGTCCTTCAGCGTCTGCGTGTTGACGACGAGGGAGTCCTGGATTTCGCCGGGAAGTTCGCTCGAGTCGAAGACATTGTTGGCGTTGTCCTCAGTGAGAATTTCCGCCGCCATCGGGTTCCATGTCGTCATGGCCGTCACATCGGGCGTTGCCCATGCGGCGATCATGTCTGCATCCGACGTGTTCACCACCGTCACGTCCTTCTCGGACATGCCGATCTTTTCGAGGGCGCGGGCGAGCACGTAGTGCGACACGGAAAGTTCGACGAGATTGACCTTCTGGCCCTTGATGTCCGCCAGATCGTCCTTGCCCTTCAGGATGATGACGTCGTTGCCGTCGGAATAGTCGCAGATGAGGAGAATCGTCGAGTCGACGCCACCGGCAGACGGAATGGCGAGCGCGTCCATGTTGGTCGCCATCACGCCGTCATAGGCGCCCGCCGTGTACTGGTTGATCGCCTCGATATAGTCGTTGAACTGCACGACCTCGATGTTGATGTCGTACTTGTCGGCCCATTTCTTCACGATGCCGTTGTCCATCGCGTAGCCCCAGGGCATCCAGCCGACATAGATCGACCAGGCAACCTTGAAGTCCTTCTTCGCCTCGGCATGGGCAGGCGAAGCCGCTGTGAAAGCGAGCGTCATGGCGACCAGGGCCGCCGCGAATATCTTCAGGGAAGAGAGTTTGAAAGAAGTCATATAGCCAGTCCTCCGGATCGAGTGATCGCGTTTCAAAGGCGGAGGATTGGCGTCACGGCGGTTCTGCAATGCCAACCCTCGCATTACATCCGTCTCCCGGGCTTTTATCCCGCCGTGTACCTGCCCGCTGTTCACCGGACAGGGTGCGGCTCTCGGACCAGACACTTCGCAAAACCGATTGCGCACTTGCGCGAAGCCGGAACCCTAGCCGCTGCCAGAGACATACATCGCAAGCGCCGTGCCAGTTCGCTGCACCGCAAAAAGCGCGCATTGGGCCGCGCACCGACGGCCGCAGGCTCAGAAATCAAGCAGCCGCCGGAGCCGTCTGCCTTTTGTTTGTGCAGAAGGAGATGGAAAAGGCGTCAGCCCCAGGGGCCGCGCCGCCCGCTTGCGCGCGCATCGAAGACCTTCGGCTGCGCCTTGTGGAAGAGCGACACGTCGCGCCGCTTGAAGAAGGGCACGAGAGCCATACCCGCGACGAAGCCGCCGACATGCGCCCAGAAGGCGACGCCCGCTTCCTCGACCGGGTTCATGAGCCCGCTGAAGACCTGTATCGCGAACCAGAGCCCGAGCACGATGATGGCGGGCACATAGAAAGTCCGCAGCAGAATGAGCGGAAAGGGAATGAAGAGCACGCGGACACGGCCGCGCGGATAGAGCAGGAGATAGGCGCCGAGCACACCCGAAATCGCCCCGCTCGCGCCGACCAGCGGCACGGTCGAGGCTGGCACGAGAAGGGCATGGGCGAGCGCGGCGGCAATCCCTGTCGCGAGATAGAAGACGATGAAGCGGACCCGCCCCATCGCGAGCTCGATGTTGTCGCCGAAAATCCAGAGATAGAGCATGTTGCCGCCGAGATGCGCGAGCCCGCCATGCATGAACATGGAACTGAAGATCGTCGCCCAGGCCGGCACCGGCGCATTGCTCATCTCCGTCGAGCCGAACAGCACACCGGGGATGAAGCCGTAGTGATAGACGGCAAGCTCCGCCTCGCCGGGCGGGAGCGAATACTGCAGAAGGAAAACGGCGACGCAGGCCGCGATCAGCCCCCAGGTGACGAAGGGCACGCCGGGTTCGGGATTGTCGTCGGAAATGGGAAACATGCAGGCTCCGTCGGCCGGAAGGGGGCGGCAAAGCCTACAGGCAATCTTCCGCGTGGAGCCAGCCTTATCGGACAGCGCTAGCGGGGACGAAGCACGTGATTGGTGAATTCGGCGGTTTCGGCCTGCGAGAGTTCGCGCTGACGTGTCTCGCCCTGCTCCTTGAGCGAGGAAGCCGCCGCCACCGCTGCTTCGTCCGAGTCCTGTTTGAAGAAGGTATAGGAGAGCGTGATCGCCTTGATGCTCTTCGTGTCGATGTCTTCCGTCATCTCGGGATCGAGGAAGAAAACGATCGGCATTTCGGCGGTCTCGCCGGGCGCCAGCTTCTGTTCGCTGAAGCAGAAGCACTCGGTCTTGTTGAAGTAGTAGCCCGCGGCGTCCGGCGTCACATTATATGTGGCGCGGCCGACGACCGTCTGGTCACTGTTGTTGGTCGCCCGGTAGAAGACCGTCTTCGGCACGCCGACATGGGCCTCGACCTGACGCTCGACCGGCTCGAACGTCCAGTCGAGCCCCGGCGAGACATTGGAGTCGAAACGCACCGCAACGACGGGGCCGACAGCCGAGCCGGGACCGGGTTTCAGTTCCTTGTTGATGCTGACCGTGCCGCCATAGCCGGTCGCGGCGCAGAACATCCGGTAAAGCGTCGGTGAATAGGCGACCGCCGTTGTCGCTACGGCAAGCAGCGCCACGGAGAGCGCTACCGGCGGGATGGATGTACCGAGAATTTTCATGACGGACGGGACGTTAGCGCCCGGTCTCTTATACACCTCCGACGCTGCCCACCACCTTACACCCTTCCGACACGTCCTCCGACCTCCCGTCCTCGACAACAA
>CAJXOU010000095.1 GCA_913057645.1 uncultured Rhodobiaceae bacterium | reverse complement strand
TGCTTGTGGGGTTTGTAGAGGTGATACTGAGCGTGTTTGTTGCTGCTTTGGCAGTCCATGCCCCTGTGTTCCGAGGTGTCGGCAACTCCTGGGCGCTTAGGGCACTCGTTGTTGTCAACGGTGCCGAACTTGACCGCTTTGTCCTTGGTGTAAATGGCACCCGCCACGACCTTGGCGATGAAGCCCCTGCTGTGTTTCCCGACCTTGGTGGCCCGGCGGCGCGCGCCGCAGGGGCGGTGCGTGCGGGAGGATTGTCCGGGCGGCGCATGGGGATGCCGCCGCTTCAGGAAAACTGACGAAGCAACAAGCGGCGGAACTTGCGGGCGGCTGCGCTTTATGGTTTCTGACGCCCATCTGCCGGTGCCGCCACCTGCCGCTCATGGGGGGCTTCGGGCGCGGGCCGGACGGTTCCGGACGTTGAATTGACTAGCTGGGGACAAGCATGCGGTTTCTGAACGGATTTGGCCTTTTCGCACTCGCCCTCGCGGCCGGTATTTTCGGCGCCGCGGTTCCGGTGGTGCATGCGATGCCGGTCGATGGCGGCCTCGGCCTGCAGGAAGCGGTAACGCCGGTGATGCGGGACATCATCGCCTTCCACAACCTGCTGCTCTGGATCATCACGGCGATCACGCTCTTTGTCCTGGCGCTGCTCATCATCATCGTGGTGCGCTTCAACCGCCGCGCGAACCCGACGCCCTCCAAGACGACGCACAACACGCTGCTCGAAGTCGCCTGGACGGTGCTTCCGGTGATGATCCTCGTGGTGATCGCGATCCCCTCCTTCCGCCTTCTCTACAAGGAGATCGTGGTGCCGGAAGCGGACCTCACCGTGAAGGCCGTCGGCTACCAGTGGTACTGGGGCTACGAATATCCCGACAATGGCGACATCTCGCTCATTTCGAACATGGTCGAGGACGCCGATCTCGAGCCCGGCCAGCCGCGCCTCTTCGCCGCCGACGAGGCGATGGTGGTGCCGGTCGACACGACGGTGCGCGTGATCGTGACGGCGGCCGACGTGATCCACGCCTTCGCGGTGCCGCAGTTCGGCGTCAAGGTCGACGCCATTCCGGGCCGTCTGAACGAGACCTGGTTCCGCGCCGAGAAGACCGGCATGTATTACGGCCAGTGCTCCGAACTCTGCGGCACGCGTCACGCCTTCATGCCGATCAACGTGCGTGTCGTCACACAGGAAGAATTCGAGCAGTGGACGGAGCAGCAGCAGGCTGATGCGGGCTCCGGCGGCAATATCAAGGTGGCTGAGGTTGCGGGTGCGGAAACGCGCTGAGCGCGCTTCCATCCGCTGGCTGAAACAGAATTCGAAAGAACGAAGGATTTAGAGAGATGGCAGGCCAAGCTGCAGGGGCGCACGCCGATCACGCCGATCACCCCACCGGGTGGAAGCGGTACGTCTATTCGACGAACCACAAGGACATCGGCACGATGTACCTGATCTTCGCGATCATCGCGGGGGTCATCGGCGGTACCTTCTCCGTGCTCATGCGCATGGAATTGCATTTCCCCGGCGACGGCATCCTTGGCGGCGACCACAATCTCTTCAACATGCTGGTGACGGCGCACGGCCTCATCATGATCTTCTTCATGGTGATGCCCGCCATGATCGGCGGCTTCGGCAACTGGTTCGTGCCGCTGATGATCGGCGCGCCGGACATGGCCTTCCCGCGCATGAACAACATCTCGTTCTGGCTGCTGCCGCCGGCGTTCGGGCTCCTCGTGATCTCGATGTTCGTGCCGGGCGTGCCGGGCGGAACGGGCGCCTCCGGCGGCTGGACGATCTACGCGCCGCTCTCGACCACGGGAACGCCCGGACCGGCGATGGACTTCGCGATCCTCGCGCTCCACATCGCGGGCGCGTCCTCGATCCTCGGCGCGATCAACTTCATCACGACCATCTTCAACATGCGCGCGCCGGGCATGACGCTGCACAAGATGCCGCTCTTCGTCTGGTCGATCCTCGTCACCGTGTTCCTGCTGCTGCTCTCGCTGCCGGTTCTCGCGGGCGCGATCACCATGCTGCTGACGGACCGCAACTTCGGCACGACCTTCTTCTCGCCCGAAGGCGGCGGCGACCCGATCCTGTTCCAGCATCTGTTCTGGTTCTTCGGGCATCCGGAAGTCTACATCCTGATCCTGCCGGGCTTCGGCATGATCTCGCAGATCATCTCGACCTTCTCGCGCAAGCCCGTCTTCGGCTATCTCGGCATGGCCTACGCCATGGTCGCGATCGGCGTCGTCGGCTTCATCGTGTGGGCGCACCACATGTACACGGTCGGCATGTCGGTCAACACGCAGGCTTACTTCGTGGCGGCCACCATGGTCATCGCGGTGCCGACGGGCGTGAAGATCTTCTCCTGGATCGCGACGATGTGGGGTGGCTCGATCGAGTTCAAGACGCCGATGCTCTGGGCGATCGGCTTCATCTTCCTGTTCACGATCGGCGGCGTGACGGGCGTGGTGCTGGCGAATGCCGGCGTCGACCGCGCGCTGCACGACACCTATTACGTGGTGGCGCATTTCCACTACGTGCTCTCGCTCGGCGCCGTCTTCGCGATCTTCGCGGGCTGGTACTACTGGTTCCCGAAGATGTTCGGCTACATGTATTCCGAATTCATCGGCAAGCTGCACTTCTACGTCACGTTCATCGGCGTGAACCTCGTGTTCTTCCCGCAGCACTTCCTCGGGTTGCAGGGCATGCCGCGCCGCTATTCGGACTATCCGGACGCCTTTGCCTACTGGAACGAGATCTCGTCGATCGGCTCCTACATCTCGGCCTTCGGCGTGCTGATCTTCCTCTTCGGCGTGGCGCTGGCCTTCATCAGGAAGCAGAAGGCAGCCGACAGCCCCTGGGGCGAAGGCGCGACGACGCTCGAATGGACGCTGTCCTCGCCGCCGCCGTTCCACCAGTTCTCGGAACTGCCGCGGATCAAGTAAGAACCGTTCCGGCCGGGTCCATTCCCGGCCGGAGCCCCTTTTTCGGCTCGAGTAGAGACAAAGCGGTTTCATGTCGGACACGGCGTATAGCAGCGAGCATGCGAAGTCCCTGCCGGAAGGCGGGATGGGCAACGCGCGCGATTTCTTCCAGCTGCTGAAGCCGCGCGTGATGTCGCTGGTGATCTTCACGGCGCTGGTCGGCATCGCCGCCGCGCCGGGCGGCATCCACCCGGTGATCGCCTTCACGGCGCTGCTCTGCATCGCGGTCGGCGCGGGCGCATCCGGCGCGCTCAACATGTGGTACGACGCCGATATCGACGCGCGGATGGCGCGGACCGCGAACCGGCCGATCCCGGCGGGCCGCGTGACGCCTTCCGAAGCGGCGGGCTTCGGCGCGATCCTCTCCGTCTTCTCCGTGATGACGATGGGCGTGCTGGTGAACTGGGTTGCCGCGGCTCTTCTCGCCTTCACGATCTTCTTCTATCTCGTCGTCTACACGATGTGGCTGAAGCGCCGCACGCCGCAGAACATCGTGATCGGCGGCGCGGCGGGGGCCTTTCCGCCGATGATCGGCTGGGCCGCGGTGACGGGGGGCGTCTCGCTCGAAAGCGCCGTGCTCTTCCTCATCATCTTCATGTGGACGCCGCCGCATTTCTGGGCGCTCGCGCTCTTCCGCAACGAGGACTACCGCAAGGTCGGCGTGCCGATGCTGCCGGTGGTCGCGGGCGAGAAGGAAACGCGCCGCCAGATCATGCTCTATTCCCTGGCCCTCGTGCCGGTGACGCTGCTGCCGGGCATCATGGGTTTCGCGGGCGCGCTTTACACCGGCGCGACCGCGGCCCTGGGCGCGGGCTTCCTCGCCTTCGCCTTCCGCGTCTGGCGGACGGAAGCGGGACCGGCGCAGGACAAGGCCGCGAAGGGTCTCTTCGCCTATTCCATTCTCTATCTCTTCCTCGTCTTCTCGCTGCTGCTCGCCGAGAAGATGCTGGGCCTCGAGGGCATCGGCGCGCTCGCGCTCGTGCCCGGTCTGTGAGGCGGAGATGACGGAGGAGAACGACGAAGGCAGGCGGCACGAGATCGAGACGCCGCACTGGACCGAAGAACAGCTGAAGAAGCGGCGGCAGCGCAACCTCGCCATCGCCTGGACGCTCGCCGGACTGATCGCGCTGTTCTTCGTGGTGACGATTGTGAAGCTGGGAGGCAATGTGGCGAACCGGCCGATCTGATACCGGGCGCCCCGTCGCTTCGAAACGGGTTATTCTTGCCGGCGGAAGCCGGAACTGGATTTGATTGATCGCGCTGCCCGAAGGGGGGCGCGCTGAAGCGGAGAAGAGGGGACATGGCAGACGCCCACGCCAAACATCACGACTATCATCTCGTAGACCCGAGCCCCTGGCCGATCGTCGGCGCCATCGGCGCCTTCGTGCTCGCGGTCGGCGCGGTCAACTGGATGCACGGCTCGGCGCCGTGGGTCATGCTGCTCGGTTTCGCGCTCGTGTTCTACACGATGTTCGGCTGGTGGCGCGACGTGATCCGCGAGGCGCACAAGGGCGACCACACGCCTGTCGTGCAGCTTCACCTGCGCTACGGCATGATCCTCTTCATCGCATCCGAAGTGATGTTCTTCGTGGCCTGGTTCTGGGCCTTCTTCGATGCGAGCCTGTTCGCGGGCGAGGAAATCCAGGCGGCGCGCTTCGAGTTCACCGGCGGCCACTGGCCGCCCCAGGGCGTCGAGGTGTTCGATCCCTGGCACCTGCCGCTCTTCAACACGATCATCCTGCTGACCTCGGGCACGACCGTGACCTGGGCGCATCACGCGCTGCAGCATGGCGACCGCAAGGGGCTGGTCCGCGGCCTGACGCTCACCGTCATCCTCGGCCTCTTCTTCACCGGCGTGCAGGCCTATGAATATGCCCATGCCGCCTTCTCCTTCGGCGGCAGCATCTACGGCGCGACCTTCTTCATGGCGACCGGCTTCCACGGTTTCCACGTGATCGTGGGCACGATCTTCCTGATCGTCTGCCTGCTGCGCGCGATGAAGGGCGACTTCACGCCGAAGCAGCATTTCGGCTTCGAGGCGGCGGCCTGGTACTGGCACTTCGTCGACGTGGTCTGGCTGTTCCTGTTCTTCGCGATCTACATCTGGGGATCGGCGGGCGCCACCTATCACTGAGGCCGGGCCGGTCCATAACAAGTTCGGTGGGGGCGGGTGCGCGAGAAGCGGCCCGCCCTCATGCCTTTCGGGAGAGCGCCCATGAGCGACGGCACACCATCCTCCATCGAAGTCGGCCTGAAGGGCTGCTGCCCGCGCTGCGGCAAGGGCAGGCTCTATGCCGGCTTTCTGACGCTCGCGCCGGAATGCGACGCCTGCGGGCTCGACTATTCCTTCGCGGATGCAGGCGACGGCCCCGCCGTCTTCATCATGATGATCGCGGGCTTCATCATCGTCGGGCTCGTGCTCTGGGTGGAGTTCACCTGGTCGCCGCCCTACTGGGTGCATGCGGTGCTCTGGATTCCGCTGACGCTGGCGCTGACCATCGGGCTGCTCAGGCCGCTGAAGGGCTGGCTCGTGGCGCAGCAGTTCCGCCACCGCGCCGAGGAAGGCCGTCTCGACAAATGAGTCTTTCTCGCAACCGCTTCTTCCGCCCGCTGCTCTGGCCGACGCTCATGACGCTCGCGGCGCTCCCGGTGCTGATCGGGCTCGGGGTCTGGCAGCTCGAGCGGCTCGAATGGAAAGAGGCGTTGCTCACGCGGATCGAGACGCGGCTTGCCGCCGCGCCGGCCGCGCTGCCCGAACCGGGCGAATGGAGCGCGCTCGACGTCGCGGCCCATGAATATGCCCGCGTGACGCTCACCGGCCGTTTCCTCGACCGCGAGTTCCACTATTTCACGCAAAGCACGAACGGCCAGGCGGGCTATGCCGTGATCTCGCCGCTCGAAGTGGCGACGGGCGCTGTCGTGCTCGTCGACCGCGGCTTCGTGCCGGCGGCGCTGAAGGCAACGAACGAGCATGGCGGCGTGCCGCAAGGCGAGGTGTCCTTCACGGGCATCCTGCGCGCACCGCATGAGCGGGGCGTGTTCGCCGGTGTGGACGATCCGCAAAAGAACGTCTGGATGGTGCGCGACCCCGCGGTCATGGGCGCGACCCTCGAAGGCATGACGGTGGCGCCCTTCATCGTCGAGGCGGAGGAGAACGCCTTCGCGGGCGAATGGCCGAAGGCGGGCGCGGCGCGCATCGACATTCCGAACAACCATCTCGACTATGCGCTGACCTGGTTCGGGCTCGCGGCCGTCCTCGTCGCGATCTATTTTCTCTATCATCGCTCCAATGGGCGGATCGGCCGGGAAAAGTCATGAGCGCACGCAATTCCACGGCCGCCTACGAGGCGCTGAAGGACCGCTTCCAGCGCCTGTCGGCGCTCGGCGGCGCACAGGCCGTGCTGCACTGGGACCGAGCGACCATGATGCCGGAAGGCGGCGCTACCGCGCGCGCCGAGCAGCAGGCGATCCTCTCGCTGATCGCGCATGAGACGCTCACCGCGCCGGAGACGGCGGACCTGCTCGCGAGCGCGGGCGAGGCGGCGGACGGTTTGAGCGACTGGGACCGCGCCAATCTCGGCGAGATGGCCCGCGTTCACGCCCATGCGACGGCAACGCCTGCCGATCTCGTGACGCGGCTCTCGCGGCAGAAATCCGAAACCGAGATGATCTGGCGGAAGGCGCGCGCGGCAAACGACTTCGCGAGCCTCGCGCCCGCCCTCGACAAGCTCATTGCGCTCACCCGCGAACAGGCGGCGGCAAAGGCGGATGCGCTGGGGCTCGACCCTTACGACGCGCTGCTCGACAGCTACGATCCCGGCCGCCGCGCGGCGGATGTCGATGTGCTTTTTGCCGACCTCGAAAGTTTCCTGCCCGCGCTGCTCGGCGAGGTGATGGAGCATCAGCGGCGGGGAGAACAGGCACTGCCCATCGAAGGCCCTTTCCCGATCGCGCTGCAGGAGCGGATCGGCCGCGAGGTGATGGGGCTCATGGGCTTCGACTTCGCGCATGGGCGGCTCGATGTCAGCCATCATCCCTTCACCGGGGGCGTGCCCGACGACAGCCGCATCACCACGCGCTACGACGAGCGCGACTTCACCGAAAGCCTGATGGCCACGATCCACGAGACCGGTCACTCGCTCTACGAGCGCGGGCTGCCGAAGGAATGGCGGACGCAGCCGGTCGGACGGGCGCGGGGCATGACGATCCATGAGAGCCAGTCGCTCCTCTTCGAGATGCAGGCGGGGCGGACGGAACCCTTCATCGCCTTCCTCGCGCCGCGCCTGAAGCAGGCATTCGGCGGCGAGGGCCCGGCCTGGCAACCGGACAACATCCTCCGGCACTACCGGCGGGTCGCGCCCGGCTTCATCCGCGTGCAGGCGGACGAGGTGACCTATCCGCTCCACGTCATGCTCCGCTACCGGCTGGAGCGGGCGATGATTGCGGGCGACCTCAAGGCGGCGGACCTGCCTGCCGCCTGGAACGAGGGCATGGAACAGAACCTCGGCATCGTGCCGCCGGACGACGACCGGGGCTGCCTGCAGGATATCCACTGGCCGGCGGGCTCCTTCGGCTACTTCCCGACCTATACGCTCGGCGCACTCGCCGCCGCGCAGATCTTCGCCGCCGCCAAAGCGGTCGTGCCCGACCTCGAAGACGCGTTGGGGCAGGGCGATTTCAGGCCGCTGACCGGCTTCGTGCGCGAAAAAGTACATGGGCAGGGCTCCCGCCTCACGCCCGACGGCATCATCGAAGGGGCGACCGGCAAGCCCCTCGGCACCGCCGCCTTCAAGGCCCATATCGAGGCCCGATATCTCGGTAAGTAACTGGAATAAAACGGCTTTCCGGTGCGGCGCTAAGTCCGTTTGCCACCGCGCCCGGGCGGGGATAGGTTACGCCCGTCCGGTCCCGGTTCCTTCCGGCGGCCGGCTATCCTGGAGATTATGGTGAAATACGTCAGCACGCGGGGCCTCGCCCCGGAGCTTGAATTCGAGGACGCTTTGCTCACGGGTCTCGCCCGGGACGGCGGTCTCTACGTGCCGGCGGAATGGCCGCAGATGAGCGAGCGCAAGATCAGGGCGCTGGCAGGCGTACCTTACGAAGAGGCAGCTTTCCGCGTCATGCGCCCCTATATCGGCGAGAGCATCGCCGATGCCGACCTCCAGGAGATGATCGCCGCCGCCTATGCCACCTTCCGCCACAAGGCGGTGGTGCCGCTGACCCAGACCGGCGCGAACGACTGGCTGCTGGAACTCTTTCACGGGCCGACGCTCGCCTTCAAGGACGTGGCGATGCAGATTCTCGCCCGGCTCTTCGACCACGTGCTGGCGGCGAAGGGCAGGCGGATCACGGTGGTCGGCGCGACTTCCGGCGACACGGGATCGGCCGCCATCGAGGCCTTCAAGGGCCGCGACACGACCGACATCTTCATCCTGCACCCCAAGGGCCGCGTCTCGGAGGTGCAGCGCCGCCAGATGACGACGGTACTGGACAAGAACGTCCACAACATCGCCATCGAAGGCTCGTTCGACGATTGCCAGGCGCTGGTGAAGGCAATGTTCAACGACCACGCTTTCCGCGACGAGGTGAGCCTCGCGGGCGTGAACTCGATCAACTGGGGCCGCGTGATGGCCCAGATCGTCTATTTCTTCACCAGCGCCGTGGCGCTCGGCGCGCCTTCGCGCCCGGTCGCCTTCTCGGTGCCGACGGGCAATTTCGGCGACATCTTCGCGGGCTATGCGGCGGCGCGGATGGGCTTGCCGATTGCGAAGCTCATCGTTGCGACCAATGTGAACGACATTCTGGCGCGCACCATCGACAGCGGCCGCTACGAGGTCGACAAGGTGGTGCCGACGATCAGCCCGAGCATGGACATCCAGGTCTCGTCCAATTTCGAGCGGCTGCTTTTCGACGCCTATGGCCGTGACGGGGCGGCCGTGACGCGGCTGATGCAGAGCCTCGGCCAGTCCGGCGCCTTCGAGATCGAACCTGTCAGGCTCGACGCGATCCGCGCGCAATTCGGCGCGGCCCGCGTCGACGAAAGGGAAACCGCGGCGACCATCAAGCGCATGCGGGAAGAAACGGGTGAACTGGTCGATCCGCATTCGGCGGTGGGCCTTGCCGCGGCGGCGCGGCTGCGCGGCGATGCCGCCGTGCCGATGGTGACGCTGGCGACGGCGCACCCAGCAAAGTTCCCCGATGCGGTGAAGGCCGCGACGGGTATCCACCCCGAGCTTCCGCCTTCGATGTCAGGCCTCTTCGAAAGGGAAGAGCGGCTCGAGCCCTTGCCGAACGATCTTGGCGTGCTGCAGGCCTTCATTCGCGAACGCGCCCGTTCCGTCGCCGCCTGAGTTCCGAGTTTGATGTTGCCGACCAAGGAGTGTGTGCCCCATGTCCGTTGAAGTGACCCGCCTCGATAACGGCCTCACGGTCGTAACCGACAGCATGCCGCATCTTCAGACGACATCGGTCGGCGTGTGGGTGAACACGGGCGCGCGTCACGAACGCGCGCGCCAGCATGGCGTCTCGCACATGCTGGAGCACATGGCCTTCAAGGGCACGGAGCGCCGCTCGGCGCTCGCCATCGCCGAGGAAATCGAAACGGTGGGCGGGCACCTGAACGCGCATACGACGCATGAAGCGACGGCCTATTACGCGCGCGTGCTGAAGCAGGACCTGCCGCTCGCCGTCGATATTCTCGCCGACATCCTGCAGAACTCCGTTTTCGACCGGGAGGAACTGGAGCGCGAGCGCGGCGTCATCATTTCCGAAATCGGCGAGGCGCACGACACGCCCGACGATATGGTCTTCGACAATCTGCTGGAAGCGGCCTATCCGGGCCAGCCGCTTGGGCGTTCCATTCTTGGCACTGTGGATACGGTGTCGGGCTTCGGCCGCGATGAGTTGCGGGGGTATATGGGCGAGCGCTATCAGGCCCCCGGCATGGTGCTTGCTGCCGCCGGCGGCCTCGACCATGAAGCCCTTGTCCGGCTGGCGCGGGATCGCTTTGGCGGGCTTCACAGCCAGAGGACACCAGGCGCGAATCCCGCCGCTTTTCGCGGCGGAGAACATCGCGTCGAGCGTGACCTCGAACAGGTTCATCTGGCGCTTGCCTTCGAGGGCCCGACCTATGCAGACCCGGATTATTACACCGCACAGGTCTTCTCCGGCATACTCGGCGGCGGCATGTCGTCCCGCCTGTTCCAGGAAGTGCGCGAAAAGCGCGGCCTCTGCTATTCCGTCTTCGCCTTTTCGTGGTCCTTCGCGGATACCGGTGTCTTCGGCATCTATGCCGGCACGGCGCCGGAGCACGTTGCCGAGCTGATGCCTGTGCTGTCCGGCGAACTTGGCCGTATAGGCGAGGATGCAAGCGAGGACGAGGTCGCCCGCTCCCGGGCCCAGATCAAGGCGGGATTGCTGATGGGGCTCGAATCCTCGTCATCGCGCGCGGAACAGATCGCCCGCCAGTACATGATTCATGGACGGGTGCTGCCGGTGGAGGAACTCATCGCGAAGGTCGACGAGGTCGATGCGGGCGCCGTCCGCCGCTATGCCGAGCGCCTCGCCAGGGGGCCCGGACTTGCGCTTTCCGCCATCGGGCCGCTTGGCGGCCAGGGCGGCGGACTTGAATCCTACGACCGTATCGCGGCAAGATTCGCCCATTAGGGGCGCGAGGAACGCGATCCCGGGGGAGGGGGCGCGCCGGCAGGGCCGCCCGCTGCAGGCGAGGGCGGTTTCGTAATGGCATTTCTCCGCTCGATGTCGAAGCCGGACGTGACGCCCATGATTCTCGGGCGGGGCGTCTATCTTCGCAATCCGCAGCCCGGCGACTACGGGCCCTGGTCCGACCTCCGCGGCGCCAGCCGGAGTTTCCTGACACCCTGGGAACCGACCTGGCCGTCCGACGACCTGACGAGGACCGCTTTCCGCCGCCGCCTGCGGCGCTACCAGCGCGAAATCCGGGAGGATCAGGCCTACCCCTTCTTCATCTTTCGTGAGGAAGATGATGCTCTGCTCGGTGGCTGTACGCTGTCGGGCGTGCAGCGGGGGGTGCAGCAGAGCTGTACGCTCGGCTATTGGGCGGGCGAGTGCCATGCGGGACGCGGTTATGTGACGGCGGCCGTCCGGGCGCTTGTCCCTTACGTGTTCGAGGAGTTGAGGTTGCACAGGCTGCAGGCCGCCTGTCTGCCGGAGAACGAGCGATCCCGGGCCGTGCTGCGCAAATGCGGCTTCACGGAAGAGGGAATTGCCCGGGGCTATCTCCGGATCAACGGCGCCTGGCGGGATCACGTCGTGTACGCCATTCTGCGCGACGACCCGCGGCTTTGAGTTTTTGAAGGGAGTTTTCCGAGGATGCGGCGAGGGGGCCCGAGGACGGCGCGCATGAGAGGCGCGCTCGCAGCACTGTTGCTGACGCTGCCGATCGTATTGCCGATTATCGGTGCCGCCGATCTCAGCCTGCTCTGGTTTGGTGTCATTCTCACCAAGCTTCTGGAGATCGGTATGATCACGCCACCGATCGGGATGAACGTGTTCGTGATCAAGGGGGTGGTCGGCGATCTGGCCAGCACCACCGCGATTTTCAAAGGCATCTTCTGGTTCCTGGTGATGGATTTGCTGGTGCTGTTGTTCTTGATGACGGTGCCAGAGTTCATCCTCTTCCTGCCAAACCAGTTCGGCTGACCCGCACCTCAGCGCAATCAGTGCAGTTGTGACCAGAACGCCTCGATGAGTGGATCATCGAGGCGTTTTTCCAGCGCGAACAAACCCACCTCGTAGGGCTCCAGGGCCGGGCGGACATCAAGAATACGGATGCGCGCCGCCAGCGGACTGTTGTCCAGCACCACGCGCGGTGCCACGC
>CAJXOU010000094.1 GCA_913057645.1 uncultured Rhodobiaceae bacterium | reverse complement strand
GCCACCAGCGCATGCGAGGCCTTGAGGTATTGCTTCAGCTCCCGCTTGCCGAGGCCCTTGTCGTAGCTCTGGATCCATTTCATGCCGCGCGAAGCGAGGTAGGGCGCCGGGCGGCAGCCTTCGGCGTCGCGCAGCATCTCCCAGGCGATGTCGGAGACCTTGAAGGTGATGCCGGGATGATGCCCGCGCTCCCAGCCGCCGATCGCGAAGACCTTGCCGCCCACCTTCCAGACATGCGCGCCGCCCCATTGCACGACATGCGTGGTGGCGGGCAGCGCGCCGCAGAAGGCGTTGAACTCGCGGTAGGTCAGGGGCATGCCTTTTCCTCGCTTGTTCTGTCTCTCTTCCACCGTCCCCTTGTGGGGTGAGGGGCGGTTTGCGTAGCAAACGAAAAGGTCCGGTGGACCTTTTCGAGCGCCGAACGCCCTGAGCCCCGCGAAGGGCAGTCAAACGGCTGCAAGCCGCTTGGGGCGGGGGCGCCGAAGAAGCGGCAAATATATTCGCCGGCGAGTTTGCCGCGCAGGGCGATGACCCCGCCCCGAAATTTATCTCGCTGCCGCTCGAAAATTTCGACCCTCCCTCAAGGGGAGGGTGGGAAGCGCGGTTATCTCACGCCTTCACAACCTTGCCGCCCCTCAGCGCCGCGATCTCCGCCTCGCTCATGCCCGCTTCCCTCAGCACCTCCTCCGTCTGCTCGCCGAGGCGCGGCGGGTGGCGGCGGATGCTCGACGGGCTTGTCGCAAAGCGCACCGGCGGCTTCAGCGCGAAGTAGGGCCCGGCATGCGGGTGGTCGTAGCGCGCGAAGAAGTCGACGGCTTTCAGATGCGGGTCGTCCTGCAGGTCGTCCAGCCGGTTCATCTTCACGGCGGGAATCGACAGCGGCTGCAGCAGCTTCAGCCATTCCTCCGTCGTCTTCGTCTCCGTCGTCTCCTCGATCATCGCATAGAGCTCGCGGATGTGAACCGTGCGCGCCTTGTAGTTGTTGAAGCGCGGATCGTTCCTGTAATCGTCGAGGCGGCCGGCCAGTTCGAAGAACTGTTCCCACTGCTTGTCGGAATAAGGAAGGAGGCCGATATGCCCGTCCTTCGTGCGATAGGGGCGGCGGTCCGGATTGGTGATGCGGCCATAGGTCCATTGCCCCGTCGGCGGGTCGTAGACATGGTCGTAGAAATGTTCGGCGAGCAGGAACGAGGTCACGGCTTCCAGCATCGGCACTTCCACGAACTGCCCCTCGCCGGTGCGCTCCTTGTGGAACAGCGCGGCGGTCACCGCCTGCACCATGAACAGGCCCGACACCTTGTCCGCCATGATGGTGGGGATGTAGCGCGGCTTCGGGTCGCCATCCATGCGGCCCAGCAGGTCCGCCGCGCCCGAGCCCGCCTGGATCAGGTCGTCATAGGCCGGCAGCCCCGCGTAAGGCCCGTCCGAGCCGTAGCCCGCCGCATGCACGAAGACGATGTCCGGCTTCACCGCCTTGATGTCCTCGTAGGCGAGGCCGAGCTTCTTCATCGCCGCATAGCGGATGTTCGAGCAGATCACGTCGGCGCCCGCGACGATCTTCAGCAGCGCCGCGCGGCCGGCCTGGCTGCCGAGGTCGAGCTCCACCGAGCGCTTGTTGCGGTTGATGGTCATGAAGATGGGGCCGAGATCCGCCGCCGCGCCTTCGGGCAGGTGGCCCGGCCAGCGCATGATGTCGCCGCCCGATCCGCCGCCGCCCGTCGGCGAGGGCGCTTCCACCTTGATTACGTCCGCGCCCATGTCGCCCAGGATCTGCGTCGCATAGGCGCCGAACACCACCGCCGTCAGGTCGACGATCGTCACGCCCTTGAGCGCCCCGCGATTTTCCGTTTCGAGTTCCTTCGTCTTCTTCCCGCTCAACGCCGTGTCCCCGCTCGTCAATCTCTTGTTCTTCCCGGGCCTCTTTACGGGCGCCACTCATACAATATGTCGGGCAGGCCTTCCTCGTTCGCCGCGCCGTTGGTGCGGCGCGCCTCGGCGAGCCCGTGGCGCTCGTAGAAGCGCCGGGCGCCGAGATTGGCCTGAAACGTCCAGAGGGAAAAGCCCCGCGGCAGCTCCGCCTTCGCCTTCGCGAGCAGGAGGGAGCCCGCCCCTGCGTTATGCGCCTGCGGCGCGACATAGAGATGATGCAGCCAGGCCTCGGGCGGGCCGGGCTCCAGCGCCGCGAAGCCGACGATCTCGCCATCCCGCTCCGCCACCCAGACCGCGCTCCGCTTCACCACGCGCCGGATGAAAAGCCGCGTCTCCGCATCGCCGTGAAGCGCCGGCAGATAGCTCATGGTCTTCCGCGCGGCGATGAATATCTCCGCAATCTCCTGCCAGTCGTCATCGGTGGCGCGATGGATGTGCATGGAGAGGTTGTAGCGCTGCGCCGCTTAAAAATGAAATTGTCACCCCGGCGAAAGCCGGGGTCCATCTGAAGGGCCGCGCATGACGCACGCTCCATGGATCCCGGCTTTCGCCGGGATGACACTTTTGGGTTTGGCTTGCTCAGCGCCTTCGCATTTACCCCTGATCCCTCCCCGTCATTGCGAGCGAAGCGAAGCAATCCAGGGCCGCTTGCGCCGCGCCCGCCGCCCCTGGATCGCCACGGCCGCTTCGCGGCCTCGCGATGACGGCTGCTCGCAGATCTGCAGGCGCTACCCCAACCCCTTCACCAGCAGCACCGACCCTTCCGTCGCCGCCTCGCGGTCCCTCGATATCTCGCGGTAGAGCGGCGCATCCTTCCAGGCATGAAACGCCGCCTCGTCGGGAAATTCGATCAGCACGACTTTCGTGCCCGTCCATTCCCCCTCCATCACCTGCGGACCTTCATCCGCCGCAAGCAACCGGCCCGCATGTCCCGCCATCGCCTCCATGAAGCGCGCCGCGTAGGCCTCGTATCGCGCGCGGTCATGGATCGTGAACTGCGCCAGCGCATAGACGGTCATGGGATTCTCCCTTGGTGTTTCCGTGTTGAAGAGATGCTGCGGGAGGAGGCCCGTTTCGGTAAGCCGTCGAATATGCGAAGAGCTTTGCATCTTCCTTCCACCCTCCCCTGGAGGGAGGGTCAAACTGCCGTAGGCAGTTTGGGGCGGGGGCTCTGACATGCGTCATTGAACCAGCTATCGAATATATTCGCGGCGGCTCAGCGACCCCGCCCCGAAATTCGCTGCGCAAATTTCGACCCTCCCTCAAGGGGAGGGTGGCAGAAAGGAACAGGAGGGACGCGAGAGTCCACATTCTCCGCCACCTCCCCTATGATCCCCCCATGCTGCTGCACCATTCGAGCTGGCCGGAAATCGAGGCCTATCTCGCGAAGTCGAAAGGGATCGTGATCCCCATCGGCTCGACGGAGCAGCACGGGCCGAACGGGCTCATCGGCACGGATGCGATCTGCCCGGAAGCCATCGCGCATCGCGCGGGCGCGGAAGCGGGCTTCCTTGTCGGCCCCACCTTCAATGTCGGCATCGCGCAGCATCATCTCGGCTTCCCGGGCACGATGACGCTCCGCCCGTCGACCATGATCGCCGCGATCCATGACTGGGTCGCCTCGCTCGCGCGGCACGGCTTCGAGCGTGTCTATTTCTTCAACGGCCATGGCGGCAATGTCGCGACCATCGAGGCGGCCTTTTCGGAAATCTATGCCGACCGCTCGCTCGCGCAGGATGCGTCGAACCGCGGGCCGGTGAAGTGCAAGCGCGTCAACTGGTGGGACTTCAAGCCCGTCATGGAGTTCTGCCAGAAGCGCTACGGCTCGGCGCATGGCGCGCATGCGACGCCGTCGGAAGTCGCCGTCACCTGGTTCGTCCATCCGCATGCGATCAAGGATGTCGAGATGGCGCCGAAAGTCGCGCCCTGGGGCCGCTACACCGACGCCGAAAGCTACCGCGCCGCCTTCCCGGACGGCCGCATCGGCTCCGACCCCTCGCTCGCCGACCCGAAGGACGGCGAACGCCTCATCGCCCTTTCCGTCGAAGGCCTGATCGAGGATTTCCGGAAATTCGAGGCGGCGTAGCGGCGATTTCGTCCGTATGAGGAGTATTGCCCCTCTCTCGTCATTGCGAGAAGCGGCGAAGCCGCGACGAAGCAATCCAGAGCCGCTTGCTCCGTGCTTGCCGCCTCTGGATTGCTTCGCTTCGCTCGCAATGACGGTGGAGAGGGCGGGGATTACTTTTCCGCCGGTACTTCTCCGCCACAGCGGGGATAACGCACGTCACTTCTCCGCCACACAGGGGATAACCCGTCGCGCAAAGATATCCCCGCCCGGGGACAAGTCGTGCGAGCTATCTGAAGAGACGATGAAGGGGACGAAGAAAGAGACCTCGTCGTCTCCTTTCCCGTCTCCGCGAAACGCACAAAAGCGCTTCGTGACGTTTCAATGACAGTTCGGTGACAGTCGCCTGCGTTTATCCCCGGAATAGCCTCACCTTGCGGCTATCCGCACCACGCCGTCCGTCACCTCGACGGGCACGCTTTCGAGATGTTTGCCCAGGCAGGGACCGCTCGTGCAGAGCCCGTCCTCGATGCGGAAGAGCGCCGCGTGACCGCCGCAGATGATCCTCGTTTCATCCATTGTGAGGAAGCGGCCGGGCCGCGCGTCGAGCCGCTGGTTCGCATGCGGGCAACGGTTCACGTAAGCCCGCAGGGCGCCATCCGTCCGTACAAGGAAGAGTTCGAATCGCGTTTTTCCGCTGCCGAAACTGAAGTCCCGCGCGCCCGGATCGCCGATCTCGTCGAGCGAGCAGATCGCGGTGCCGGCGGGCGGCGTCGCGTCTTCGCTCACGGCGCCTTCTTCAACCCGCCCATCTTGCAGACGAGCTTCCACTCCTCCGCCGTCACGGGCTGCACGGAAAGGCGCGAGTTCTTCACGAGCACCATTTCGGAAAGTGCGGGCTCGGCCTTTACGTCCGCAAGTGTGACGGGTTTCGGCATGTCCTCGACCGCCTCGATCACGACGAGGCCGAACTTTCCCTTCTCGTCCGTCGGGTCGGGGCGGTGTTCGCCGATCACGCGCACGATGCCGACGACGCATCTGTCGTCGTTCGAATGATAGAAGAAGCCGAGGTCGCCCTTTTTCATCGCCTTCATGTTGTTGTTCGCCTGGTAGTTGCGAACGCCGTTCCAGGGCTCGCCCTTCGCGCCCTTCTTCTTCTGCTCGTCCCAGGACCAGGTGTCGCGTTCGGATTTGAAAAGCCAGTACGCCATTCTCTATTCCTTCGGGCCAAGCAGCCATTTCCACGCGCGCACTTCCGTCTGCGCGAAAAGGCCGGCCTTGTTGTAGGGATCGTTCTCGACAAGCGTCTCCGCCGTCTTGCGGTCCGCGACGTCGATCACCAGCATCGAACCGTTCATCACGCTCGCGTCGTCATTCGTGAAGGGCCCGCCGATCTTCACGCAACCTGCCTCGCCCCAGTATTTCAGATGCGCGTCGCGGTTCGCGAGCCGGAGGTCAAGCGCGTTCGGCTTGTCGGTGCAGATGAGACAGAAGAGCATCGTGTTTCCTTGTGGCGTTTCAGGTTTCGCTGCGGAACGGGCGCGCGAGCAGTGCCGCGATGACATTGTCGACCGTCGCCGTGCCGGTCACGATTTCGGCGACGGCTTCGGCGATCGGCATTTCTATACCGTGATGGCGGGCGAGCGCCACGACGGCGGTGGCGGAATGGACGCCCTCGCTCACCGAGTTGCGCGATCCCATGATCTCGTCCAGCGTCTTTCCTTCTCCGAGCGCGATGCCGAGCGACATGTTGCGCGACTTCGGCGAGTTGCAGGTGAGGATCAGGTCGCCGAGACCGGAGAGGCCCGCAAGCGTTTCCGCGCGCGCGCCCATCGCGAGGCCGAGCCGCGTCAGCTCCGCGAAGCCGCGCGTCGTGAGCGCCGCTCTTGCGCTGTCGCCGAATTTCTTTCCCTCCACGATGCCGCAGGCAATCGCGAGCACGTTCTTCACCGCGCCGCCGATCTCGGCGCCCGTGAGGTCCGACGAATAATAGGGCCGGAAGGTCGGCAGGCCGATCGCATGGGCGAGCGCTTCGGCGACCTGCTCGTCCTCGCAGGCGAGCGTCACCGCCGTCGGCAGTCCCCTTGCCACTTCCGCCGCGAAGCTCGGGCCGGAGAGAACGGCCGGCGTCGCCTGCGGCATCGCCTCGGCCAGAACCTCCGTCAACAGACGATTCGTCGATTGCTCGATCCCCTTCGCGCAGAGCACGACCGGCTTTCCCGCCGCGATGTCGGGCGCGAGCTCCTCCAGCACGCGGCGCATGTGCTGTGCCGGCGTCACCATCAGGATCGCATCGGCCGCCGCCGCTTCCTTCAGGTCGGCCGTCGCGCGCAGGCTTTCGTCGAGGGCGATGCCGGGCAGGAAGGTGGTGTTCTCATGGGAGCCGTTGACGCTCGCGACGACCTCGCTCTCGCGCGCCCAGAGCGTGACGCTGCGGCCGGCCTTGGCCGCCACCTGGGCCAGCGCGGTGCCCCAGGCGCCCGCGCCGATCACTGCTATCCTGTTGTATTCAATACTCAAATTGGCCTCCCGCCAGTCCCGCCATGCTGCAGGCGCTAACGATTGAACGATTCGTTGAATATTTACTCGGCCGCTCTACAATCATCTGTATGACCGCTCAAGACGATACGCACCAGAAAATCATCGCGGCCGCCAAACGGCGTTTCACGCATTACGGCTATACCAAAACCACGATGGCCGAGCTTGCCGTCGATTGCGACATGTCGCCCGGCAATCTCTACCGCTATTTCGCGGGCAAACTCGACATCGCCGAAGCGATCTGCCGCGAAGCCTCGATGCAGACGGCCGAAGACCTCGCGCGCATTCTCACGACGTCCGGCCGCAGCGCCGCCGAGCGGCTCCACGATTTCCTGTTCATGGATCTCCGCGAGACCTTCCACAAGCTCGAGGAAGACCCGAAAATCGTCGAGATGGCGCAGATCGTCACCGCCGAACGGCCGGAATTCCACAATGAAGGTCTCAAGCGCGAGCGAGAGGTTCTCTGCCGTATCGTCGAACTCGGCAACATGTCCGGCGAGTTCGACGTGACGGATCCCGATTTCGCCGCCGAGATGATCCAGGCGGCAACGCTCAAGTTCAGCTATCCGCAGCTTTTCACGCGGCTGCCGCTCGAGAAGCTCGAGCGGGAACTTGAGGGCGTCTACCAGCTCGTCGTCGCGGGATTGAAGGCGGGATGCGCCTGCGTCGACCCGGAAAAGACCGCCGTCGAGGCTTGAGTCGTTCCAGACTTTTCCACAACCTCTTGGTTTTTATTGCGCTGCCGTATTTCGTCCTGGACGATCTGAAGGCTCGTAAGTGGCTGTTTTTTCGGGGAAATACACGCTTTCCCGGTGATTTGTGTTGCGTTGCAGCAACATAAATTCTGACGATTGAATATTTTTTATTTTATTCATTGTTTTTCGTTCAAGCCGCTCCTAAATCCAGCCTGTCAGCGGGCGACCCCCGGAAAGCAAGCCCGCTGAAGCATCAGGAGACGAGCCATGACCAGACTGAATTCCAAGCTGACGAACCGCGTCATCACCCTTGCCGTTGCCGGCTATACCGCCGCCTTCCTCGCGCAGATCGCCGCACAGTACGTGGCCTGACGGGCAGCACCGGTATTCACGGCGGTATCACCCGCCATTCGAGAAGGAAGATCGACATGACGCCGAACCGGAAATTCCTCCCCCTCGCGGAGCGCGTCGTCGCAAAAGCTGCCGCCGCGCTGCTCGTGGCCTACACGTTCGTCCTGATCGTGCAGACCTCGGGCGTCGCCCGCATCGTCTGACCGCAAGGCCGGGCACACAGGTTTCCTCGACCGGACTTCCATCCCTCCCCTCAGCGGAGTCCGGTGATCCCCGACCCTCTCTCGAAGAGGGTTCTTGACCCCGCCGCTCCCCTCGCGGCGGGGTTCTTTTTTCAGGCGATGTGCTGTCTGGCGAAGCGGACGATATGCGTGATCGCCTCGCGCGCCTCGGGCAGCATGTCGGCGTTGAGCTGCCAGACATGCCAGACCTTCGGCCAGACCTCGATCGAGGTTTCAACGCCCGCGGCCTTCAGCGCGTCAGCCATGCGGACGGAATCGTCGCGCAGCATTTCCCCCTCGCCGGCCTGGAAGAGGGTTGGCGGGAAGCCGGTCACGTCGCCGAACAGGGGCGACACGAAGGGATCGCGCTCGTCGACGCCGGGGCAATAGACGGGCATCAGGCTTCCGACCATCTCGGGCACGAACATCGCATCGCTCTCGGCATTGGCCCGGTGCGATTCACCGCCACCCGTCATGTCGGTCGCGGGCGAGAGACAGATGAGCGCGGCGGGGAGAGGAAGTCCCTCCGCCTTGAGCCTCAACGTCAGGGCGAGGGTCAGGTTGCCGCCCGCCGAGTCGCCGCCGACGAGAATGGATTTCGCAGGAATGCCTTTGTCCAGCAAGGCCTTATAGGCGGTGACGCAATCGTCGAGGCCGGCCGGGAAGCAATGCTCGGGCGCAAGCCGGTAATCGATTGCATAGACGGGGATGCCGATATCCTTTGCGAGCCGCCAGGTCAGCGGGCGATGCGTCAGCGGCGAGCCCGCGACGAAGCCGCCGCCGTGAATGTAGAGGAAGGCCGCGTCGTCGCGCCCGCCCGGCGCGGTGAGCCGTTCGGCGGGCACGGTGCCGAGATTGAGGTATTCGACCGAGATGTCCTGCGGCAGTTTCGATGCCCTCGGCTCCATCTGCTTCATGAGCGGCCGCAGCAAATTGACGTCGGGGTTCTTGCGGAACTTGCGCTTCACCTGCCAGCGGATCAGCAGGTTGATGAGGGTCAGCTGCAGGCTCATTCGTTCTCCTCTCAGGCTTTGACGCCCGCGCCGCGCGCCGGAGCGGCATCGGGGTCGAGCGGCCAGCGGGCGCGGGGCCCTGTGTCGATCGGGTCTGTCAGGCCGAGCGCCAGCCGTTCGGCACCCGCCCATGCGATCATCGCGCCGTTATCGGTGCAGAGTTTGAGTGGCGGCACAACAAATTCGTAGCCAAAGGCGTGCGCCGAGACCATCAGACGTTCCCGGAGCAGCATGTTCGCCGCAACGCCGCCCGCCACGACAAGGCGGCGATGGCCGGGCGGAATGATGTCGCTCGCAAGCGCCATGGCGTTTTCGCAGCGGTCGCCCAGCACATCGGCCACGGCTGCCTGGAACGATGCGGCGATATCCGCCTTGTCCTGTTCCGACAGGGTTCCGAGCCCGTCGGAAAGCTGGCGTACCGCCGTCTTGAGGCCCGAAAAGGAGAAATCGCATCCCGGCCGACCGGTCATGGGACGGGGCAGGGGAAAGCGCGTCGCATCGCCGTCCTGCGCCGCGCGTTCGACGGCGGGCCCGCCCGGATAGCCGAGGCCCAGCAGCTTCGCCACCTTGTCGAAGGCCTCGCCCACAGCATCGTCGATGGTCGTGCCGAGGCGGCGGTAGCGGCCGATCCCCTCGACGACCAGAAGCTGGCTGTGGCCGCCGGAGACGAGAAGCAGCAGGTATGGAAAAGGAAGAGCGTCGGTCATCCGGGCCGTCAGCGCATGACCCTCGAGGTGATTGACGGCCATGAAGGGCAGGCCCCGCGCGGCGGCAAGGCCCTTTGCCGTCATCAGCCCCACGATGACGCCGCCGATGAGGCCCGGGCCCGCCGTCGCGGCGATACCGTCGAGATCGTCCCAGCCGACCTTCGCGTCCTTCATGGCGCGGGAGATCAGCCCATCCAGATGCTCGACATGGGCCCGCGCGGCGATTTCGGGTACCACACCGCCGAAGGGTGCATGCTCCTCGATCTGCGAGAAAACCGCATTCGACAGTATCTCACCCGGCCGGTCGGGCCCCACGCGACGGACGACGGCGGCGGCGGTCTCGTCGCAGCTTGTCTCGATGCCGAGGATCGTGAGAGGTCCGTTCACCTGAATCGCCCAAAAAAGGCCGGGCGCCCCTCTCGTATGAGAGGCGAAGCGGCTATAAGAAGCCTTTTGGCAGACGCGCCGGCCGAAGTTCCCTGCTGGCATACAACCTTGGAGACCCCGTATGCAACGCCGCTACCGCATCGGCACCCGAGGCTCGAAACTCGCGCTGATCCAGGCAAACGAGGTCGCGCGCCGGATCGCGCTCGCCTCCCATGCGCCCGTCGAGGACGTGACCGAGATCGTCGTCATCAGTACGGCGGGCGACCGGGTCCAGGACCGCGCTCTCTCCGAGATTGGCGGCAAGGGGCTGTTCACGCAGGAAATCGAGGAACAGCTTGCCGATGCCCGCATCGACGTGGCGGTCCATTCGATGAAGGACATGCCGACGGTGCTGCCGGAGGGGCTCGTCATCGACTGCTTTCTGGAGCGTGCGGACCCCCGCGATGCCTTCCTGTCACCGAAGGCATCTTCGCTTGCGACCCTGCCCGAAGGCGCGACGGTCGGCACCTCTTCCCTTCGACGCGCGGCGCAGGTGAAAGCGCGACGGCCGGACGTTACCGTGGTGCCCTTCCGGGGCAATGTCGACACGCGGCTCCGGAAGCTCGAAGAGGGCATAGCGGATGCGACTTTTCTTGCCATGGCCGGACTCATCCGCATGGACATGGCCGGCCGCGTGACGGCGCCGCTGTCGCCCGACGAGATGTTGCCGGCCGTGGCGCAAGGCGCCATCGGCGTCGAGCGTCGCGAAGCCGATGACGAGGCGGCACATCTTCTCGAAAAACTCAATCACACGGAAACAGCGCTGCGCGTTGCGGCGGAGCGCGCGTTCCTTGCCGTGCTCGACGGCTCCTGCCGCACGCCCATCGCCGCGCTCGCTGAAATTGCGGGCGAGCGGATGCGGCTGCGCACCATGATCCTGACGCCGGACGGTGCGGAGGTGCACGAGACCGAACGTGAAGGACTTGCTGCGGATGCCGTGGCGCTCGGCATCGATGCGGGCGAGGACCTCAAGGGCCGTGCGGGTCCGCATTTCTTCGACGAGGTGTGAGCCGTCATGCGGCTTCTTCTCACGAGGCCGGAAGCGGACAGCGCCGCGCTGGCGCAAATGCTGAGCAGCATGGGCCATGAGACGGCGATCGCACCGCTTCTGACGATACGATTCATTGACGATGCCGAAATTCCCGCCCGCGCCTGGCAGGCGCTTCTCGTGACGAGCGCCAATGGCGCCCGGGCGCTCGGACGCCATCCCGCTGCGGCGTCCCTGAAGGGGGTGGCGGTTCTGGCGGTCGGCGAGGCGAGCGCGGAGGCGGCCGCCGAACAGGGTTTCACGAATGTTCGTGCGGCGGGCGGCGATGTCGACAGACTGGCGGCGCTTGCGGCGGCCGAGCTCGATCCGGCGAAGGGCCCTCTTCTTCATGCGGCGGGGAGCGCGGTCGCGGGCGATCTCGTGTCTTTGCTTGGGTCGCGAGGGTTCGATGTCGAGCGCGCGGTGCTTTATGAGGCTGAAAAGGCCGAAAGACTTCCCGGCGATGTGCTCACGGAACTGGAGCGGGGAACTCTCGACGGTGCTCTTTTCTACTCGCCGCGTACCGCGCGCCATTTCGCGCGGTTGGTGAAGAAGGCCGGACTTGAGCAACGGCTTGAAAACGCTACCGCCTATTGCTTGTCGCCCGCGGTCGCGGCAGCGCTTGAGGGACTCGGGTTCAGGGCACTGAAAATTGCGCCGGAACCGAGCCAGAAGGCCCTCCTCGCGCTCATTTCCGCCTGATTTTTCACCGAACTTCGCCCTGACCCGGGGCCTTCAAGCCTCTATAGTGGCGCCCGATGCCGGATTCTCCCCCAGAAGGCAACAGTATGAGCGATTCAGACGACAAGAACGGTTCGACTCCGAAGGACGAGACCTCCGCCGGGAGTGGCGACGCGGCGAAGCCGAAGGACGCCGAAGCTGAATATCTGAAGCCCGAAAACGGCTCGCCGAAACGTAAATCGACGCATCGCAAGGAACCGCGCGTGCTCGAAGGAACGGCGGAAGACGTATCGGGGGAAGCCGACGACGAGGCTCCGAACGCCGCGGAACCAGACCCCGCCTCCGGCGCAAACGCACCTGCAGCCGGCTCGGCCGGGCCGCACCCCCGCCCATCGCCGCGCAATACGCGCCCACGCCCGCCCCCCCGCTGCCGTTCAGCCCGCCGTGGTCGCGGTCGGCGCCCACCGTCGCCCCCTTGTCGCCGCGCTCTGTACTCGCTGCTCGGCCCCCCAGGCG
>CAJXOU010000093.1 GCA_913057645.1 uncultured Rhodobiaceae bacterium | reverse complement strand
CGTGCGCGGGGGGTGGGGGCGGGCGGGGCCGGTCAGCAGCGGATGGCGGAGGGGGGCGATCCCCGTGCCGAGGCCTGCGGGCGTGCGCCGCTCGGTGCGCTCGCCGAGAATGAGGCCCGGACGGAAAATGTGGAGCGTCTCGAAACCGACAGCCGCAACCGCCTGTTCCGTTTCGCCTTTCACGCGCGAGTAGAAGATGGATGACGAGGGATCGGCGCCCATCGACGACACCAGCATGAATTGTTTTGCGCCTGTGGCCTTCGCGGCACGGGCGAAGGAGAGGATGTAGTCGTGGTCGACCTTGCGGAAGGCCGCCTGACTGCCCGCCTTCCCGATCGTCGTGCCGAGCGCGCAAAAGGCATCGTCCGCGGCGATACCCGTCAACGAAACGTCGAGCTTCTCGAAATCCGCGATGATGCCGTCGAGCTTCGGAGACGTGACGCCCGCAAGGGGCCGCCGCGCGACTGTCGTCACCTTCGCGTAAGCGTCGCCATCTGTCAGATGACGGACGAGGTGCCCACCGACAAGACCCGTTGCGCCCGCGACGAGCGCCGTTCTTCCGTCCGTCATGTTTCTCCCCGCTCGCATCTGTTCCGTGACAGTTTCGTGAAATCTACCCGGAAACGCGCCGGTTTTCAGCCTCCGTTAAGCGCCGCTGCGGATAAGTGAAGCCGTCATTTCGCTGTTCGTCAGTTCCGGTGCTTGCATGATGTCTCCTTCCGCTCGCGAGCTTGCCATCGCGGTGCCGTTCGTGTCGCCCGACACGACCTGTGCCGCCGTTTTCGATCGGCTGCTGGCCGAGCCGGAAACGCGAAACATTCCCGTCGTCCGGAATGGAAGGCCCATCGGCCTGATCAGCCGCAAGAATTTTCTCCTCACCTATGTGCGCATGTATGGCGCCGAGCTATACGGCAGAAGGCCAATCGCGCAGCTCATGGAGAACGATTTTCTGACCGTCGATGCCGACACGACGTGCGAGGGGATCAACGCCCGGGCGCGCGACGCCTATGGCGATGACCGGTTACGCCCCTTCGTGGTCA
This sequence comes from uncultured Rhodobiaceae bacterium, assembly GCA_913057645.1. Lineage (GTDB taxonomy): Bacteria > Pseudomonadota > Alphaproteobacteria > Parvibaculales > Parvibaculaceae > Parvibaculum. The sequence continues at coordinate 11,555 of CAJXOU010000093.1, read as the reverse complement.
CGGAAAACGGCCGCTACGTGGGCGTCGGCGATGCCATGAAGCTGATGCTGGTCATGGCGGATCTCGCAAGCGCAAGGGCTTCGGCGCTCGAGGAGGAAACCCGCCGTGCCGAAGCCGCGAGCGCGAGCAAGACACAGTTTCTGGCCAGCATGAGCCACGAATTGCGAACGCCGCTGAACGCCATCATCGGCTTTGCCGACCTGATGCGGCTGAAGACGCTCGGCGAGATGCAGCCTCCCCGCTACGGCGAGTATGTCGAGGACATCCACAAGAGCGGCGTGCATCTCCTCAACATGATCAACGAGTTGCTCGACATGGCGAAGATCGAGTCCGGTCACGTCGAGCTTCGCGAAACGGTATTCGACCCGAAGGATCTGGGGCTCGACGTGCTGCGCATGCTGCGTCAGGCGATTGCCGAGGCCAAGCTCAATCTCCGCGTCGCGGTCGCGGACGGCCTGCCGCCGATCCATGCGGACCAGCAGCAAATCCGCAGGGTTCTCATCAATCTCCTGTCGAACGCGATCAAGTACACGCCCGCCGGCGGCACCGTTACCCTGTCGGTCTGCGTCTGCGAGCAGGGCGGCATGTGCGATGCCGATGGCATGCTGCTGACGGTCGAGGATACGGGGATCGGCATACCCGGGGACAAGATCGAAAAGGTGCTGGAACCCTTCGAGCAGGTGGAAAATTCCTTCACCCGCACGAGAGCGGGCACGGGCCTTGGCCTCGCGCTCACCAAGGCGATGGTTGAGGCGCATGGCGGCAGGCTGTGGCTCGAAAGCGAACTGGGCAAGGGCACGAAGGCGCACGCGCTGCTGCCCGCTTCCCGCATCGTGCAGCAGGCACCGGCGAGCAGGCGCGCGGGCTAGCGCGGCGTTTCGCCCGTGTAGCGCGCGCGGGGGCGGATCATGAGGCCCGTGCGGTATTGCTCCATGGCATGCCCGATCCAGCCCGCCGTGCGGCCAAGCACGAACATGCTGAGCCCTGCGCCGCGCGGCAGATGCAGCACGGCGCCGACGGTCGCGATCGCGAAATCGATATTGGGCTTGAGCCCGCCCGCTTCCGCCATGACGCCGACGACGCGCTGGGCGCGGATGAAATTCGCGTCGTCGCCATACTTGTCCCCGACCATCGCGAGGAGGGCAGCCGCGCGCGGATCGCCGTCCGGATAGAGCGGATGGCCGAAGCCGGGGACGGGGTCATTGTCCTTAAGTCTTTGAACCACCGCATCTTCCACGTCCTGCCGGTTCGACATGTCGAGCAGCAATCCCTCGACACGGCCGGACAGTCCGCCATGGCGCGGGCCCTGCGCCGCACATATCCCCGCCTGGACCGCGCCGTAAAGCGTCGCGCCCGTGCCCGCGACGCAGCGGACCGTGAAGGCGGACGCGTTCAGCTCGTGATCGGCGGAGAGGACGAGGGCGGCGCGGATGAGCTCGGAAGCCGGCTTCTCGCCCTGCGTCAGCGCGCGGGTCAGCACCTCGTGAACCGGCTTGTCGCTTGGGGTTTCGCCCGCGATGACGGCGGCGACATAGCGCAGCAGCCGCGCGCCCGTCGCGGCGAGGCCGCGATCCGTCATGTTGTAGACGGCGGCGTCCTCCAGCGCGGCCTGTGGGAGGAGCGAGAGGCAGCGCTCGATGCGGGGCACGCGGGCGAGCGAGGCGGCAAGCGCCGAAAGCCGCTCGGAAGGGCGGAAAACCGCGTCTTTCGTGAAGGGCTGGACGTCGCTGCAGCCCCAGAGAAGGGCGGCGACCTGCTCCAGGCTCGAATTGCGGGCGAGCGCGGTCGCGTCCGAACCGCGATAGTGGAGCCGGCCATCGGCGATGAGGGTGATCGCGGAATCGAGCACCGGCTGGCCGAAGCTGAGCGTCCCCGGCGTGCCGCTAACCTCCTGATTTTCCTGCGATCTCCGGCGCTTCAAGGCGCGCACATCCTCCGCCCGGTAGCGCTTGGCGCGGCTGTCCGGCACCGGCTCCGAGCGGATCAGGTCGCGGCTCACATAGGCGTAGAGGGTGGGGAGCGAGATGCCGAGCTCCGCCGCCGCCTCGCGGGCGGAAAGGTAGAGACCCTCCGGGGTTTCGGCCATGACGCGCTCCTTTTCATATATTGATTATCTTAATCAAGATTGACCAGTAATCAATGTATCTCCAGCTTCAAGGACAACGAAGCCCGCCGCGACGCGCGGGCAGGACCGGAGGCGAGCCGCCAAGCTGTTGATCCGGCACGTCTTTCCGGAACACGCGAAAAGGAGAGCAAGATGGCCGACAACGTGACGCTGAAGAGCGAGACGCCCCGGGTGAGCGCCAGCGGCCTCGACAATGTGGTCGCGGCGGAGACGGCGCTGAGCCATGTGGACGGCGAGGCGGGCCGCCTGATCGTGGCGGGCTACGACGTGGAAGACCTTGTAAAGGCTCACGATTTCGAGGGCGCGGCGGCCGCGCTCTGGGCCGCGGCGGGGCTCGAACCGGCGCCGTCCGGGAGGCAGGTGAAGGCGGCGCTGGGGCGGGCCAGGGAGGCGGCTTTCGCGCTTGTCCCCGGGCTGCTGTCACTGAACTGTCATGAAAACGTCACAGAAGGACTCCGCACCGGCCTCTCGATGCTCGCAGACGATGTCGGAAATGGGAACGGCGAGGGAGATATCCCCGCCCATATCCGCGTGATGGGGGCGGCGGCGGTCTTCACCGCGGCGCTGGTCCGCTCGGAAGAAAAGAAATCCCCGGTTGCGCCGGATGCCGGCGCGGGCCACGCCAAAGACTTCCTCCGTATGCTGAGGGATGAGCCCGCCAGCGCGGCGGAGGTGGAGGCGCTCAACGCCTATATGGTGACGGTGGCCGACCACGGCATGAACGCCTCGACCTTCACGGCCCGCGTCATCGCGTCGACAAGGGCGGGGACAATTTCCGCCGTGGTCGGCGCGCTCTGTGCCTTGAAGGGTCCGCTGCATGGCGGCGCGCCCGGACCGGTGCTCGACATGCTGGACGAGATCGGGACGGCGGCGAACATCGAGCCCTGGCTGACAAGGGAAATCGCGGGCGGCGCGCGGCTGATGGGCTTCGGCCACCGCGTCTACCGCGTGCGCGACCCGCGCGCCGACGTCTTCAACAAGGCGGTGACGATCCTCACCAACGGCAATGAGCGCGTCCGCTTCGCGCGCGAGGTGGAACTGGCCGCCCTGAAGGCGCTCCGCGCGGCAAAGCCCGGCAATCGCATCGACACCAACATGGAGTACTACACGGCGGTGCTGCTCGAGGCGCTCGGCATCCCGCGCGACGCGGTGACAAGCGTTTTCGCGATGGCGCGCATTGCGGGCTGGACGGCGCATGTGATGGAACAGGAGCGCGTCGGAAGGCTCATTCGCCCGCAGTCGACCTATGTGGGGCACTGGCCGGAGGGCGAGGCGGCGGCGTGAAGATCAGCTTACGGATTAAATGAAATTGTCACCCCGGCGAAAGCCGGGGTCCATGTGCGGTTCGTCAAACACGGAGAGAGGCGCATCGCCCATGGATTCCGGCTTCCGCCGGAATGACACCTTGTATTTGAGGAAGCGCAATGCCCAACCCCGATCCCATCCGCACCGACTTCGCGCGGCAGGCGATTGCCTGCGAATTCCTGGGCTCGCCTTTCACCTCGCGGGTCTGCCGGCTTCTCGGCGAGCGGCTGAGCGGCACGTCGCGTTTCGGTGCGCGCGTGCTGGGATGGGAAGGCAGGCCCGACAGCGACGCACTGCCGCTGCGCGCGGCGGGCGGCTTTCATGCGCTGAAGCGGAAGGGCGAGGCGGGGCTCGCGGCGGTCTATCCGCCGGAGGAAGCGGACGACGAAGCATTGTGGGCGGCGCTCGAAGCCGCGATCGCCGCGCATGACGGTTTCCTGCACGGCTTTCTCGACAGCGCGCCGCAGACGAACGAGGTTGCGCGTTCGAACGCGATTCTCGGCGCGGCGCTGCATGTCGCTCAGCGCACGGGGCTGCCGCTGGCGATCCGCGAGATCGGTTCGAGCGCGGGGCTCAATCTCGGCTTCGATGCTTATCGTTATGAGCTAGGCAGCGCGCAATGGGGCGACGAGGCGAGCGCGGTGCGGATCGAGGCGACATGGGAAGGTGCGTTGCCGCCGCTCGACGCGAAACTAGTTATTGCCTCTCGCGCGGGCTACGACCTGAATCCGCTGGGCCCCGCGGACGCCGCCGACCGCGAAAGAATGCTCTCCTACATCTGGCCGGACCAGACCGCCCGCCTCGCGCGGATCGAAGCGGCGCTCGCCGCCGCCGCGCGGTCGGGCCGCACGGTCGAGAAGGCGGATGCGGCCGCCTGGGTCGAGCGCGAATTCGGCGGCGCGGGAAAGACGGGCGAGGCCCGCGTGCTGATGCACACCATCGTCTGGCAATACCTGCCGAAGCCAGTGAAGGCGCGGATCGAAGCGGCGATGGAGAAGGCGGGCGCGGCGGCGACGCGCGACGCGCCAGTGGCCTGGATCGGCGTCGAGGCGGACGCGAAGGACGCGGCGTCGGCGAGCGTGCGTCTCAGGCTCTGGCCGGACGGCACGGACGAGGAACTCGGCCGCGCGGATTTTCATGGGCGGTGGACGAGATGGGGGTGAGGAAGGCGTGGATGGCCCGGCCTCCTCAAGTGCAATTTGGCCGGGCCATGACGGATTTCTTCAGTGCTACCAAATCCACAAGTGTCATCCCGGCGAAAGCCGGGATCCATCTGAGTTTCTCCGTATGACGCGCTGCACATGGGCCCCGGCTTTCGCCGGGGTGACACTGAGGGTGGGATGTGGGGTGAAAATGCACACGCGACGCCGGTCACTCTCACCTCTTGTTTCGTTCCTGAAGACCCCCGATCTTCCCTGAGCGGATAAAACGGGAGGGGCGGATGGCGGTTCGGGTCTGGATGCTGGTTCTGGTGCTTGCGCTGGCGGCCTGCGGGAAGCCGCCGGAGATTGCGGCGCCGGCGGGCGTCGAGATCGTGCCGCTGAAGACCTATTCGCGGGTCGAGAGCTGGTTTCTCCTCAAGATGGCGGGTGTTGAGGGCGTTTCGGCGGAGCATGCGGTCGACACCTACCGCGTGACCTATGAGACGCGGCCGCAGGATGGCGAGCCGGTGCGGGCGAGCGGGCTCATGGCGCTGCCGCGCGGCGTCGCGGCGAAACGCATCGTGAGTTTCCAGCACGGGACGACGACGCGCCGGGAGGGCGTGCCGTCGCGGCTCGACGTGACGGGGGCGGCGGCCTCGATCCTGTTCGCAGGGAACGGCTACATGCTCGTCGCGCCGGATTATCTCGGGCTCGGCGACGGCCCGGGCGTGCATGGCTATTACGTCGCCGCCGATCATGCGCGCGCGGTGACGGGGCTCCTCGCCGCCGCGCGGCAATTGCCGCAGGCCCCGGCGGGTGCGGTTTTTCTCAGCGGCTTTTCGCAAGGCGGGCATGTCTCGCTCGCGGCGATGCGGCAGATGGAGACGGAGGGCGAAGCGGTGTTCGCCGCCGCGCCGGTCGCCGCCGCGCTCGACATCCGGCACATCTCGCTCGGCGCTGCGCTTGAAGGCGGCTCGCCGTCGCATTCGCTCTATCTCGCCTATATCGCCTGGGGCTACGCGCATCACTATGGCGAGCCGCTCGACACGGCGCTGACGCCCGAATACGCGGCGAAGGTGGAGGCGCTTTACGGCACGCCGCACTCCGCACAGGACATCATGGAGGGACTGCCTGCCGATCCGCGCGAGATGTTCGCGCCCGAATTCCTCGACGCCTTCGACGGCGGCGGCGACCACTGGCTGCTCGCGCGGATCGCGGAGAACGGGCTCACGGACTGGACGCCGAAGGCGCCCGTCCGGCTTTATTACGGCGCGGCGGACCGGGACGTCGTGCCGGAAGAGGCGATCCGCGCCGAGGAACGCTTCCGTGCGCGCGGCGCGGACGTGACCGCCGTGAATACCGGCGAGGTGGAGCATGAAGGATCGATGCTCGCCGCCGCGCCGATGATCCTGGCATGGCTGAGGGAGCTGGAGGGGGAGTGAAGGCTGGTTTCAGCGTTGAATAATTTTCGGGTGTCATTCCGGCGAAAGCCGGAATCCATCTGAGTTCCTCAGTATGACGTGCCGCCCATGGACCCCGGCTTTCGCCGGGGTGACACTGAATTTTTGGTGAGGGCGTGCCCAAGGCCGTCGTCGCGAGGCGACTGTCAGGTGGCCTTGGCGAACCGCGCCCTCACACCTTAAGCCGGTACCCCGTCTTGAAGATGTAGGCGATGGCGGCGGTGCAGAGGGCGAGGAACCCGAGGATGGCGGCGACGCTGAGTTCGACGCCGACGTCGGACGAGCCGTAGAAGCTCCAGCGGAAGCCGCTGACGAGATAGACCACCGGATTGAACAGCGTGACCGTCTGCCAGAAGGGCGGCAGCATGGTGATCGAATAGAAGCTGCCGCCGAGAAAGGTGAGCGGCATGACGATCAGCATGGGCACGACCTGCAGCCGCTCGAAACTGTCGGCCCAGACGCCGAGCACGAAGCCGAACATGGAGAAGGTGAGGGCGGTGAGGACGAGGAAGAGCGCCATCCAGAAGGGATGCTGGATCTCGTAATCGACGAAGAAGCGCGCGGTGATGAGGATGAGAAGCCCAAGGATCATGGACTTCGTCGCCGCCGCGCCGACATAGCCGATCACCGTTTCGAGGCCGGAGATGGGCGCGGAGAGGATTTCGAAGATGGTGCCGGAATATTTCGGCATGTAGATGCCGAAGGAGGCGTTGGAAATGCTTTCGGTGAGAAGCGAGAGCATGATCAGGCCCGGAATGATGAAGGCGCCGTAGGAGATGCCGTCGATTTCCTGGATGCGCGAGCCGATGGCCGCGCCGAAGACCACGAAATAGAGCGAGGTCGAGATGACGGGAGAGGCGATGCTCTGCATCAGCGTGCGGAAGGTGCGCGCCATCTCGAAGACGTAGATCGCGCGAATGGCGTGGAGGTTGAGTGTCATGCGCGCGTCCTCACCAGACTGACGAAGATATCCTCGAGCGAACTTTCGCGGGTTCGGAGATCCCGAAAATCGATGTCGAGATCGCCGAGCGTTTTCAGGAGTTCGGGAATGCCGGATTCTTCCGCCTGCGCGTCGAAACTGTAGACGAGCGTGTAGCCGTCCTCGATGAGTTCGAGCGGGCGATCGCCAAGCGCCGCCGGCAGCGCCTCGAGCGGCGCGCGCAGGTGAACGGCAAGCTGCTTCTTGCCGAGCTTCTTCATCAGGCGGTTCTTTTCCTCGACGAGGACGATCTCGCCGTGATTGATGACGCCGACGCGGTCGGCCATCTCCTCGGCTTCCTCGATGTAATGCGTGGTGAGGATGATGGTGACGCCGCTTTCGCGGAGTTTGCGCACCATTTCCCACATGTCGCGGCGCAGCTCGACATCGACGCCCGCCGTCGGCTCGTCGAGGAAGAGGATCTTCGGCTCGTGGGAAAGCGCCTTCGCGATCATCACGCGACGTTTCATGCCGCCGGAGAGCTCCATCACGCGGTTGTCCCGCTTGTCCCAGAGCGAGAGGTCGCGCAGCACTTTTTCGATATGCGCCGGGTCGGGCGCCTTGCCGAACAGGCCGCGGCTGAACTTCACGGTGTCGATCACGCTTTCGAAATGCTCGACGGTGAGCTCCTGCGGCACGAGGCCGATGATCGAGCGCGCGGCGCGGAAGTCGCGGAGAATGTCGTGACCCTCGACGCGCACCGTGCCGCCGCCCGGATTGACGATACCGCAGACGACGCTGATGAGCGTCGTCTTGCCGGCGCCGTTCGGCCCGAGCAGGGCGAAGATTTCACCCGGACGGATTTCGAGGTCGACATTCTTCAGCGCCTGGAAGCCGTCGGGATAGGTTTTCGAGAGGCCCTTGACCTCGATGGCGGGGACGGGTGCATGCATGGGCGGGAAACTAAACTATTCGGTTAAGTTTTCAAGGGGGGCGAATGAAGACCGGAGGTAGGCGCTGAGACAGGCATCCGCAAGTGTTCTGGAACGATTCTCCGTCTATCCCTATTCGTCACGGCCCGATTTATTCGGGCCGTCCACGTCTTTGCGGTGAGTCTGTGCCGTTGAAAGACGTGGATGGCCCGGACAAGCCGGGCCATGACGACTCTTTTTCAGCTCCGGCCCCCTACGAACAAGGCGGGTTGTCGGAGAAGGCCTTGTGGGCGAGCGCGTAGGCGTCGCCGTCGAGAAGCTCGGGGTGCCAGTCGCCGGTGCGGACGATGCTGCGCGCGAGCTGGTCGAAGCTGCGCGGGCCGGAGAAGTTGAGGCAGGCGTAAGGGTCGTCGCCCGCGGGCGCATAGACCCCCTTGCCGTCATGATCGTTGTGGAGGACGCGCAGCGATTCGAAATAGCCGCCGAGATATTGCCGGCAGTACCGCGCCTTCGCGGGCGTCGGCGGCACCGGGTTCAGCGCATGTTCGGCGAGGACGGAGCAGGCGGTGTGAAGATCGCGGCCCGTTTCGATCCGCGCCCGCGCCTCGGCGGCCGGTGAAACCGCCGATGTGAGGTACAAAATTAACATTACCGGGAACAAAAAGCCCCCGGCGCCGGAAACGCGGCTGCTTCGCATTGCGGTGCGTCCTCCCTCTCCGTAACAATGGACCATCGCAACGGGGTTGGGAAAGCCCGTTCGGGGGCGGATCATGAAATCGCGCATTCTCATCTATGGCGTCGACGGCTTCATGGGCGCGCTCGCCTCGCGCGCGGCCATGCGCGGCCGCATTGCGCATGTGGCGGCGGGCCGCAACATCGCGGGCGTTGCGCAGCATGCGGCGGCGCTGGCGAAGGAAGCCGGAGAAGCGATCGCGGAACCGCGCACCTTCACGCTGGGCGACAAGGCGCGGATCGCGGCGCAGCTCGACGATGTCGGCGTGGTGGTGAACTGCATGCCGCTCGACGGCACGGACATGCTGGCGCTGCTCGACGCCTGCCTCGATACGCAAACGCATTACATCGACCTGACGAGCGAGCGCGCCCATGTGGCGGCGCTTGCCGCGCATGACGAAGTGGCGAAACGCGCGAAGACCATGGTGATGGCGGGCGCGGGCTTCGACTATGCGGCGGTGGACGCGGTCGCCGAGCGCCTCGCGCAGATCCTGCGCGGCGCGCGCGCGGTCACGATCGCGGTGAAGCGCGGGGCCCCGACGCTCGGCGAAGCGGCACGGCTGGTCGCCGCGCTCGGCGCCGAAGGCGAGACGGTGAAGAACGGACAATTCGTGCCCGCGAAGGCGGGAGAGCGGACGCTCGAGATCGATTTCGGCGACGGGCCGGAGGTGGCGCATCTTGCGCCCTGGCGCGGCGAGGCAACGGGCGCGCGCCATCGCGGCACCTATTCGAGCATCGAGAGCTACGAGGTGCTGCCGGAACGCGCGGTGCGCGTACTCGAGAAGGGCAAGCTTGCGGCAAAACTCTTCGCGCGAGGCTGGGGCGTGAAGCGGCTCGAACGCAAACTCTCCAAGGGGCGGCTGTCGCCGACGGCGGCGGAGCTGAAGACCGGCCGCGCGGCCGTCTGGGGCGAGGCGCGCTCGCCCGATGGCGGCGCGGTCCGCGCCCGGCTCGAAACGCCGCAGGCGCATGTCTATTCGGCGGAAGCCGCGGTTCTGCTTGCACGCCGCGCGTTGCAGGGGACGGCGAAGCCCGGCTTCCAGCTTCCCTTCGCGGTGGCGGGCGCGGCGCTGATCGAGGAAATCCCCGGCACGCACTGGCGCGAGATCGCGGATCCCGAAGACGATCTCGAAGCGGAACCCGTGCCGGCGCTCGCACTCGGCCGGGCGGAACCGGAAAGCGCCTAGTTCCGTTCGGACGAGGTCCAGCGGTCCCAGAGCGCTTCCGTGCATTCGCGCGCCGACATCTGGCTCGTCACGAGGCGCATGGAGCTTTCCATGCTGGCCGGCACGTCGTCGGGATCGTTGCCGACAAGTTCGGCGAGCGGCCCATAGGCCTCATGTGCCATGTCCTTGGCCAGCATGCGGCAGGGATCGACCTCGCCGTACCAGACGACGGGCAGGCCGACGCCCACGATGAGGACGAGTAAGATCACTCCGAGGATGGCGCGCATGGGTTTTCCTGATCGTTATTGGGGCCCGACGCCGCGATTGCTCGTGTCGGGCATGCCCATCGAACCGCCGCCGTCGCGAATCCTGCAGGCTGAATAGCCGGCCTTCCAGCCGGCGCGATAGGCCTCGTTCGATTTGAAGGCTTCCTCGTTCCGCGTGATCGTCGACGGGTCGCCCGGAACCTCGGAGGTGGCGCTCCAGCAGCCATCGGAATGGCCCGCCTTGTAGTTCGGATCGTCCGCATGTTCGCTCCGCCCGAGGCCGCAGCCCGCGAGCAGGACCACCAGGAAAAGCAGGGCAAGCGGGCGAAGGGAACGCGGCATGGAACTTTCGGCTCCGGTTGGGGCGGGCAATCGAGCCAGGAGGATAGGGCCGGGCCGCGCGATCCGCAAACCCGCCCTCATGCTTTACGCCGCGTTAACGCCGGAATGGTCTGATGGCCGAAAGGCAGAGTGACCGGCGATCCCGCCGGGACGAGAGGTATTCGGGCGATGGCGATGGAGGAATACGGCACGGAACCCGCCGAGGCGGGGCCGCGCGAGACGGAAGCGGCGCTCCGGCGCCTCGCCGATGTCGCGCTGCTGCCCGGATCGCTGACCTCGCCGCAGGAACGCTCGATCCTCGACAGCGTGCTCGCCTATGCCGTGGCGCGGCTCGACGCGACGATGCGGCTCCGCCTCGCCGAGCGGCTCGCGCCGCAGGCCGATGCGCCCCGCGAACTCGCGCTGGCACTGGCGCTCGACGACATCGAGATCGCAACACCGCTGCTGACGGACGGCCTGCCGCTGAAGGATGGCGACCTCATCCAGATTGCGCGCGACGGAACCGACGAACACCGCCTGCTCATCGCCACGCGCAGGGACCTGTCGAGCGCCGTCGCCGACGTGCTGATCGAGACCGGCGATAGCCGGCTCATCGAAACGCTGCTCGCGAACCGCACCGCCGACCTCTCCTACCGCGCGATCGAGACACTGGTGCGGCGCAGCGCCGCCGAACCCGAATTCCAGGCACCGCTGCTCGCGCGCCCCGAACTGAGCGTGCGGCTCGCGCAGCTCATGTTCTGGTGGGTGCCGCCTGCGATGCGGCTGGAAATCCTGAACCGCTTCACGGTGGAGCGCCGCCATATCCACAGCGCGATGGAAGACATGCTTGACGGCCGTCTTGCCGATACCGCGCTCGACATCGCGCTCTCGGTGGTCCGGCGTCCGCGCACGGTCGACAAGCGCCGTCTCGCACACATGCTGGGCAACGGCCCGGCCGCCCGTGCCGAGGAACTGGCGGCCGACCTCGCCGCGGAAGCGAATATCCGTCCGGAAACGATGTTCCGTATCCTGAAGGACCACAGCAGCGAACCCCTTTCCGTCTGCGCCAATGCCGTTGGCATGACCCCCTCTGCCTTCGGCTATCTGATCCGCGCGGCGTCCGCCCTGCGCCCTGCCAGTCTCGTATACATATCTGCTCTTTCCCTCGCTCCGCACGATTCCTGTGT
>CAJXOU010000092.1 GCA_913057645.1 uncultured Rhodobiaceae bacterium | reverse complement strand
CGTCGGGGTGGTGGTGTCCGCGCCCGATGCCGGTCTTGCGCAGCGCGTCGCCCGCGAAATGGCCCGCCTTGTCCCCCGGGCGGACGATGTTTCCGTGCTCGGCCCCGCGCCCGCTCCTCTGGCACTTCTCAGGGGCCGGACGCGGCTGCGCTTCCTCGTAAAGGCGGGACGGAGCGTCAACGTGCAGGCTTTTATCCACGCCTGGCTGGACGATATGAAGATACCGAACGCCGTCCGTGTCTCGGTCGATATCGACCCCTACAGCTTCATGTGACCGGGCCGGTAGCGGTTTCGATTACCGGCCGCTCACGCGGACGTTGCGGCAGGGGCCATTTCGGCGCTGCGATCGACCCAAAATGCCGCAGTGCGGGGCTTTTCGGGGTCCGGCATGTTGCGCGTGGGCAGGCCATGTGTTACCTAACGCGCGGCCTCGGGGGCGGGGTCTGTTCCAGCGCCCTCTGAGGCCAAAATTAGCTAATGATTTCAAATAATTGGCGCGAGGCTCCCGAGCCGCCGCGCCGGTTTCCACGAAAAGCACAGGCGAGCGCCGCACGTGTCATCTGATCATCCCGTCTCTGGCGTGGCCGGCCGTTATGCGACGGCTCTTTTCGAGCTTGCCGAAGAGCAGTCCGCGCTCGATGCCGTGGCCGCCGATCTGGCTTCCATCAACGTCATGCTCAACGAGAGCGAAGATCTGAGGCGCCTCGTCCGCAGCCCGGTCTTCGGCGCCGACGAGCAGGGACGTGCCTTCGCCGCGGTTCTCGACAAGGCGGGCGTTTCCACCCTCGTGAAGAACTTCTGCGGTCTCGTTATCCGGAATCGCCGGCTTTTCGTGCTGCCGGAGATGATCTCGGCCTATACCGCGATCCTCGCGGCGAAGCGCGGCGAGATGACGGCCGATGTGACGTCGGCGCATCCGCTCGGCGACCAGCAGGTCCAGAACCTGAAGGCGGCGCTCAAGTCCGCCACGGGCCGCGATGTCAGAATCAATACCAAGGTCGATGCCGGGCTCCTCGGCGGGCTCGTCGTCAAGGTCGGCAGCCGGATGATCGATTCCTCGCTCCGCACCAAACTCAATTCGCTCAAGATTGCCATGAAAGAGGCTTCCTGATGGACATTCAGGCCGCGGAAATCTCCGCCATCCTTAAGCAGCAGATCAAGGACTTCGGCGCGGAAGCGCAGGTATCCGAGATCGGCCAGGTGCTCTCCGTCGGTGACGGTATCGCCCGCGTCTATGGCCTCGACAATGTCGAAGCCGGTGAAATGGTCGAGTTCCCGGGCGGTGTCCGCGGCATGGCCTTGAACCTCGAAGAAGACAATGTCGGCGTCGTGATCTTCGGTTCCGACCGGAACATCAAGGAAGGCGACACCGTCAAGCGCACGGGCGCCATCGTGGACGTTCCCGTCGGCAAGGGCCTGCTCGGCCGCGTCGTCGACCCGCTCGGCAATCCGATCGACGGCAAGGGTCCGATCGAGGGCGCCGAGCGCCGCCGCGTGGACGTCAAGGCGCCAGGCATCATCCCCCGGAAATCGGTGCATGAGCCGATGCAGACCGGCCTCAAGGCGATCGACGCCCTGATCCCGATCGGCCGCGGCCAGCGCGAGCTGATCATCGGCGACCGCCAGACCGGCAAGACCGCCATCGCCATCGACGCGATCCTGAACCAGAAGCCGCTCAACCAGGGCGACGACGAGAGCCAGAAGCTCTACTGCATCTACGTCGCCATCGGCCAGAAGCGCTCGACGGTTGCGCAGATCGCGAAGACGCTGGAAGAAAACGGCGCCCTCGAATATTCGATCATCGTCGCCGCCACCGCGTCCGATCCGGCGCCGCTGCAGTTCCTGGCGCCCTTCGCCGGCTGCACGATGGGCGAGTATTTCCGCGACAACGGCATGCATGGCCTCGTCGTTTACGACGACCTTTCCAAGCAGGCCGTCGCCTACCGCCAGATGTCGCTTCTCCTTCGCCGCCCGCCGGGACGCGAAGCCTATCCGGGCGACGTCTTCTATCTGCACTCCCGTCTTCTCGAGCGCGCCGCCAAGCTCAACGATGAAAACGGCAACGGGTCGCTGACCGCACTGCCGATCATCGAGACGCAGGCGAACGACGTGTCGGCCTATATTCCGACCAACGTGATCTCGATCACGGACGGCCAGATCTTCCTCGAAACGGACCTTTTCTATCAGGGCATCCGTCCGGCCGTGAACGTCGGCCTGTCGGTTAGCCGCGTGGGTTCGTCGGCGCAGATCAAGGCGATGAAGCAGGTTGCCGGCAAGATCAAGGGCGAGCTTGCGCAGTACCGCGAAATGGCGGCCTTCGCGCAGTTTGGCTCGGATCTCGATGCCGCGACGCAGCGTCTGCTCAACCGCGGTGCGCGCCTCACGGAACTCCTGAAGCAGGGCCAGTTCTCGCCGCTCAAGGTCGAAGAGCAGGTCGTCGTGATCTATGCCGGCGTGAACGGCTATCTCGACAAGCTGCCGGTCGGCGATGTGGGCCGCTTCGAGGACGAGTTCCTTCGCAGCATCCGTACGAAGCACGAAGACATTCTCGATGCGATCCGCAGCGAGAAGCAGCTTTCTTCCGACACCGAAGCCAAGCTCAAGTCGGCAGTCGAAGCGTTCTCCAAGGCATTTGCCTGATCCTTACGGACGAGACTGCAGGACCAAGCACAGGTAAAGGCGAATGGCGAGCCTCAAGGACCTAAGAAACCGTATCTCGAGCGTCAAGGCGACGCAGAAGATCACGAAGGCGATGCAGATGGTCGCCGCTGCGAAGCTGCGCCGGGCGCAGGAAGCGGCGGAAGCCGCACGGCCCTATGCCGAACGCATGGACCGTGTGCTTGCCAATCTCTCTGCCGGCATGGCGGGGCGGTCGGATGCGCCTGCGCTTCTCGCCGGCACCGGCAACGACCAGGTGCATCTCCTGATCGTCGCCACGGCGGATCGCGGTCTCTGCGGCGGTTTCAACTCGTCGATCGCACGTCTCGCGCGTCAGCACATCAACAAGCTGATCGGCGAAGGCAAGACGGTGAAGATCGTCACCGTGGGCCGCAAGGGACGCGATGCGCTGAGGCGCGATTTCGGCGACAAGATCGTGAAGTCCTACGAGTTCACGGGCATCCGCCAGATCGGCTTCGCGCAGGCCGAAGATATCGCGAAGACCGTGCTCGATCTTTTCGAGGGCGGCGAGTTCGATGTCGCGACGCTCTTCTACTCGAAGTTCGTCAATGTGGTGAGCCAGATCCCGACGGCGCAGCAACTCGTTCCCGCCAGCGTCGCGGATACGGCCGAAAGCGGTGTCGATCTCGGTGGCGCGGTCTACGAATACGAGCCGGACGAGACCGAAATTCTGGAAGAGCTTCTTCCGCGCAATCTCGCAGTGCAGATCTTCCGTGGGCTGCTCGAGAATGTCGCGGGCGAGTTCGGTGCCAAGATGTCGGCGATGGACAACGCCACGCGCAATGCGGGTGACATGATCAAGAAGCTGAACATCACCTACAACCGTTCGCGTCAGGCCATGATTACGAAGGAACTGATCGAAATTATCTCGGGCGCCGAGGCGCTCTAGCACGATCCCGTGACGGGAAGGATGAAGGAACTCTCATGAGCAACGCAGTCGGAAAAATCAGCCAGGTGATCGGCGCCGTCGTGGACGTGGAGTTCACCGACAATCTGCCCGCCATTATGAATGCGCTGGAGACGGACAATGGCGGCAACCGCCTCGTCCTCGAAGTCGCGCAGCATCTCGGCGAGAACACGGTGCGCACCATCGCGATGGATACGACCGAGGGTCTGACCCGCGGCCATGAAGTTCGCGACACGGGCGCCGCAATCTCGGTGCCGGTGGGCGAAGGCACGCTCGGCCGCATCATCAACGTCATCGGCGAACCGGTGGACGAAGCGGGTCCGTTGAAGTTCGAGACGCGCCGCGAAATCCATCAGGACGCGCCGTCCTTCGTCGAGCAGTCGACGGAGGCGCAGATGCTCGTCACGGGCATCAAGGTTGTGGACCTGCTCGCGCCTTATGCCCGCGGCGGTAAGATCGGCCTCTTTGGCGGTGCCGGCGTCGGCAAGACGGTGCTCATTCAGGAGCTCATCAACAACATCGCGAAGGCGCATGGCGGTTACTCGGTGTTCGCCGGTGTCGGCGAGCGTACGCGCGAAGGCAACGACCTCTATCACGAGATGATCGAGTCGGGCGTGAACAAGGACCCCGCCGAGAACAATGGCGATACCACGGGTTCCAAGTGCGCTCTTGTGTTCGGCCAGATGAACGAGCCGCCCGGAGCCCGCGCCCGCGTCGCGCTGACGGGTCTCACTGTCGCCGAGCATTTCCGCGACAAGGGCCAGGACGTGCTCTTCTTCGTGGACAACATCTTCCGCTTCACGCAGGCGGGCTCTGAAGTGTCGGCCCTTCTCGGCCGTATTCCTTCCGCCGTGGGCTATCAGCCGACGCTCGCCACCGACATGGGCGCGCTGCAGGAACGCATCACCACGACGACCAAGGGCTCGATCACGTCCGTGCAGGCCATTTACGTGCCCGCCGACGACTTGACCGACCCGGCGCCCGCGACCTCGTTCGCTCACCTTGACGCGACGACGGTTCTCAATCGTGCGATCTCGGAAAAGGGCATCTATCCCGCCGTGGACCCGCTCGACTCGACCAGCCGTATTCTTGAGCCGCGTGTTGTCGGTCAGGAGCATTACGACACGGCGCGTGAAGTGCAGGAAATCCTGCAGCGCTACAAGTCGCTCCAGGACATCATCGCCATTCTCGGCATGGACGAGCTTTCGGAAGAAGACAAGCTGGTCGTGGCGCGCGCGCGCAAGATCGAGCGCTTCCTGTCGCAGCCGTTCTTCGTCGCCGAAGTGTTCACGGGTTCGCCCGGTGTCCTCGTCGACATCAAGGACACGATCAAGGGCTTCAAGGGCCTCTGCAACGGCGACTACGATCACCTGCCGGAAGCCGCGTTCTACATGGTCGGCACGATCGAAGACGCCATCAAGAAGGCCGAACGTCTCGCAGCCGAAGCGGCCTGAGGATAGAGCTACATGGCTGAGAAGCTGAGTTTCGACCTCGTATCGCCAGAGCGGCTCCTCCTTTCGGAGGAAGTCGACATGGTGGTGCTCCCGGGTGCCGAAGGCGACATGGGGATCATGGGTGGCCATGCGCCGGTCATGTCGACGCTGCGCCCCGGCGTCATCGACGTCGACGTGCAGGGCCAGCCGCAGCGGCGCTACTTCGTGCGTGGCGGCTTCGCGGAAGTGACGCCTGCGGGCCTCACCATCCTTGCCGAGCACACGGTCCCGCTTGCGGAGCTCGACACGGCGGCTCTCGACCGGGAGATCGGCAATGCCGAGGAAGATGTGGCGGATGCCAAGACCGACGCCAAGCGGCAGGCAGCCCAGGAGAAGCTCGATCACCTGAAGCAGCTGCGTCAGGCGATCTGACGCTCTGTTTACGATGAATTCCGCAAGGGCGGCCTCCGGAACGGGAGTGCCGCCCTTTCGTTTCCGGAACGAAGGCGGCGGATTCCGCGGCAATCCGGCACTCTTAAAGCCGCCGCCTTTCGCGATTATATTGCTATTGTGACAGAAGCCCGGAAACGAGCGGATTGGATGCCATGAGCCGTCACTGGACACTCGACGACATCAGGTGGCAGGACTTCGACGCCGCCAAGGTCGACCCCGACATTCTGCGCGCCGTGAAGGCGGCCGCGATGGTCGAGTTCAACGCGCCCGATTACGTGACCTATCTCTGCAACGTCTTCGCCGACCGGCCGGATGTGAAAGAAGCGATCCAGCAATGGGGCGGTGAGGAAGTGCAGCATGGCCAGGCGCTCGCGCGCTGGGCGGAACTGGCCGATCCTGGGTTCGATTTCGATCAGGCCTTTGCCCGTTTTCAGGCAGATTACAGGATCGACACGAACGCCATCGAGAGCGTGCGCGGCAGCCGGAGCGGGGAGCTTATCGCGCGCTGCGTCGTCGAGAGCGGTACGTCGTCCTACTACACCGCGATCAAGGATGCGACGGACGAGCCGGTGCTGAAGCAGATCGCGTCGAACATCGCGGCGGACGAGTTCCGCCACTACAAGCTCTTCTACGATCAGTTCAACGATCTCGGCGAGATACAGCCCTCGATCCTCGATCGTATCCGCGTGGCGATCGGCCGTGTCTCGGAAGCGGATGACGATGAACTCGCGCGCGCCTACTACTCGGCGAACACGCCGGTCGATGGCAGCGTGACTTATGAGCGAAGCGCGTTCTCGAAGGCGTATGAAAAGCGTGCGCTCGGGCTCTACCGCCGTCAGCATGTCGAGCGCCTCGTATCGATGGTCGGCAAGGCTGCGGGACTGAAGCCTCATGGCGCGCTCATGCGCGCGGTGGCGTCGCTCGCCTGGAGCTACTGGCGTTTCCGGAACTGGCAGCTGGCGCGCACGGCCATCTGATCTCTTCAGGAAGCGGGCGTTGCAACAGTTGCATCGGCAACGAGCAACAAGGCCGCGCTTCCATCCGCAGCGTCGGCGAGGGCGGGCGCAACCGTGTCGGGGGTCGTGCCTATCTCGTTTCCCGTTATCACCTCGTCGCCTCGCCGCACGGCGACATTGCCGAGACCGGCAATGGTGAGACGTGTCTCGTCCTGCATCTCCAGAATGATGACGCCGAGATAGCCCTTGAAGAACCCGGCGTAGAGAACCTTGCCGTCGGCCGGGCTCGGAACGTTGCAACCTTGTGGCACGAGAACCACTTCACTCGTTTTGCCCCGGCTGCGGACGACCGGCGGTATGCTGGCGGCGCAGAGCGGCTGAGCGACTTCCCGTGTGGTCGTGTCCTCTCGTTCCGGCGGTTCGACCGGCACGGCATCGCCTTCAGCCACTGCCGTTTCCGGTGCGGCGAAATTCGCGAGGTCGGTGCAGAATGCGGCGTAGGCGTCCGCGCCGTTCACGCGGCCCGTCCCTCGCAGGCAGTCGTCGAGGTCTGCAAGCGCGAGCAGGGGCGGCCGCTCGAGGGGAAGCGGCGCTTCGTATCCGGCGACATAGGCATAGCCGTCGGTGACGATACCGCTTGCAGAAAGACGCGCTTCCTCGTCCAGCAGGACGAAGGCGCCGGCACCCAACAACAGAAGCGTGAAGCCGCGGGACATGAAGGACATTTCACCCTCCGGATACTGACCGATCCTGTCGCCCGGCGATCGTCACATCGCCGTCCGGTGTACCCCGCAAGAGAGATTCAAAGCATCAAATGCCTCTCGCGGCCAGAAAAACCTGCATTCCACACCAATTGTTACATTCCGACACAAATACCCCTTTTATTTCTCGTCCGTTTGCCTGTAGCATTTTTTTCTGGCGCTGTTCGGGGTTCGGCACATACAGGATGTGTCATGCCTTTTTCGGCTACGCGCGATGCGGAAAATTACTGGCGGACGCGGTACGGATTGCCGCCGGATGCCGACAACGACAAGATCCTGAAGGACAAGGCCGCTCGCGATATCGGTCCTTCGGCGAAATCCGCCTCGAGAAAGAAACGCCTCATCAAGAATGCCTTCCCCTCTCCGCGGCGTCGCCGCTGGCGGATTTGGCTTGCCGTTTCCCTGTTTGTCCTTTCCGGTGCGGCCTATGTGGCGCTGCAGCCCGAGGACCGGGACGCAGCCCCTTCCGGACCGGAAAGAATTTCCGATCGCCCTGGCAGTGCGGACGGGCGCGTGGAGACGGACACGGCGGCTGCGGATTTCGATGTTGCGCTCGATGAGTTCTCGTCCGCGCGGGAGGCGAGCGTCGTTGCCCTGCGCGGCTATCTTCTGACGGAAGGCGAGGGATTCCGCCAGGAATGGCTCGATGCGACGGTCCGGCTCCAGTCGGCGGCGACCGCACTCGAAGCCCATTCCGCGAACTGGACCGATGGCCAGCGGCTTGTCGAGTTCGTGGAAGCGAAGCGGCTTCTCGCAAGTCTTCTCGCGGAAGAACGCGCGGTCGCCTCCATCGCCGGCACGGTGAACCGATATCCCGGGTTGCAGCTCTATACCGAAGATGTGAGACCAGCACTCGCGGAAGCACAGGCGCTTTGTGGCGAAGCGATGAGCGCGATGCTCGCCGTGTCGTCCCCTGACGAAGTCGGGCCGGTCGGTCCCTTTGCGACGTTTCGCGGCGAGCTTGAAAACCTGAAGGAAGAGGTTGGCAGATACATCGTCGCGAGCGGCAGGACGGACCCACCAGCTTCAGCGAGCGAAGAAAATTTCTCCGCCATGCGCTCCACGCTTGTCTCGGTGCATGAGCAGGTTCCGCAGGACGTGCGGCCGCAGATCGAGCGATTGATATCGCTCCTTGGCGTGATGGAGGAAAAGCTCGGCCGCATCATTGCGCTTCGCGCCGACGAGCGCTGGGATTATGCGCGGTATGCGTTCGAAACGCGTATCCTGCCGCTTGCCGGAAAACTGGAAGAGATTGCCGCCGGCTGGAACGACGCGAAATGATCCGGCGCGATCACTCGCCCGGCCGGGCAAGCGGGCCCAGTTCGCGGACGATCTGTTCGTAGACGCCACGCTTGAACGGCACGATCAATTCGACGATCTCCGCGACCGGGACCCAGGCCCATTCGCTGAATTCCTGGTGGTCGTCGGCCGCGATGTCGATGTCGCTGTCCTTGCCGGTAAAGCGCATGGCGAACCATTTCTGTTTCTGCCCGCGATACTTTCCCTTGAGCGCGATACCGACGAGGTGCGGCGGCAGTTCGTAAGTCAGCCAGTCTTTCGTCTCGCCGATGATCCGCGCCTTGTCCGTGCCCGTCTCTTCCTTCAGTTCGCGAAAAGCGGCTTCCCCCGGCTCCTCACCCTCGTCGATGCCACCCTGCGGCATCTGCCAGGTGAGTGGGCTCCCCGTGTCGACTTCCTGAATGCGGTTGCCTGTCCAGACGAGCCCATCCCGGTTTATCAGCATGATGCCGACGCAGGGGCGATAGGGCAGCGTCTCGGGCGCGACGGGTGTTCCGCCTCTCTTGTGACTCGGCATTTTCCGCTTTCGTCAGTTGTCTTTTGCTATCGCCGTCACCGGCACCAGAACGTAGCCCTCGTCCTTCAGCGACGCGGCCCATTGTACGAGTGCATCGACCGTCACGGGGAAGCCCGACGCGACACCGACAGCGCTGCCCTTTTCGCGGGCCACGTCTTCCAGTGTGTCGAGCGAGGTTGCGATGACTTCCGGATTCTGCACCGGATCCACGATGCGTGTTGCCTGCACAGCGGGCATGCCCGCCTTTTCCGCGAGTTCCGGGGCGAGGCTGCGCGCCGAGGCGCCGTTGTCGACATAGAGAAGGCCACGTGCGCCCAGCGCGCCCATCACGGGGGTCAGGGCGGAAGCTGACGTGGTGAAGCGCGCGCCCTGATAGTTCATCACACCCGTATAGCCGGTGAAGCGGCTCATCAGCCATTCGAGACGCGAGATGTTTTCATCCGTGTTGCCGCCGGTCAGCAATGTGTGCGGGCCGGGGTCGTTCTGCGGGTAGCCGAACGGCTCCATCGGCAGTTCAAGCAGCACTTCGTGACCTGCGGCGCGCGCTCTGGCGATCCATTCCTGCAGACCCGCCCCATAGGGTGCGAAAGAAAGCGTCACTTCAGGCGGCAGGACCTTGATTGCATGTGCGGTCGCGCTTTCGCTGATGCCCATGCCGCTGACGACGAGCGCGATGCGCCGGTCAGATTGCGTTCCCGATGGCACCGGGCGGGCATAGACCTGCCACGGCTTGCGTCCATCTCGTGAGATTTTCGGCAATGGCCCGTCGGCGGTTTGTTCCACAAGGGCCGGATCGGGAACAGGGTCGAGCCTGATGACCTCTCCTTCGGAACCTGTTTCCTCCCCGCCGTCGCCCGACACGCTTTCCGCGCCGACGATCCGGACCTCGCCTTCCGTCTCGCCGCCACCATCGAGATTGCGCGCAGCGTCGAGCAGCGCCTGTTCGTCCGCGCTCAGATCGGCGACATCGCCTTCCGGCGGTTCCTGTTCGTCCGGCGTGATTTCCGCCAGCGGAGTTTGTGTTTCTTCCTCGGCCGGGCTTTCCGGAGCTACAGGTTCTTCAGGAGCGAGCGCGACATGGACCACGGGCTCTCCCGCCAGCCTGTCGTCGGAAAGGAGAAGCCATGCGAGCGTGCCGCCATAGACGAGAACGACGAGAAGGGCAGCGGCGGCGAGAAGACGCCCGGCAAGTCCGCCGCTGTCCTCATCGGAGTGCCGGATGGGGCCGGAGCCGTTTGCCGCTATCTTCGCCACCATGCTCGCAAATCGTCTCCGGCGGATTGGTGCCGAATGTCTGTCAATTGGCCATGGCGCTGGACGTCCGCCCCGTGCCGAGATAAGCCGCATCCTTGCGCGCGCCGTTCAGCAGGTCGATCGCATAGAGGAGCTGCTTGTCGTCCTTCTTGTCCTTCGGAACGAAGCTGTCGGAGCCCGCGACTTCGTCTCCCTCTTCCGCTGCCAGATGGCCCGGCAGCGCGGATTCGCCGGTCTTTGTGGAAGTCTTTTTCTCCTCGGGCGGGGTCTGGTTCACCACGATGTCGGGGTCGATACCCTTTGCCTGGATCGAGCGGCCAGACGGCGTGTAGTAGCGCGCGGTCGTGAGACGCAGTGCGCCGTCGGAGCCGAGCGGAATGATCGTCTGAACCGATCCCTTGCCGAAGGAGCGCGTGCCGAGAATGGTGGCACGGCGATGGTCCTGCAGCGCGCCCGCGACGATTTCCGATGCGCTGGCAGAACCGCCGTTCAGCAGCACGATGACGGGTCTGCCGCTGGTCACGTCGCCGCTGCGGGCATTGTAGCGCTGCGTGTCTTCGGGATGGCGGCCGCGAGTCGAGACGATCTCGCCGCCATCCATGAACTCGTCGCTCACCGAAATCGCCTGGTCGAGCAACCCGCCCGGATTGTTCCGGAGGTCGACGATGAAGCCGCGCAGGCGCGATGCGCCGATCTGCTTCGTCAGATCCATGATGGCGTCGTCCAGCAGGTCAGCCGTCTGCTCGTTGAAGGACGTGATGCGGATATAGCCGATATCGCCCTCGCGATTGTACTTCACCGACTTGATGGTGATGATGTCGCGCGTGAGCTTCACCTCGAAAGGCTCGTCGACGCCCTTGCGGACCACGGTCAGCAGCACATCGGTGTTCACCCGCCCGCGCATCTTGTCGACAGCGTCGGAAAGCGTCATGCCGAGAATCTGCGTGCCGTCGATATGGGTGATGTAGTCGTTCGGGCGCAGGCCGGCGCGGCTTGCGGGCGTATCGTCGATGGGGGTCACAACCTTCACCACGCCGTTCTCCATCGTGACCTCGATACCGAGGCCGCCGAATTCGCCGCGGGTCTGCACCTGCATGTCGCGGAAGGTCTTTGGCGTCATGTAGCTCGAATGCGGATCGAGCGAGGTCAGCATGCCGTTGATGGCGTTTTCGACGAGTTTGGCGTCGTCCGTCGGCTCGACGTAGTCCGCACGGACGCGCTCGAAAACGTCGCCGAAAAGATTGAGTTGCTGGTAGGTGTTGGCCTCGTTCGCATAGGCGGGAGTATCGAGAACGCCCTGCTTCAGGCCGACCACGGCGGCGAAGGACAGGAGGGTACCGACCGCGAAGCCAGCGAAGACGGACTTGTTCATTTAACCACGTGCCTTTTTGTCACTCATCAACAGCCAGGGTCGGGGATCGATCGGCTCTCCGTCCTTGCGAAACTCGATATAAAGCGCCGGGCCGGATTCCGACGTTCCGTTCCGCCGTGCCGAATTCTCATTTGCGGCCAGATCGTTCCGGGCAGACGCGGACCCCATCGTGCCGACCGGTTCGCCGGCCAGGATGTTTTGGCCCACGACACAATCGATCTTGCTCATGCCCGCCAATAACACATGGTAGCCCTCTCCGACGGAGATTATCAAGAGTTGGCCGTAGTGCCGAAATGGCCCCGCATAGGAGATTCTGCCGTCGAATGGGGCAACAATTTGTGCATCGGGCCGGGTCGAGATGGTTATTCCCTGCGTCGGAGTGCCGCTGGCCTCACGGCTGCCGAAATCCCGAATGACCGTCCCGGCGACGGGCGGCCTGATCAGGCCCCTGGCATCCGAAAAGAGCCTCGAGGAAGGCATGGAGGGCGGGGTCGCGGGCGGCCGCAGCAGGGCGAGTTCCTGCCGGTCATTCCGGGTCGCGGCAGGCTCCGGTTCCCTCGGCACGGGTTCAGGCTCCGGTTCGGGAGAGAATTCGGGCCGGGCGGCGGGCAGGCGGTCGGCGGCCCCTGTTTCCAGCCGGGCGATCAGGTCCGAGAGGTCTGTCGCCTGGCGCGAGAGCCGTTCGGCACGGGCCTGCTCGCTTTCCGCCTGTTTCACGTATTTCTGCTGCAGCGCCAGTGTCCTGTCGAGCAACGCCTGCAGTTCCGTGCGTTCTTCCCTGAGCGATACCTGGGCGGTTTCCAGCGTTTCCAGCTCCTCCAGGATGTCCCGGCGAAGCGCGGCGAGCTGCTCCAGCCGTTTCTGCAGGTCTCCCGACTCGGCTTGCAGCTCCGGGACGTCTGACCCCAGCATGAGCGCGCTCCTGATCGAGGTCAGCGCGTCGTCTGGTCGGACGGCGAGGGCGGGCGACGGTTCCCTGTCGATGCGCGTCAGGGGCGTCG
>CAJXOU010000091.1 GCA_913057645.1 uncultured Rhodobiaceae bacterium | reverse complement strand
TCGCGGCCCGCGCCAGCGTACGGTGAGGTCCAGAGGTGGACCAGGAGACGGCATCGGTCGGCCTCAAGGCTCGGGTGCGGGGTGTGGTTCGCGGGCCTAGCGTGGAAGAGAGGGTGAGGTCGCAGATCAACACGCGTGAGTGCGTCGGCAGCGGCGGATGTGTATAGGAGACAGGCGCTCGCCGGGGCGGCGGCCGGCATCCTGGCGGCGGCCGGCATGTGGGCCGGTTCGCTGCTGCTGCTCTCGGCCGGCACGTTTCTGGTCGGCATCTATCAGGGTTTCGCGCAATTCTACCGTTTCGCCGCCTCCGAAGTCGCCGACGAGGGCTTTCGCCCGCGCGCGATCTCGCTGGTCATGGCCGGTGGCGTCGCGGCGGCGATCCTCGGCCCGATGCTGGCGCAAATGGGCGGACCGCTGCTGACACCCGCCTTTACGGGTTCGTTCCTGCTGCTGGCGCTGGTGTCGCTGGTTGCGGCGGGCCTGTTGACCGGCCTGAACGTGCCGCGCCCGGCACCGCGCGCCGCCGATGCGGATGGCGGCCGCCCGCTGCTGGCGATCGTCCGCCAGCCTGCCTATGCCGTCGCGCTGTTCGGCGCCGCGACCGGCGGCGGCGTCATGATCCTCGCGATGACGGCAACGCCGCTTGCGATGACCCATCATCAACACGCATTGCCGGCCGCGGCCCTCGTGATCCAGCTTCACGTGCTCGGCATGTTCCTGCCGTCCTTCTTCACCGGATCGCTGATCGCGCGCTTCGGCGTGTTGCGCATCATGCTGACGGGTGTCGGACTGCTGGCGGGCCATGTGCTGCTCAGCCTGTCGGGCACGGGCCTTGCCTCTTTCGCCTCCGCGCTGGTGCTGCTCGGCGTCGGCTGGAACTTTCTCTATATCGGCGGCACGACGCTTCTGACCGAGACCTACAGCGAGGCCGAGAAAGGCCGCGCGCAGGCCACAAACGACATGATGATTTTCGGCGTCAGCCTCCTTGCCTCGCTCAGCGCCGGCCTGCTGCATCAACTCTTCGGCTGGCAGATGCTCAATCTGCTGTTGCTGCCATGGCTCGGCACGGCGGCGCTGGCGCTGATCTGGCTGGCGAGCCGGCGACGACTGGTCTCCGGGACGCCGTAAGCGCCGGTTGCGGGTGACGAAAGGAAATACCTTATCCCCGCGCTGCCCATTCCTCCCGCAGCGCCGATTTCAGTATCTTGCCGTAGCTGCTCTTCGGCAGTTCATCGACGAAGATGTAGTCGCGGGGGCGCTTGTAGCGCGCGAGGTGGTCGAGGCAGAGCGTGTCGAAGGCTTCGCGAGCGGGACGCTCGCCGCTCGCGACGACGAAGGCGACGGGGACCTCGCCCCACTCCGCATCGGCGACACCGATCACCGAACATTCGGCAATGGCGGGGTGCAACAACAGCACTTCCTCGATCTCGCGCGGATAGATGTTGGAGCCGCCGGAGATGATCATGTCCTTCGAGCGGTCGACCAGCGTGAGGTACCCGTTCTCGTCCATGAAGCCGAGATCGCCGGTATGGAGCCAGCCGCCGCGGATCGCCTGCGCGCTCGCCTCTTCCCTGCCCCAGTAGCCGGCCATGACGACATCGCCGCTGACGGCGACCTCGCCGACCTCTCCGGTCGCGCAAGGCTCGCCCGCCTCCGAGACGATGCGCAGCGCGACGCCGCTGCGCGGAATGCCGACGCTGCCGAGACGCTTGTCGTCGCCGTCATTCAGCGCCGCCTCGATCAGATGCGGCGGCATGTAGCTGATCGTGCAGGGCGCCTCGCCCTGCCCGTAGAGCTGCCAGAGACGCATCGTACCGAAATGCGCGGCGGCGCGCTTCAGATCCTCGACATACATGGGCGCGCCGCCGAAGAAGATGCGGCGGATGGCGGGCACGAGCGCAGGATCGAGAAGCTCCGGCTCCATGAGGCGGCGCACGACCGTCGGCACGGCAAAGAAGGAGAGCGGCGCGAAATTCTTCAGCGCTTCTTCGAGCGCGGGCCTGCCGAGCGCAGGCAGCACGACATTGTTGCGGCCGCGCGCGACATAGGCGAGGCCGAGCATGCCGCTCGCGTGCGAGAGCGGCGCGAGGTGAAGAATGTTGTCGTCGACACAGGTGCCGCTGTCGGCGAGGAAGCTCACCGTCATCGCCATCAGGTTGCGGTGGGTGAGGACCGCGCCCTTGGGCTTGCCGGTGGTGCCGCTGGTGTAGAAGAGCCAGGCGGGGGCGTCGCCCGCGGCTTCGACCATCGGCGCGGGCGCGTTCGCGAACAGCGCCTCGAAATCCGGACCGCCGATTTCCACGACGCGGCAGGCATCGCCGAGCTCCGCCGCGAGACCGGGTGCGATGTCAGGTGTCGCAAAGCAGAGGCGCGCGCCGCTGTCAGCAATCGCGAAGGCAAATTCCCTGACATGAAGGCGCGGGTTCATGGGCGCGACGCAAAGTCCCGCCATCCAGGCGCCGAACATGACTTCGTAGTATTCCGTGCCGTTCGACATGGCGAGCGCGACGCGCTCGCCGGGCGCGAGCCCCGATGCGGCAAGACCCGCGGCAAGCCGCGCGGCGCGCGCGCGGAAGGCGCCATAGGTGAGCACGGTTTCGTGCGGCGACGAGAGGGCGGCCTTGTCGCGCGCGGTGAGCGCGGCGGTTTCGAGGAGGGTCGCGATGTTCATGGGGCTGGTGTCATTGCTGTCGGCAAACTTCTATTCCGGAAACAACCCCCATTTTCCACCCGCCCAGCTTGTCCGCCTTGGTGGACAAGCCACCAAGCTGTGGGGCGGGTCGAGAAATTCGAGCTTGCGAAGAATTTCTCGGGGCAGGGGACGGCATCTCAGCGCCCCCGCCCCGAAATTCGTGTGCGCTACGCTTCCCAAATTTCGACCCTCCCCGAGGGGAGGGTGGGTAGAAAAACCTAATCTCACGGCGCGGCGTCACACGTGGTTCCCGCCCGTCCAGCCATGGGCGGCGAGATGCGAGGTGGCGTGGGCGAGCGGGCCGCTTTCGAGCGGCGTCGCGAAGGTATCGTTCCAGCGGTTCAGGAAACCGAAAAAGGCGATGATCGAAACGATTTCGACGATCTGGATTTCGGAGAAATGCTTTCGGAGTTCCACGAAATCCGCGTCCGTCACCTCGTTCGGCGTAACGCCTGCCGACTGCGCCACGCGAAGCGCCGCCCGCTCGGCCTCGGAGAAGAGATCGCTGCGCTCGTAGTTCCAGATGTCGTCGAGCTTCGCGCCCGGCAGTCCGTCGCGGGCGGCCTGATGATGCGTATGCGCCTGGCAATACTGGCAGCCCGACGAATGGCTCGCCATGTAGGCGACGAGACGGCCGAGACCATCGGGGAGGTTCTCGCCCTGCATCGCGACGAGGCCGAGCCCGGCGAAAGCTTCGACCAGCCCCGGCTTGCGCGCCATGATGAACATGCTGTTGGGGACGAAACCCATCGACGCCTCGACAAGCTGGAACATCGGTTCCAGCTGCGGAAGGTCCTTGCGGTCGAGCGGTGCGAGTCTTGCCATGTTTCCCCCTGGATAAGCTTCATTTCTCGGGGCGGGGGACACGGCTTGTCAGCCCCCCGCCCCGAAATTCGTGTGCGCTACGCTTCCCGAATTTCGACCCTCCCCGAGGGGAGGGTGGATAGATAACCGCAATACTGCCGCAACCTAGTGCCGCCGGACCACCTTGTTGCGCAGGATGCCGATGCCGTCGATCTCGAGTTCGACCACGTCGCCATCGGAAAGCTGGCGGCCGAGTTCGAGGCCGCAGCCGCCGAGTACCGTGCCCGAGCCTATCATCTCGCCGGGCACGAGCGAACGGTCGCGCGAGAACTCCGCCACCGCGTCCTCGAAGGAATGATGCATGCTGCCCGTGGTGCCGCGCGACCATTCCTCGCCATTGACGCGCGCCGTCATGGTGAGCTTGTAGGGGTCGTCGAACTCGTCGACCGTTGCGATGCAGGGACCGATGCCGTTCGAGAGCGCGAAATCCTTGCCCGCGCCGGGGCCGAGATTGCATTCCATGACCGCAAGCTGCGTGTCGCGCGCCGACCAGTCGTTGAAGATGGTGTAGCCGAAGATGTGCTCGCGCGCCTTTTCCTTCGTCACGTTCTCGCCCGGCTTGCCGACGACGCAGGCCCATTCGAGTTCGTAATCCATCCAGTTCGAATCCGACGGCCAGACGATTTCGTCATCGGGACCGCTGAAGGCAAGCGTGTCGCAATTGTAATAGATGACGCGCTGTTTCAGGAGCCGGTTGAACCGGAAGCGGCCGCCCTCCCCTGTCAGCTCCGCATATTTTGCCTCCGGGTCGGGATCGGCATCCGCCGTCTGTCGCGCGATCTTGTTCAGTCCCGCTTCCATGTGTTCCAGAAAGAGCGAGCAGTCGCGCATTCTGACTGGGCGCGGCAGCGGGGCCGCGAGTTTCACCGAGGAGAGAGGCGAGACGGCGTCGCGGGAAGCGGAGGCGGCGAGTTTTTTCGCCTGCGCCAGCGCGTCCGCGCCGGCATCGATCAGCGCCTGCATCGAGGCGAAGGCCGGTTTGCCTCCGCTCGCCTTCGCGAGATCGAGCACGGCGTCTTCGCCGATGAGCGCACCGAGACGCGAGTCTCCCCTGCCCGTTCCATAGGTCACGAATTTCATGGCTTCATCCTCAGTGCTTGTGGCCGGCGTGCTCGCAGGCTGCCTTCTGTTTCTTTTCGAGTTCGGCCATGCGCGTGAACATGGCCACCACATCGCGCGGCGAGGTGTCCTCGTTGATTTCGCGGTAGATCGTGTCGACGGTGACGGCGAGACGCTCGGCATCGGGCCATTCGCCGAAGGCGCCGAGCGCGATGTCCTGCGCGGCGTCCCAGGAATCCATGCCCGCCGCGTGGCGCGCGCGGGCCTCCCTGTCCACGAAGACGAGATAGTCGCGCATGGTGCGCACGCCCGCCTTGTCGGTGAGGGGACCGTGGCCCGGCACGATGACGTCGACATCCATGGCGCAGATGAGGTCGCAGGCCTTGATCCAGTTCGAGACGGGCCCCGCCCAGGCGATGGGCGTGCCGTCGATGAAAAGAATGTCGCCGGTATAGACGACCTTGTCTTCCGGCACATGGACGAGCGTGTCGCCCGCCGTATGTGCGGGGCCGACCTCGATCAGCTTCGCGGTCTTGTTGCCGACCTTCACTTCCATCGTTCCGGTGAAAGTCTCTGTCGGCTGGCGCATCTTGATGCCGTCGAAATGGAAGTCGCCGAACTTCGCCTTGAAGAACTCGCCGGCAATGCCGAACTGGTCGGCCGCCTTCATCATCCCGGCGAGCATTTCCGGCGGCGCTTCCTCCGCGATCTCATGCGCGCTGGCCTTGGAGGCGATGATGTTCGCGTTGACGGCAAGCCCGTTGCCATAGGTGTGGTCGCCATTCGCATGCGTGTTGACGACGGTGCCGACCTCCGCGCCGCCGACGCCGGTGGCATCTTTCATGGCGGCAAACATCTCGGCGGTGAGTTTCTCGTCGAACAGCGTGTCGACAAGAAGCGACTGGTCGCCGTCGACGACGAGCCCGGCATTGCTGTAGCCCCAGGTGCCGGTGGGCAGGAGCCAGACGAAATGACCGTTGCCGACATCGTGAAGGCCGCGCGTATATGGAACGGGTGCCATGAAATCCTCCCTCGGCGGCCTGTTTTGCGGGGCCCTCCCGAGACCCCGTCTTGTGCCGCTCGAAAAATATGATACGAACGTTCCACCAAGAGTCAAACGAAACGGAACGATCGTATCAATCCGGAGTGCCCGATGCCGACTGCCGCCGCCCGAAAGCCCGCCCCCCGCGCCTCCAAGCCGAAGGAAGCTTCGAGCGCCGGGCAGAAGACGCGCGACCTGATCCTCGACACGGCGGAACGCCTTTTCGCGGAGCGCGGCTTCTTCGGTGTCTCGGTGCGCGACATCACGGACGCGGCCGAGACCCGGCTCGCCAGCGTGAACTACCATTTCGGCACCAAGGAAGACCTCTTCAAGGCGGTGGTGGAACGGCGCTTCCGCGAGATCGACGCCGACCGGCAGGAACGCTTCGCCGCGCTCGAACCGGCGCTCAAGAGGATGAACCGCCGGGAAATCGTGGAGGCAGTGGCCGACATCTTCATGGTGCCCATCCTCGATCGCGTGACGACGGGGGAACCGGGCTGGGCCGCCTATGCGCAGATCGTCGCCCATGGCTGCAACGTGAAGATGTGGGCGACGGGCATCCTCGCCTCCGTGCTCGACCCGGCGGCGCGCGACTTCATCGCGCTGCTCGCCCGCGCCTATCCGAAGGCGAGCGACCACACGCTCTATTGCGCCTATGAACTGATGATCGGCGGCATGTCGCATGCGCTCGGCCAGAACGGACGGCTCGACACGCTGTCGGCCGGAAAATACAGATCGACCGATCTCGCGGCGATCTACCCCACCGCGCGGCGCTTCGTCGTCGGCGGCATGATGGCCGCCTGCGAAGCGAAGAAAGACTGAACGCCGTCGGGGATTCAGGTCCCGTTAACCGGCCCGAACGACAATCCGGCCCAGTTCCAGTTGCGTTGTACAGAAAAGGGGCCGGCCGTGAGTTCAGGCCAGATCCGTCAGACGGCGTGCGCGCCGATCCGCCGCTCCGAAAAGAGCCGCGCCTTCGAGGCGGCATGGAGAGGGATTCCCGCAACGGGCTTCATTCCCGACAAGACGGCCTTCCGTGCCGAACATTTCGCCCCCTTCCTGAACGACATCTATCTCATCGAACTGCATGACGATCGGGAACGGCGCCTGCTCTTCCGCATTGCCGGGCAGGCGATCCGCGAGGCACTCGGCCTCGAGCTCAAGGGCCAGAACTACATCGACTTCGTTCCGCCGGAAGATCGGGAACGTTCGGGCCTTTCGATGCGGCTGATGTTCGGCGCGCGGCCCTGCGGGCGCTGGGTCGGCAAGCAAATCGTGCATACGGACGGCTTCCGCCAGCCGATCGAACTGACGCAGTTTCCGATGATGGATGCGGATGGCGGCACGCGGCTCGTGATCGGCATCGCGGAAGGCTTCGCCACGGCGCTCGAACACGAGGCCGGGGGCGAATTCCGCTTCGAAAGCCACGAGGCGGAATGCTTCATCGATATCGGGGCGGGCGTGCCGGACTAACGCGGCTCAGGCGCGGCGGCCTTCGGGGAAGGCGCCCTGCGGCATCGGCACGCGGCCGAACTTCTCCTCCAGCACCCGGCCGATCTCCAGGATGAGTTCGCGGTGGTCTATCGGCTTGCCGACATAGCCGTCGGCGCCGAGCGCGGCATAACGCGCCTTGTTGGGACCGAGCGAATCCGCGGTCAGCGCGATCACCGGAATGTCCCTGACATGCGGCTCATGCGCGCGGATGTGGCCAAGCGTCTCCGGCCCGTCCATCACCGGCATGTGCATGTCGAGAAGCACCAGGTCGAAGGATTGCGTCTGCAGACAGCGAAGCGCCTCCTCGCCATTCTCAGCCTCCACGACGGAAATACCGATGGGCTCAAGGAAGAGCCGCGCGACCTTGCGGTTGAGCGCATGATCGTCGACGAGCAGAACCGACAGCCCCTTCGCCCAGCGCACGCCGCCCGTATGGGCGACATCGGCATTGGCGGGCGCTTCCTCCGTGCGGCGGCCGGGCGCGGCGCGGAAGGAAAGCGTGAAGGCGGAGCCCTTTCCCTCCTCGCTCTCTGCGGCGACGTCGCCGTCCATGAGCTGCGCCAGCTTGCGGCTGATCGAAAGCCCGAGCCCGGTGCCGCCGAAGCGGCGCGAGGTGGAGGAATCGGCCTGTGTGAACGGCGCGAAGAGTTTTTCGAGCGTCTCCTCGTTCATGCCCATGCCGGTGTCGGCGACGCGGATGCGAACCTCGAACAGGCCGTCTTCCGCAGGCGCCGCCGTCGCCGAAACCGTGATCGCGCCCTTCTCCGTGAACTTGATCGCGTTGGAGACGAGGTTCGACACGCATTGCCGCACGCGCACCGGGTCGAAGCGCAGAAAGGAAATCATGTCCGGGTCGATGTCGAGGCGGAGCTTGAGCCCCTTCTCCATCGCGCGCGGCGCCCAGAGCTTTTCGAGGCGGCGCAGCAGATGCCCGAGATCGTTGTCGATGGGCGAGATATCGAACTTTCCCGCCTCGATCTTCGAGAGGTCGAGCACGTCGTTCAGGATCGCCATCAGCGTCTTGCCGGAATCGAGAATGGTGTCGATCTGGTCCTTCTGCTCGGCATCGAGATTGCCCGTGGCGAGATGTTGCGCCATGCCGAGAATGCCGTTGAGCGGCGTACGGATTTCGTGGCTGATATTGGCGAGGAAGGCGGACTTCGCCTCGTTCGCGGCCTCGGCTTCCTTGCGGGCCTTCTTCAGTTCGCGTTCGCGCTCGTGAATGGCCGTGACGTCGGCACCGACAGCGACCGAACCGCCGGAGGAGAGTTTCGTTTCGGTGACCTGCAGGATCGCGCCGCGCGGCGTCATCAACTCGATCGGCTCACCGCTCTCCAGCGTCGAGACGATCGTCCGGGCAATCTGGAGCGTCTCGTCATGGCCGAGACTGGTCAGGATCGCCGCCACACCGCGCCGGATCGATTCGAGATAGGTGCAGCCTTCCCGGAGCGCGGAATTGGCCGCCGCAAAATCGATTTCGTTCTGCTCGTTCGTCAGCAGGATCTCGTGATTGGGCCCATAGACGACGAAACCACCCGGCAGGCGGTTCACCGCCTCCTGGATGATCGCCGCCATCTCCGGATCGATCGCTTTGCTGCCGCTCATTGCCGAGTCTTCCGCCCATGGAGGATGGCGGCACGTCATGCCGCGCACCCGTCCCGAAGCGCCCCTCCTGGTCCCCTTTTCCCGAGGGCAATCTAGGCGGGCAGGCTTAAGGCGAGGTGAACACCGTCACGGAAACGTCGCGGAAAGCTCAGGATTTCCCCGGTTATTTCTGTTCTTGCGTGAGTCAACGTGACGGTTTGGAACGTCAGCGGCTGAAGCGCTTGTACTTGATGCGATGGGGGATTTCGGCTTCGGGCCCCAGGCGGCGCTTCTTGTCTTCCTCGTAGTCCTGGTAGTTGCCCTCGAACCATTCGACATGGCTGTCGCCCTCGAAGGCGAGCATGTGGGTGGCGATGCGGTCGAGGAACCAGCGGTCATGCGAGATGACCACGGCGCAGCCCGCGAAGGCGACGAGCGCGTCTTCGAGCGCGCGCAAGGTTTCGACGTCGAGATCGTTGGTCGGCTCGTCGAGGAGGAGCAGGTTCGCGCCGGACTTCAGCATCTTGGCGAGGTGCACGCGGTTGCGCTCGCCGCCCGAGAGAAGGCCGACCTTCTTCTGCTGGTCCGAGCCCCTGAAATTGAACGAGCCGACATAGGCGCGGCTCGGCATGGTGGTGCGGCCGAGTTCGATGATGTCGGTGCCGCCGGAGATTTCCTCCCAGACGTTCTTGTTCGGGTCGAGCGAATCGCGGCTCTGGTCGACATAACCCATCGTGACCGTGTCGCCGATCTTGAGCGTGCCCGAATCCGGCTGTTCCTGACCCGTCAGCATACGGAAGAGCGTGGTCTTGCCCGCGCCGTTGGGCCCGACGACGCCGACGATGCCGCCGGGCGGCAGCTTGAAGGAGAGATCGTCGATCAGAAGCTTGTCGCCGAAGCCCTTGGAGATGTGTTCGGCCTCGTAGACGTTGCCGCCGAGACGGGGGCCGGCCGGAATGACGATCTGCGCCTTGCCGTCCTGCTGCTTGCCGGCTTCGGCGAGCAATTCGTCATAGGCGCTGATACGCGCCTTGGACTTCGCCTGGCGCGCCTTGGGGCTCTGCCGGATCCATTCGAGCTCGCGCGCCAGCGTGCGCTGCTTCGCCTCTTCCTGGCGGCCTTCCTGTTCGAGCCGCTTTTCCTTCTGTTCGAGCCAGGAGGAATAGTTGCCTTCGTAGGGAATGCCCGAGCCGCGGTCGAGTTCGAGAATCCAGCCCGTCACATTGTCGAGGAAATAGCGGTCATGGGTGACCATGACGACGGTGCCGGAATATTCCTTGAGATAGTTCTGCAGCCAGGCGATCGATTCCGCGTCGAGATGGTTCGTCGGTTCGTCGAGCAGCAGCAGGTCGGGCGCGGCGAGCAGCAGACGGCAGAGCGCGACACGGCGGCGCTCGCCGCCCGAGAGATTGTTCACATCCGCTTCCGGGTCCGGGCAGCGCAGCGCGTCCATCGCCATCTCGACCTGGCTGTCGAGGTCCCAGAGGTTCTGCGCGTCGATGATGTCCTGCAGCTTCGCCATTTCCTCGGCCGTCTCGTCCGAGTAGTTCATGGCGAGTTCGTTGTAGCGGTCGACCAGCGCCTTCTTTTCCGACGCGCCTTCCATGACATTGCCGAGCACATTGAGCGCGGGGTCGAGCTCCGGTTCCTGCTGGAGATAGCCCACCCTGGCGCTCTCGGCCGCCCAGGCCTCGCCGGTGAAGTCCTTGTCGACCCCCGCCATGATGCGCAGCAGCGTCGACTTGCCCGCGCCGTTGAGGCCCACCACGCCGATCTTCACGCCCGGCAGGAAGGAGAGACGGATGTCCTTCAGGACCTGCTTGCCGCCCGGATAGGTCTTCGACAGGCGGTCCATGACATAGACGTACTGGTAGGAGGCCATGTGGCGCGGTTCCTTGAGGCAAATGGAGAATTGGCGCCCCTTCTAGCGGATCGGCGGGGAGCGGGCAATCTCGGGCCTATGGCGCCGCCGCGTCCGTCACGGTGTCGATGAGTTGCGTCGGCACCACCGGCACGTCGAGCCAGGCGATGGCGGCGACGAGCGCGGCGAGCAGGATGAGCCACATCGCGAAATTGAGCCGGAGCGAGGCGGCCGACGCCTTCTTCTCCCACCAGGTGCGCGGGCGGATGCCCTTGGCGACGAAAACCCCCTGCGCGGCGAGATTGACGCAGACGACGTTGACCGCAAGGAGGACGGCGGCACCGAGCGCGCCTTCCGGATTGCCCGCGCCGAGCATGATGCCGATGGCGACGGCGGGCGGCATCAGCGCGACGGCGACCATGACCCCGACCAGCGCGCTCGACAGCCCGGCGACGAGCGAGAAGACAGCGGCGGCGCCGGACGCGAGCGCGAGCGCGATGCCGTCATACCCGACCCTGGTGCGGTTCAGGAGTTCGGGGGCGTCGAAGCCTTCGGTCCACATCAGCGCGATGACGACGCCGAGCGTGACGGTGAGCGCGACGCCCGCGGCGTTGGTGAGCATCGCCTTCTGCATCAGCGGCCGGTCGCCCAGCGCCGTGCCGAGCGCGAAGGCGAGATTGGGGCCCAGGAGCGGCGCGATCACCATGGCGCCGATGATCACGGCGACATTGTCCTTGAGGAGACCGATGGCGGCGACGATGGCGGAGAGGAAGGTGAGCGTGAGGAAGGTCGAGTCGAGCTTCGCGTTGCGCGCGATCTCTTCGTGGATTTCCTCGCGGCTTGCAGCACCCGCGCGAAAGGCCTCCCGGTGCTCGACCTTTTCGGGTTCGTATTTCGGCACCGTGCCCTCGACGGCGAGGATGACCGCGCGCCAGGGCTCGCCCCGGCCGATCGCCTGCTGCACGGCGTCGGTGAATTCCTGCACGCGGTTCGTCTCGCAGACGAGATGGACAATGCAGCGCGCCTCGCCCGCATCGGCGCTGCGCGCAGCGAAGACCTCGATCGCCTCATATTGTTCGGCGAGAGCGACAATCGTGTCCGCATAGCCGGACGGCGCGGTGATTTCGAGAACACGAAGCGTCATGGGCCTCCTCCCTGTTGTCCCGCACTATCGCAGGAGCGGGTGGAAGCCGCATCTTATTAGAGCGAGGTCCTGGCATATTCGACGAGCTGGTCGAGCGCGGTGCCCCAGCCGTCCTGGAAGCCCATTTCCTCGTGGCGCTTCGCGCTCGCCTCGTCGGGATGCATGGCGATGGCGGTGTATTTCGTGCCCCCGCCCTCAGGCTCCATGAGAATCCAGGCGGTGAAGAAGAGATCGTGCACCCGCGCCATGGCCGGCCGGTAACCCGGCCCGAGGGCGGAGGTCCAGACGAGCTTCCGTTCCTTTTCGATGTCGAGATAGCAGCCGGAGCCGCCCTCCATGTTCTCGCCTTCGGGCGAGCGCATCTGGGTGTAGAACTCGCCGCCGGGCTTCAGGTCGATCCGGCAGTCGACGGTTTGCCATGGGCGCGGACAGAACCAGGGCATCAGATGCTCCGGCTCCGTCCAGGCGCGCCAGACGAGGCGCGGCGGTACGGGAACGACGCGCTCCAGCACGAGATCGGTCTTCGGGTCGATGGGTGGCTTACTCATGTCTCACTTTCCTTCATCTGCAGGAGGTAACTGTCGAGCTGGTCGAGGCGGGTCTCCCAGAGGGCGCGCTGGTCGGTCATCCATTTCTCCGCCGCTTCGAGCGGCTTCGGCTCGAGGCTGTAGATGCGGCTGCGCCCCTGCTTGCGCGAGGTGACGAGACCGCATTTCTCGAGCGCGGCGAGATGCTGCATGAAGGACGGCAACGCCATTTTGAAAGGCTGCGCGAGCTCGCCGACAGCGGCCGGGCCGCGGCCCAGACGCTGCACGACGGCCCGCCGGGTCGGATCGCCCAGGGCATGGAAAACGCGGTCGAGATCGAGATGTTGTTGGTTAGGCATATGCCTAAGTAACAACGGAAGAACAGTTAGGTCAATACCTAAGTTTCGAGAAGGGGCCGATGGCGCGGCCCGCCACTGGCAGCGCGGGAAGCTTGCTGTTATATGGCGGGAGCTGGGGGCCTGTAGCTCAGTTGGTTAGAGCGGACCGCTCATAACGGTTTGGTCGCAGGTTCGAGTCCTGCCGGGCCCACCAGCCTTCGCTCGCTTCGCGAGCTAC
The DNA here is from genome assembly GCA_913057645.1 of uncultured Rhodobiaceae bacterium. Lineage (GTDB taxonomy): Bacteria > Pseudomonadota > Alphaproteobacteria > Parvibaculales > Parvibaculaceae > Parvibaculum. Next base: position 87 of record CAJXOU010000091.1, on the reverse strand, counting down.
GGCTCGGCGAGCCAGCCGGGGTTTCGAAGACCGAAGGGCGAGGGAATCATCGCGAAGCGAGCGAAGGCTGCCGCGCCGGAGCCCGGA
>CAJXOU010000090.1 GCA_913057645.1 uncultured Rhodobiaceae bacterium | reverse complement strand
GAAGGGCAGGACGCGGAGTTCGAAGGCGCGGCGCAATTCGGAGATCCTGAGGGCCTGCGCAACGACGAAGAAGGCTTCGTCCTCGAGGTCGCGTGCGAGGACTGCGAAGAAGCGCCGGACTTCATTCCGGCGTTCGGCGTCGAAGTGGTCACGCTCCGAAGCCAGACCACAGAGTCCACCGACGACGGTTGGCGCCTCTCGTTCGAGCCGAGCGATGGCGCGGTGCCCGAGACCCTGACCGGCGTGCTCCGGGTGGGCGAGCAGGGCTACGTCGTCTATCTGGCCAGCGACGCGTCCGCCCTGGTCACCGGCACGTCGCTCGTCGTCGATGGTGGCTGGACGGCCGAATAGGGCATCCGCCAGCCTCGGCAAAGCATTTCGCGTTCGGGTCGTTCTGATCTCGACGACGCGGAAGTGCCCGACATATTGAATTCGGGGTCCTCTACCGCCGATCAGATGCTTTCACCGATCGCGAAGTGGCCCCAGGAGTTGAGGAGAACCAAAATGCGGATCGTCTACTGGGCGCGCATCCCCCTCGCCCGCCAGTTGATCACCGATCACCTGAAGGCCCGGGCCGACGTGGACCTGTCGGTGGTGGAGAGTCCCGACGACCTGCTTGGCGCCATTCCCGGCGCCGCCCGGCCGGACTGGTGGATCGTCACCGAGGTCGCGCGCCGGATGGGGTTCGCCGCTGCCTTTACCTTCGGGAGCCCGGCCGAGATCTTCGCCGAGCACGCAGCCCTCTCCGCCTTCGAGAACGACGGACGCCGAGCATTCGATATCGGCGGCCTCGCCGGCCTCGGCGACGCCGGCTACCAGGATCTCGCCCCAGTGCGGTGGCCCGCGCCCCGCTCCGGCACCAGTGGTGACCGGCTCTGCGGCGACGGCCGCTTCTACACGGACGACAGGCGCGCCCGGTTCGTGCCGACGCCGCCGGCGGATCCGCTCGTGGCAGCAGATCCCGCCTTCCCGCTGATCCTCAACACCGGCCGAGTCCGTGACCACTGGCACACGATGACTCGCACCGGTCGCTCGCCGCGTCTGTCGGGCCACATCGCCGAGCCGTTCGTCGAGATCATGCCGCTGGGCGAGGCGCCCGGCACCTGGCATGTCAAGGGCTCGAACCTTTGCCGCATCGGCGTGACGCCCGACCGGCGGCCGGGGCGCACGATCATCGTCTCGGTGATCGACAATCTGGTGAAGGGCGCCTCGGGGCAGGCGGTCCAGGCGATGAACATCAGGCTCGGCCTGTCCGAGACGGCGCTCGGACCGTACGCCGTCCCGCCCGCGATGGAAGGGGCCGTGCCGTGACCGCTCGCGCCCCGCTCGTCATCAAGCTCGGTGGCGCCACCGTGGAGCTCACGCCGGGCGGCGGGGGCCAGCTCTCCGCACCGCGTGTCGCGGCCTGTTTCAACAGATCGCTCGCCTGACAAAAGAAAAACGGGGAGAGCGAAAGCTCTCCCCGCCTCTTCCGGCGCTTTGCGGGACACGGGATGAAGCGGTCGTGCCCCGCACCCCTCGCCCTAGTAGCCGACGCCTCCCGAGAAGAACGCTCCGCTCGTGGCGGCCATTTCCTCGCCGCGCTCGTTCTTGCGGATGAAGACTTCCGCATAGGCCTTGCGCGTCGAGGCCGGAATCTCGCTGTAGCCGTACTTGTTCTTCTGCGGCACGCAGGCAAGCAAGCCGTTCGAGCCGTGACGCAGCGCCTCGCCGGGACGGCACTCGATGACGTAGCCGCCGACATAGTCGGGCGCCGCTTCGTCGCCCTTGCCCGCCATGCGGCCGATCGTGGCGACAAGCATGTCGCCGGCGACGCAATGGAAGAGTTCGACATCGTCGGTCGGCTCGACTTCCGTGACGTTCGAGCTGAGCCGCGCCGCTTCTTCGAGGCCCTTCGCGCTGACGCAGATCGCCTTCACTGGCTTCACGACCTTGGCCGTGCGCACGATGACGTTGAGCGCACCCATCGGCGCCGCCTGCGGCGCGGAGACGTAGTAGCTCGAACCGCCACCACCGAAGCCGCCGCCGCTGCCATTGCCGATGGCGACGGAACTGGTGCGATCGAGCGCGGACGAGGCACTGTCCGCCGCCGCATTCGCGTTGGCGATGGCCGAAGCGGTCGCCGTGGCGCTCGCATTGGCGTTGGCATTGACGTTCACATGAACGTTGACGTTGTTCTCGTTGTAGTTGTTGTTCGTGTTGTTATTGGTGTTGTTGTTTTCGTTGTAGTTGATGTTCTTGTTGTAATTGTAGTTCTTGTTGTAGTTCTTCCCGCCGCCGTCATGGTCGCAGCCGCAGTCATGCGTCGGAGGGGGAGGTGGAGGCGTGCATCCGCCGCCGCATCCGCCGGAAGAACCGGCCGCCGCGGGGGTCGCCCCGGCGAAGGCATAGAGGAAAAGTGCGGCGCCGAACGCCAGCACACTCAGAACCGGCATCCCGCCGGACATCGAAAATTTCATCTGCTTCATCCTGACACTCCCGGCCCCATTTGGGCCCGTTGGCCTGCGTCGTTTGGAAACCCTCTTGGCTTCCGCCCCACGCGATGCAGAAGCCATGCCGAAGCGCCAGGCTGACCCGCTACGCGACGGAGAATGGTTAACGACGCGCCATCGCGCTCCGAAACGGGGCAGCAGGACGTCCCGCGTTAACGCATTCGCAGCCGCCACCCATGCCGTTGCAGAAACCAAGCCATTGAACATAAATGAAAATTCGCGGCCAGCAGCTCGCCGCGCCCCCTGTCGCCAGACCGCCGTTAACGTCTGGCACGCTTTCTGCTCCTGCTCGCCTGTCCCGGCCCGCCGGCACAAAACCTCGTACCGAAGCGGTACGGGCGCCGGCAACGGGCCAGGAGACAGATGAAGCGACCCGAAACGGGACGTTTCGAAGTGAATGAGTTAGGATTTCCGCCTGGGCAAAGGGGGCTCCCCCGCCGGGCGAAGGCACGGCAGGGGTTGAGGGCTATGAAGCACAAGAACAATCAGGTTCTTTTCGACTACTGGAACGCAATCCGCGCTGGCCGTCCCGCGCCGCGCCGCGCTGAAATCGAACCGGGCGACATCCGCCGCGTCCTTCCTTACGTGTTTATCTTGGAGCGCAAGGACCGCGACACCTATCGCTTCCGCCTCGCCGGAACCGGCCTTTGCAGCACCTATGGAATGGAATTTCGCGGCCACAACATGCTTTCCCTGTGGTCGGACGACTGTGTGGAAAATCTGAAGCAGGCGCTGGACGACGTGGCCAACAACGCGACGATCTCCGTCGTCGAATATACGGCGGCGACGAATGACGGCCGCGAGGCGACCTTCGAGATGATCCTGCTTCCACTCGCGCATGAAGACGGATCGATGACCCGGGTGCTGGGTGCGACCGTTCCGGTCGACGTGGTTCCCTGGATCGGCGACCGGATGCTGACCCGCCAGTGGATCGACCGGCTGCGCCGCCTCGACCCGGAGCGGATGCGTTCGCCCGAACGCGACGCAGAAGCGGTAGCGCGCCGCATCCTCGCGGAGAAACCGCCGGTGACCGTCGCCAGCATCACCAGCCATGCGAGCCGCAAACCGCCGCTTCGCAGCGAGCGTTCCTATCTTCGCCTCGTGAAGAATGCACCGGCGGGACGGGAAGAGCTGGGCTAGACCTTACCCAGCCTCGAAAGCCGATACAGGTTCCACAACACCTGCCGCCACGGCGATCGCAGATGCCTGAAATGGCTCTCGAACTCATCGAGTTCCAGCACCTGCGCCTTGACCTCGGAGCCGCAGAACCCTTCGACGAAATTCTGCCGCAAGCATCCGCTGAGGCATTCCTGATACTTTGCCCGGGGCTGGCGCGGCCCGACCGGGGTAAGCATGTAGACCGGAATCCCCGCAGGCGCCCACAGCATGTTTGCGAATTCCGCGCCTCTTATTCCGACAACACCACGCGCGTTCGAAAACACGTCAATCTGGCAGCCCAGCTCGTGTCTGCCCGGCTCATAAACGATGACCGGATAGCCACGAGCCCTCATGCGTTGGCGCGTTTCCGCGAGATTGCGGATGGCCCGCCTGGCGCTACCGTATGAAGGGCTGTCCGTGCCGCCGCCGGGCTTGTAGAAATCAGGCATCGAGCTGCGATCGAGAAGGAGTATCCGGTTGCGGCACGTTTCGGTCACGCCGCAAGGACACCGGTTCGGCATCCTGGCGCGCAGGATCGGAACAACGCGGTCGATCCGTGAACGGAGCTCATCGCGTTTGGCAGGATCAAGCGTGTAGTGATCCCAGTGATCGAGATCGACGCGCTGGCAACCCGCAAACGCCGTTGCGATCTCGGCCTTGTCCAGAATGCGAAAATCGGCACCAAGGGCGGGCAGAGCTTCAACGAGCAGCTTGTCCATTACCGGACCGCAGGATTCGATCAGGTACGTCTCGTCAGCCCCGTCGCGGGTCGTAATGTAGTCCATGGCGGGCAGCAAGTATCCGAACATGAAGTGCCAGTAATGCTGCACGGAACCAATCATGCCGTGGTCGGGTTTGAGATGAACTGCGTCGGACAAGGACATGGCGGTCAAGTCCCGGCAAGCAGCTTCTCCTGCTGCCGCCAGAGTTCCAGAAGGCGCGTGTCCGGCATGTCGATATCGTCCCAGGTGAGCGGCTGGTCCCGCTCGACAGCACGTCGCACCACCGGACGCTCATCACTCTCTTCAATATCGAGGAGTCCTTGCGGTACCAGATTGTCTGCATCCGCCTCCTCCACCGACATGATCAGCCCGTAGACCTCGTCGCTGCCGATGGCGTGCGTGATACGGTCTCCCGGCGAAAGCGCCCGTTTGGCATAGGCGTAGCAATCGGCCATCCGTCCTCCGCGCAGGTCGAGCACGCTCCTCCCGTAGAGCGCACTCATCGCAATCGCGCGCGGCGTCTCGAAGTGGCAAAGATGATAGGGTCTGAAGAAAACGCAATAGGGCGCCCGGTTGATGATCTTGTAGTAGTCGAGATAATGCCGCTGGAACGGATCGTCGCTGCGCGCCACGACATAGACGCCGCCACCATGCTGGCGTGCACCCAGAATGTAGTCGACATGCGCCTTGCCGCCATAACCGTCGAAATCGAATAGATCGAGAACCTGCTCGACGCGCTCTGCCTTCGGCCCTTCCATGCCGGACACGCGCGGCGTGAGTCCCCGCTCGTTGGCGATCAGCGACATTTCGATATTGAGCTTCGAGCCATCGGTATAGGCAAGACACTGTTCGGGGCTGAGCCTGAGCGACGACGCAATCTCGACCGACCCTTCAAGCGTCCGATAGCGGTCGAGAAACCCTTTCATGTTCCCCGCCTGGACGATGTCGAACCCCCACATCTCGACTTCTTCCGCCATCCGCGCCAGCACGCCGTGCTGGTCGCCTGCGTCGCTGGTAACCACGACGCCCTTCCTGGCGGCAGCGTCGCGAAGGAGATAACCGAGAACGGCATCGATCTCGGCGTTCATCAGCACACAATGCGCACCCTTCTCGATTGCCGCCATGCAGTAGCCGAAGGCAGCAACGATGGAGTTGGTCGCCTCGACAAGCACGTCGCAGGGAATGGCGGGATCGTTCAGCGCCGCGACGCCATCGGTCGCAACATGTGTCGGCTTGGCATAGAGATGCGCCGCTTCGCGAGCAGCGTCGCCGGACTTGTCCGCAATGAAGGACAACCGCATGCCGGGCGTGCGGCCGATCTGATGCGCAATCCCCAGGCCCATGGCGCCCGCCCCGATCAGCCCCACCTGAATCGGTTCACCGGACGCTTCTCTGCGCTTCAATTCCGAAAACACCGTAGCGGCGCCCACCCAGCCGATTTTCCCCAGATGTCGCTCACATCACCCCCGAGACGCTGCGACTGATTTGCAATATAGCATGGCGAGCAGGAAAACCGGCCTGCGAAATACAGGCCTGTGAAAGCAAATGGCCCGGCGAAGCCGGGCCATGAACCATCTTGCATTGCCGGAACGATCAGGCTGCGTGCCCGACCCGATCTTCCGCGATCGTCACATTCTCGGATGGCAGCGGTGCCTTGCCGAGCATGTGGTCGGAGATCTTTTCCGCGATCATGATCGTCGGCGCGTTGGTGTTGCCGCCGACAAGCGTCGGCATCACCGAAGCGTCGACCACGCGCAGGCCCTGCAGTCCATGCACTCGGCACTTCGCATCGACCACCGCCATCGGATCGGTGCCCATCTTCGCCGTGCCGACCGGATGATAGATCGTCTCCGCCGTCTCGCGAATCCAGGCGTCGATCTCCGCGTCGGACTGTTTGCCCGCGCCCGGCCAGAATTCCGGCCCGCGATAGGCATCCATCGCCCGCTGCGAAATGATGTTCCGCACGATCTTCACACCGTCGCGCATCACCTTCCTGTCGTATTCCGCTTCCAGATAATTCGGCTGGATCAGCGCATGCTCCGCGGGGTTCGTCGACTTGAGCGCGATGAAGCCGCGGCTTTCCGGACGGAGCTGGCAGATATGGACGGTAAAGCCATGCCGGTCGGATTTGACGCGCGCATGGTCGCGCATCATCGCCGCCACGAAGTGAAGCTGAATATCCGGGATTTCGAGTTCCGGCCGGGTCTTCAGGAACCCGCCGCTCTCGAGACCGTTCGAGGTCGCGAGACCGGTCTTGAAGAAGGTGTACTGCATGCCGCTCATGAGCTGCTTGAGCGGATTGGCGACGGTGCTGTGAAGCGTGATCGGCTGCGTGCACTCGTTGATGACGACGCAGTCGAGATGGTCCTGCAGATTCTGGCCGACGCCCGGCAGGTCGGCAACGACATCCAGGCCGAACTTCTTCAGATATTCGCCCTTGCCGATGCCCGAAAGCATGAGGATCTGCGGTGTGTTCACCGCGCCGCCCGAGACGACGATCTCCTTGCCCGCGCGCGCGACCTTCGTTTCACCCTTCTGCGTATACTCGACGCCGACGGCCTTCTTGCCATCGAACAGGATGCGCGAGGTAAGCGCCTCGACCTCGACGGTGAGGTTCGGCCGGCTCAGCGCCGGAACGAGATAGCCCTTGGCCGCGCTGCAGCGTTGGCCGTCCTTGATGGTGAGCTGGTAGGGACCGACGCCTTCCTGCTGCGGACCGTTGAAATCTTCGGTATAGGGGTGGCCCGCCTGCTTGCCCGCTTCGACGAAGGATTCGAACAGCACATTCGTCTTGCGCGGATTGCTGACACCGAGCGGCCCCTGCCCGCCGTGAAAGGCGCTGTCGCCGTTCTCGTTGCCTTCCGAACGACGGAAATAAGGCAGCACGTCGGAGAAGCCCCAGCCCTCGAGACCGAGCTGGCGCCACATGTCGTAGTCGCGCGCATGGCCGCGAATGTAGATCATGCCATTGATGGAGGACGATCCACCGAGCACCTTGCCGCGCGGCCAGTAAAGCTTGCGATTGTTCAGGAAAGGCTGGCCTTCCGTGTCGTAACACCAGTTGGCGAGGTCCGTGCCGATCAGTTTGCCGACACCCGCCGGCATGTGGATCATGAAATTCGAGTCCTTCGATCCCGCTTCGAGAAGCAGCACCTTGTTGGACGGATTCTCCGACAGACGGTTGGCAAGCACGCATCCGGCGCTGCCGGCACCGATAATGATGTAGTCGAAATCGCTCATAAGCCTGTTTCCGGTCCTTGTTGCCCGGCCGTTCACTGGATCGCGGAGTAAATGACGGCCGTCTGCCTGCGCGGCAATGACGGCAGTCGGCTCCCTCTTCCGGCCGATTCCCTGCCCGATTCCGTAAATGATCGGAGTTTTGACGATTGTCGGGAATCGCGGAAGCTGACGCAAGCGTCAATTTCGTACAATGCAGAGGGCCGGCTCCCCCAAATCAGGGAAATATTCGGCCGCAATAACGGGCCCAGTAAAATTTCATTAACCGTGACGCAGTTATTCTGCCATTACAGAATTCGGCGCAATTTGCGCAGTCGACACATCGCAGGCCATACCCGATGCAGCCCGATAACGAAGAACGCCGCAAATACCAGCGTGTCGCCTTTGAGGCGAAAGGCCGGTTCCTTGCGCCCGACGGTTCCGAGCACACGTGCTCGATCCGGGACATGTCGCTTGGAGGCATTGCGATTTCTTCGGATGTGCCCATAGATCTCGGTGCGACCATTATCGTCTATCTGGACGAGTTCGGCCGTTTCGAGGGCAAGGTGGTCCGCGCCTTCGAAGGCGGCTTTGCCATCGAAACCGCGATCAGCGGTCCGCGCCGAGAGCGCCTGCAGCAGCGCCTTGAGGCACTGGCCCGGGGCGAAAAGATCGAGGTCTCGGCTCGTCGCGCCTTTGCGCGTTATGCACCGGGCGAAGCGGGACTCGAGGAAAGCTCGGTCCTTACCATGGCCGATGGCCAGTCCATGCCCTGCCGCATCATCGACATGTCGCTGGGCGGCGCACAGGTGGCCGTCGAAAATCGCCCACCCATCGGTACCGACGTCTCCATCGGCCGCATGACCGGCCGTGTCGTCCGCCACACCGAAGAAGGTATCGGCATCCAGTTCACCGATGTTCCCGAGCGCGCGACCGCCTTCTCCCGCCCCTTCGGCTGATTTCCACGCATCCACGCTCGGCAAGCGCTGCCCCGTCGCCTAGACTGCTCCGCATTAAAAACCAGCGGGGGAAGCCGGTGTCCGGACCTTTAATCACGACTATCGAGAACGATATCGCCGTCCTGACGATGGATGACGGACGCGCCAATGCGCTCGGCCACACCATGATCGACGCGCTTAACAAGGCGCTCGACGAGGCCGAGACAAGTGCAAAGGCGGTGTTGATCGCAGGCCGCGAAAAGCGCTTCTGCGCAGGCTTCGATCTCGACGTCATGGGCTCCGGACCGGAAAACGTGCGAAAGCTGGTGACGGCGGGGGCCGAACTCCTCCTCCGGCTCTACGAATACCGCCTGCCCGTGGTCATGGCCTGCACGGGCCATGCGCTGGCGGCTGGCGGCCTTCTGCTCCTGTCCGCCGATAGTCGCATCGGCACGGAAGGCGACTTCCGGATCGGTCTGCCCGAAGTCGCTATCGGCATGACGATGCCCGTTTTCGGGATCGAACTGGCCCGGGACAGGCTCGCCCGCAACCGTTTTACCGAGGCCGTGACCCAGGCCCGGATCTACGGCCCGGCGGACGCCGTTGCCGTCGGCTATCTTGACGCGGCCGTCCCCGCCCAGAACCTCATGGAAACGGCGAAGGCCCGAGCCGCAGAACTTGCGGGCCTTCAGCAACCGGCCTTTGCCGGCACCAAGCGCAAGGAACGCCAGTTAACGATCCGGCACATTCGCGACACTCTGCACACCGATTCAGACACATTCGACGGCTCAAAACCCCGCTGAAAGCCGCTCTGCGACAATTTTTCCTGACCACTTTCCGGCTCGAAAGCGAGTCGCGACTTGGTTCATCGAAGCGCCCGAAAACGCATGGTCAGGTCACACAAGAATCGCTCCAGGCCTTGATATGAATGGGCTTTTGGCGTGTGAGCCAACATCTGCAATTTTAACTAAAACCGGATCGTTCGAATTTTAGGAAAAGCCCTCTCAAATTTGATCTTCATTAAAATCAAAGTCGGATCACACGCTTAAACGGACGCAAATTCCTCCCTGCCATTCTCCGCATCAAGAGTTCGATAGTCCTTCTTTGGTTGGTGGACGAAATGATGTGGGTAAAGCGTATCGGTGTGTTGGTGGGTATGGCGGCGGGTCTGACGGCGTGTCAGTCGTCTGATCATGTGGGCAGCATCGACAGTTCCCTTTTTGACGACAAGGCAGGTGTGCATCTGGTTGCGGCGAATATGCCGGTCTACCAGCAGGTCTCGCCGCCTTTCGGCTATATCGGCTTCTGCGTCCGCAATCCGGACGAATGCGGTGGCGGGACGGATGCACCGCAGCCGATCGCAATGACGCCCGAAAAGTGGACCGAGCTCAACCGGGTCAACGACTACGTCAATCGCACAGTGCCCCAGGTCTCCGACATGGCGCTCTATGAGCGCGCCGAATGGTGGGCCTATCCGGATGCGCGCGGCGGCGACTGCGAAGACTTCGCGCTCGAAAAGCGCAAGCTTCTGATCGAACGCGGCTGGACGGCGGAGAACCTGCTCGTCTCCGTGGTCCGCGAGTGGAACGGCGACGGTCATGCGGTGCTGCTGGTGAGGACCGATCGCGGTGAGTTCGTGCTCGACAACAAGAACTGGGAAGTCGTCGTCTGGTCGGACGCGCCCTATCAATGGATCAAGCGCCAGTCCGAGAAGCGTCCCTATATCTGGGTCAACCTCGACCAGAAGGCCGTCCGCACCGCAGTGAAGACGCAGGAACTGCCGGCCCTTGGCGAGCCCGCGCCCTTCCTGGCCGCGGCACAGAAGAAATCGCCCGCAACGAACCTCCGTCCGGGCATCGAAGACGGTCAGACCGCGAGCCGCAAGCCCGCAGACAAGCCGACCGCCGCGATCAACTGATCTGCCGACCAGGTCCCGCCGCCCCCCAATTCGGGATCTGGTCCTGTCGAGGCCGGCTCTGCCGCTCCCCCCGCGGCAGGGCCGGTACTTTTTTGGAGCCTACCGGCCCTTCCATTGCGGCTTGCGCTTTTCCGCAAAGGCGCGCGGTCCCTCGATGAGGTCCTCGCTCTTGAAGAGCGCCGCAACGGCCGGATACTTGCCCTCGACCGCTTTCTGCAGGTTCGCTTCATCGAGCCCCTTGTAGACGGACTCCTTAGACGCCCGGATCGACATCGGCGAGCACTCCGCGATGAGCCCGGCCCAGCGCTTTGCCGCCGCGAGCAACTCACCTGCGGGCACGACTTCGTTCACGAACCCAAGTTCCTTGCCCTCTTTCGCCGGCACCTGGCGGCCGGTGAGGATCATGCCCATCGCCTGTTTGGTGCCGATCTGGCGCGGCAGACGGTGCAACCCGCCCGCCAGCGCCGCGAGGCCGACCTTCGGTTCCGGCAGCGCGAAGACCGCGTTCTCGGATGCAACGATCAGGTCGCAGGCGAGCGCGATCTCGAAACCGCCGCCCATCGCGACGCCATTGACGGCAGCAATGACCGGCTTGTTGAGGTCGTAGCGCGCGGTCAGGCCGGCAAAGCCGGACTTCGGCACTTCCATCTTGTTGCCCTCGGCCTGCCAGCGAAGGTCATTGCCCGCGCTGAAGGCACGCTCGCCCTCGCCAGTTATGATGGCGACCCAGAGATCGTCATCCTTCGCGAAATCGTCGAAAATCTTCTCGAGTTCGAAATTCGCCGGCGGATGCAGCGCATTCATGCGCTCGGGGCGGTTGATGGTGACGACGAGGATATGCCCGTCGCGTTCGGCCTTGCAGAATTCGGTCATCGGCGCTTCCCGTTAATTTATTCGCGGTTTGCCGCGATTGGGGCCGACTTTGCCCGCTTGTCCGGACACCGCCAAGCATACGAATTGTGGACGTTGCGGTAACCAAAACCACTTAAAAATGGAACCAGTATCGTTCCAACTTGAGAAAGCGGCGGCGTTTCCGCCCCGGAAGACAATGGCGCAGTCAGGCGAAGCACCGGCCCAATCGATGGCAGAACACGTGCAGGAAACCACATCGACGGAGGTTCCCTTGCATCGCTGGGTATTGAAATACGGCGACAAGGTCTACGGGCCCTACACCTTCGAGGCCATGAAGGGATATGTCGCCGAGGGCCGCGTGGCGGAGCACAGCCTCATCGCTCCCGAAGGCACGCCCGCCGGCGCCAGCATGTGGCAGTACGCTGTCGACATCCCCGCTTTCACGCCGCTCTTCGCCGTCACGCCGGAAGAGCAGACCTTGCCGGCCGGAGAGCCGACCGCAGAAAATACTGAAGCGGCCACCGACGAGCCCGCCGGGGAAACGACGGACATGCACGGCGATGCGCCCGGGGATGCTGTGGCGGCGGATGAACCCGCACAGCAGCCCGCGGCCGCTCTCCGGCGGCCCACGCCGGAACCGGCCGCCGAAGGGCAGCGCCCCGCTTACGGCCCGGGCAAGGGGCAGATCGACAGGCGCCGCCAGCCCGATACCGCGAACTTCATCATCGTCATGGACATCAAGGCGCGTTTCGCGGGCCCGCTCGAACAGGCGATCATGTCGCTCGGACCGGCCTACAAGCTTGCGCCGAATGTCTGGTGCGTGAACACGGATGCGACGGCGGCAGGATTGCTGAACGATCTCAGCCAGCACATCGGCCGCACCGACACGATGTTCATCGCCGACACGACTCGCGACCGCACGGCATGGAGTTCCATGGGACCGGAAGTGGACGCGAAAATTCGCCGCGTCTGGCGTCGTACCTACTGATTTACCGCGCAAATTCGCCATATCCGCGGCATTTATTCGCCTCGCAAGGTGGCCAGCGGCAGGTCGCAGTGCTATCTTTTGTCTTGTCGATGATTTGAGGGCCTTCGGGTTAACCACCTGCAGGCCCTTGTTTGTTTTATCGGCCCGCAGGTTCATCGAACGGCGCGGTATTCGTTTCCCCGGAGGCGAACGCAGCCGCGCGGAAAGGCAAGACAATGGCAGCACAGAACGGCGACAAGGTGCGTGTGCACTACACCGGCAAGCTTACCGACGGCACGGTGTTCGACACGAGCCGCGAAGGCGATCCGATCGAGTTCGCGATCGGCAGCCAGATGGTCATCTCCGGTTTCGAAAGTGCCGTCGTCGGCATGGAGCCGGGCGACAGCAAGAGCTTCACGGTCGCTTCCACCGAGGCCTATGGCGAACACGATCCGCGCCTCGTGCAGGACGTACCCCGGACCGAGCTTCCCCCGGAGCTCGAACCGCACCCCGGCATGCGCCTCACGGCGACGGGACGCGACGGACGCGAGATCGGCCTGGTCGTGACCGAGGTGCACGCCAACGTCGCGCGGCGCGACGCCGATCCCCCGCTCCGGGGCCGAGACCGGACCTTCAGAACCCCGCTCGTCGAACTCCCACCCTGACCGCCCCCCGCCCCTCCGCGTCCGCACCCGCTCCGCACGGGCCCAGTGTCTGCACGTGCCCTAGCACCCC
>CAJXOU010000089.1 GCA_913057645.1 uncultured Rhodobiaceae bacterium | reverse complement strand
CATCGCGGCCGTGGTCGGAGACTCGGCGGGCGCACCGGAGCCGCGTGTTCGAAGCGCGTGCCGTCGCGCAGGCGGCCGCGCTGCTCAAGCTCGGCGGCGTGACGCTGGCCGTACGCGAAGCCGAGCGTCTCGACCTGCACGTAGCGGTCGAGCGCCCAGGCGAGGCAGACGGTGGAATCCTGCCCGCCGGAAAACAGTACCAATGCCGCAGTGTCCGTCATGAAGACGTGCCAGCCCACTCTTAACGCTTATGTGACGCCTCGCCGGCCCTACCCTTTCGGGTCTTTGCGCAGCCCGCAAGAGGGGCTAAAAGGCGCCGAACCCTCCCATGCGCGGGCGCGGCCCGCAACTCATAAGGTACCGTCATGACCGCCATAATCGACATCATCGGCCGCGAGATCCTCGACAGCCGGGGCAATCCCACGGTCGAGGTGGACGTCGTGCTGGAAGATGGCGCGATGGGCCGGGCCGCCGTTCCGTCCGGCGCCTCCACGGGCGCGCACGAGGCGGTCGAGCTGCGCGACGGCGACAAGTTGCGCTTCGGGGGCAAGGGCGTGCAGCAGGCGGTCGATGCCGTCAACGGAGCGATCTTCGATGCACACGCCGGCCTGGACGCCGCGGACCAGCGCGGCGTCGACGCCCCGCTGCTTCAGCTCGCCGCGCTCAAGCACAAGCAGCGCCCTCGCGCCCACGCCTCCCGTCCCTCCGCCCGGCCCCTTCGGGCCGTATTTTTTGTTGCCGTTATTTCTTCAGAGCCCGCACAAACAATTTCGTCATTCCGTCGATCATCCGCTTGCGGTCGAGCCTGCGCCGGTAGCCATAGGCACCACCCTGCTTGATCGCACCGACGATGAGATAGCCCGCCATCCGCGCGTCGAGATCGGCGGCGGCCTCCCCTTCCTCTTTCCATTTTTCGAGGAGTTCCGCCCAGACTTCCGCCCAGCGGTCCACCGGCATTTTCCGCCCCGTGTCGCCCGTCGACAGCACGCTGATATCGGTCAGCGCCGCGCCGAGTACGCCCGGGTTCTCGTCCGAATATTCGAACACCGCCGTCAGCAATTCGTGAATCCCTTCCTCGAGCGATCCCGCCACGGCATGATGCTGCTCGACGAATTCATGAAGCTCGTCCGCTGCCTCTTCGGTGAAGGCGAGGAAGCAGTCGAGCTTGTCTTCGAAGTGGAGATAGAAAGTGCCGTGGCCGACGCCCGCCGCCTTGGAAATGTCCTGCGGCCGCGTCTCGTGATAGCCGCGCTCGACGAAGAGCTTGCGCGCTGCCGCCATGAGCTTGCGGCGGCTTTCGAACTTCCGCCGCGAGGCACCGGTCACAGGAGCGCCACCTGCCCCCGCCGCTTTCGCGGGCGAGACATCGTCCCTCTCCTTTTCGTCCAGAACGGCCGCTTCAGCGGCTTCTCGGGTTCTGGAACCCGTTTCCTCCATCGTCATGACAAAAGCGTCGGATCAAAATGACAAAATGTCAACATAACAGGACTGACTTTGCGGGTATTTTCCCGGTCCCTTGATCCCGATGCGCATATGGCCTGACCACGGTTTCGCCAAAAGGCGAAGAATCAGGCGACCTTGCGGCCTCCTTGCAGGATGTTCCAGAGCTTCAGCGGCGTCACCGGCATATCGATTTCCTCGATGCCGTAGGGCCGCAGCGCGTCGATCATCGCGTTGATGAACGCGGCGGGCGCGCCGACGGTTCCCGCCTCGCCCGCTCCCTTCACGCCGAGCGCATTCGACGTCGACGGGATCTCGTTGTAGCTCACGTTGAAATCCGGGAAGTCGCCCGCGCGCGGCATCCAGTAATCCATGAAGGAGCCGGTCACGAGCTGTCCGTTCGCGTCATAGACAGCGTGCTCGCCCATCGCCTGCCCGAGCCCCTGCACGATTCCGCCATGCACCTGCCCCGCAACGAGCATCGGGTTCAGTATCTGCCCGAAATCGTCCACCGCCGTGAAGCGCGTGATGCGATAGACGCCGGTATCGCCGTCGATCTCGATTTCGCAGATATGCGCCCCGTTCGGAAACGTATTGCCCTTCTGCGTGTATTCGCCGTCGCCCGCGAACTCGCCGATATCGGCTTGCGTTTCCGCGATCTTCGCAACGGCGAAGAGATCGATCGTCTTGTCCGTGCCGGCCACGGCGAAGACCGGTTCTCCGTCCGCGCCGCGATACTCGATATCGGCCTTCGCCGCTTCGAGTTCGTTCGCCGCGATCTCGCGGCCCTTGTCGATCAGCTTGTCGGAGGCATCCGAAATCGCGCCCGAGACCATGTAGACGGCTTTCGAGCCGCCCGTGCCTGCGCCGCCCGGAAGCACGTCGCTGTCGCCGAGATGCACCTTGATCTTTTCCACGTCGACGCCGAGCCGTGACGAGATGAGCTGTGTCCAGGTCGTCTCGTGGCCCTGCCCGTTCGTCTGCTGCCCGGTCCAGACATGGACGAGCCCGTCCTCGCCGCCGACGGCGATCTTCGCATAGTCCGACATGCCCGCCGCCGTGCGCTCGACATAATAGCTGTAGCCGAGACCCAGCAGCTTGCCGTCCTTCTCCGCCGCGCTGCGCCGCGCCGCGAAGCCTTCGACGTCCGCCTTCTTCATTGCGTCGTTGAGGTTGCGCTCGAAATCGCCCGAGTCGAACGGCAACGACGGTTTCGCGTCGTACGGCATCGCGCTCTGCGGCACGAAGTTGCGGCGGCGAAGGTCGTCGGGCGCAAGGTTCATTTCGTGCGCCGCCTTCTCCATCAGCCTTTCGATGACGTAGGAGGCTTCCGGCCGCCCCGCGCCGCGATAGGCGTCGACCGGCACCGTGTTCGTGTAGACCGCCCGCACGCGGTTGTGCATCGCCGGCACCATGTAGACACCGACATGCATGCCGCGCGGCGCGAGCGAGGGAATGAAAGGCCCGAACTGACTCTGATAGGCGCCGAGATTGGCGATGGTCGAAACCTGCACGGCGAGAATCTTGCCGTCCTTGTCGAGCGCCAGCGCCGCTTCCGTCACATGATCGCGCCCTTGCGTATCGCTCAGGAAGCTTTCCGAGCGGTCAGCCGTCCATTTCACCGGCCGCCCCAGCATCTTCGAGGCGAAAAGCACCAGCGGATATTCGGGATAGACGAAGGTCTTCATCCCGAAGCCGCCGCCGACATCCTCCGTCACCACGCGCAGCTTCTCGACCGGAATCTTGAGCGAATGTTGCGCGATGTAGTTGCGCATCCCGTGAACGCCCTGGCTACCCGTATAGAGCGTGTAGTGATCGCGGTCGGCTTCGTAGTGTCCGAGCGCCGCGCGCGGCTCCATCGCGTTCACGACGATGCGGTTGTTGACGAGCTTCAGCTTCGTCACGTGATGCGCGGCCTTCAGCGCCGCCTCGGTTTCCTCGGCCTCCCCGATTGACCAGTCATAGGCGAGGTTCGAGCCGTTTTCTTCCCAGATGACGGGTGCACCGTCTGCAATCGCGCCCGCCGTGTCGGCCACCGCCGGCAGGTCGTCATAGTCGACCATCACGAGGTCCGCCGCGTCGCGCGCCTGTGCCGGCGTCTCCGCGACGACTACAGCCACCAGATCGCCGACATGGCGCACCCTGTCCTTTGCGATCAGGTTGCGTGTGGTCTTGAAGATCGGCGTGCCGTCCTTGTTCTTCAGCATGTCGGCTGCAGGAGAGTAGACCGTGCCGAGCCCCGCTTCTTCCGCGTCCTTGCCCGTATAGACGGCGATCACGCCGGCCGCCGCCTTTGCGTCTTCGGCGTCGATCCCGGTGATCCGCGCATGCGCATGCGGGCTCCTGACCATCACCGCATAGGCCTGCCCCGGCAGCGATATGTCGTCGGTAAAGCGTCCCTTGCCCGAAACGAGCCGCATGTCCTCGACGCGCCGCGCCGGTTGCCCCACACCGAACTTCACCATGGACGGACCTCTTTCAATACATGAGGGATGCGGGCGCCCTGCACGGGCCCCGCATCCGGATTGGAATGACGTTGGAGCGCACGGGGCCCCGAATGGGGATCAATCGCGGAAGGACGGATCGACCCGGTCGAGCGTGCGCAGAAGCGCCGGCCAGGCGAGATTGCCGATGCCGTGCTTCTCGTGAAACATGGCCTGATCCGCGGTCTTTTCCGGCACGCCCTGGTTCGGCATGGTGAGTTTCACGCCGCCCGCCAGTGCGCGCACCTGCATGGTGCAGGCCCGCTCCAGGAAATAGAGCCGCAGGAATGCGTCCGGGCAGCTCGCCCCCGCCGTCAGCAGCCCGTGATTGCGCAGGATCATGCAGTGCTTGTTGCCGAGATCGCGCACCAGCCGCTCGCGTTCGTCATGCTCGAGCGCAATGCCCTCATAGTCGTGATAGGCGAGGTCGCCGAGCACGATCATCGCCGTCTGGCTGAGCGGCAGCAGCCCGTCCGCCTGCGCCGACACAGCCACGCCATCGTCCGAATGCGTATGGATCACCGCGTTCGCATCCGGCACCGACATATGCACCGCGCTGTGAATGGTGAAGCCCGCCGGGTTCACCATGTAGTCGGTCGGCATGACGATCTTGCCGTCGAGATCGATCTTCACGAGGCTCGACGCCGTGATCTCGTCGAAGCTCATGCCATAGGGATTGATGAGGAAGTGATGCTCCGGCCCCGGCACCCGCGCCGAAATATGCGTATAGATGAGGTCGCTCCAGCCGTAATGAGCGACGAGCCGGTAGGTCGCCGCGAGGTCCACGCGCACCTGCCACTCTTCTTCCGATACCTGATCGCGCACCGAAGCGCCGCTGAAATCCTCCGCCACGGACATGGGGACCGCCTTCCTCGTCATTCTTGAAAACCGGATTCTTCGTTCCGGTCAGTCTGCCACGCCCCATGCCCCGCCGCAAACCGGGCGGCCATGGATCACGGGAAACCGGGCTCCCGCGCCTCCGCGGCGTCCTGTTCCTTGTCGTAGAGGCAGACCCATTCGGCCTCGCGGCCCTCCATCGGCGGCTTCGGCCAGATGCCCTTCACCGCAACGAACACATGCTTCTCGAAATTTGTCGGCGGCGCGGCAACCTCCGGCTCGTCAAGACCCGACGCCGCCATGCAGGCCGCTTCCGCTCTCGCCTGCAGCTCCGCCCAAGCGTCAGGCGACGACGCCCATGCCACATAGGCCCCCGCCGCAACCAGCACCGCCGCACCCGCCGTCATCGCAATCCGTTTCATTCCGCCGCCTTTGCCGTCGGCACGGGCTCGAGCACCTTGCCGGGGTTCAGAATGTTCTTCGGGTCGAGCGTCCGCTTGAGGAGATGCATCAGCGCCACTTCCTCCGCGCTCCGTGACCAGTCGAGATAGGGCCGTTTCTCGAGCCCGATCCCGTGTTCCGCCGAGACGGAACCCTGCCGGTCGCGCAACTCGCCATAGACGATCGCCTCGACACCGCGCCGCGTCTCCGGGTTCGCATCCGGGAAACGGCCGGGGATCACATGCAGGTTCCCGTCGCCCAGATGCCCGAACACCATCAGCGAACTTTCGGGCCATTTCGCGGCAAGGCCCTTCTTCACCTCCGCGATATAGCTTTCCATATCCGCGAGCTTGAGGCTCACATCGAAGGTGAACATCGGGTAGGTGTGCACAACCTGCCCCACATCGTCGCGCAGCGCCCACATCGCATCGCGCTCCGCCTGGCTCTTCGCGATCACGGCATCGGAAATCTCGCCCGCCTCCAGCGCCTCCATCATCGCCGCCTCGAAGCGCGCGCTGTCGGCTTCCTGGTCGCCGCCCATGGATTCCACCAGCACATAGTAAGGATGCCCGTGGTCGAGAACCGGCTTGCCCTTCGCCGGCTCCATCGTCACCAGCTTGTAGAAATCCTCCCACATCACCTCGAAGGCCGAGAGCGTACCGCCCAGCGCACGTTCCATATGACGCAGGAATTTCGGCAGCGCCTCGAAACTATCGACCGCGACGAAGCCTGTATCCTGCGACAAGGGCTTCGGCCAGACGCGCAGCACCGCCCTCGTCACGACGCCGAGCGTCCCCTCCGAGCCGATGAACATCTGCTTCAGGTCGTAGCCCGCATTGTTCTTGATGAGCTTGTTCATGGAGGTCATCACCGTGCCGTCCGCCAGCACCGCTTCGAGCCCGAGCACCATGTCGCGTGTCATCCCGTAGCGGATCACGCGGTTGCCGCCCGCATTGGTCGAGATATTGCCGCCGATGGTCGCCGAGCCGCGCGCGCCGAGATCGAGCGGGAAGATCAGCCCCTTCGCCTCCGCCGCCTCGCAGACCGTCTGCAGCACGCAGCCCGCCTGCACGCTCATCGTGCCGCCCAGCGTGTCGATCTCCTCGATCCTGTTCATGCGTTCGAGCGACAGCGCGACATGCCCGTCCGCCTCGCCGCCCTCGACGAGCCCCGTCTTCCCGCCCCACGGCACCACGCCCTCGCCGGCCGCATGACAGAGCTTCAGCGCTTTCGAGACTTCCTCCGTGCTCGCGGGCCTGAGCACCGCCGCGGGAATGCCGAGCTTGCTCCAGCCACCCACGGCCTTCTCCTCGGCATCCTTCCCCGTCAGCACCCCGGCATCGCCGAGCGCCGCCTTCAGCTTCTTGATGAGATCGTCCGACGCCATGTCATCCTCCCGGGATCAGCGTTCTTGTGAGTGACTATAGCGCGATCGGGGTCGGATTTCCCGTCTACCCGATCACCCTTCGCACATATCCCTGCCAGCGCTGATACCGCTCCGCCCGCTCGCTCTCCGCCATCTCCGGCGCAAACGCCCGCTCGCAGCGCCAGTGTTTCGCGACATCCGCCATGCTGCCGTAGAACCCCGTCTGCATCCCGGCGAGATAGGCCGCACCCAGCGCCGTCGTCTCGGTGATTTCCGGCCGTTCCACCGGCCGCGCCAGAATGTCGGCGAGGTTCTGCGCGAACCAGTTGTTCGCTACCATACCGCCATCGACGCGCAGCGCCTGCGGGCTCGTCAGCCCCGCCGCCTTCATGTCCGCCCCCATCGCATCCATCAGGTCGCGCGTCTGGTAGGACACGCTTTCGAGCGCCGCCCGCACGATTTCCTTCGCGCCGGTATCGCGCGTCATGCCGAACAGCGCCGCGCGCGCATCGGGCTCCCAGTAAGGCGCGCCGAGCCCCGTAAAAGCCGGCACCAGCACCGCGCCCGATGCCGGGTTCGCGTCCCGCGCCATCGCCTCGCTCTCGGCGGAACTGTCGATCAATTTCATCTCGTCGCGCAGCCATTGCACGATCGCTCCCGCCATGAAGATCGAGCCTTCAAGCGCGTAAGTGCTCTCGCCGCCGATCCGGTAGGCAATGGTGCCGAGCAGCCGGTTGCGGCTTTCGACGCGCCGCGTACCCGTGTTCAGCACCGCGAAGCAGCCCGTCCCGTAGGTCGATTTCATCAGCCCCGGCTCGAAACAGGCCTGCCCCACCGTCGCCGCCTGCTGGTCGCCCGCAACGCCCGCCACGGGGATCGCCGCGCCGAGCAACTCCTTCTCCGCCGTGCCGAAATCGGCGCAGCAGTCGAGCACCTCCGGCAGGATCGCGCGCGGCACGTCGAGCAGCTTCAGCAGCTCATCGTCCCACTCATTCGTCTCGATGTTGAAGAGCAGCGTCCGCGAGGCATTTGTCGCATCGGTCACATGCCGCTTGCCGCCGGTGAGGTTGTAGATCAGCCACGAGTCGATGGTGCCGAAGCAGAGTTCGCCCTTCTCGGCTTTCGCGCGCGCGCCCTCCACATTGTCGAGCAGCCACCTGAGCTTCGTGCCGGAGAAATAGGGGTCCAGCAGCAGCCCCGTCTTCGCCTGGACGGTGGCCTCCTTCCCCTCCTCCTTCAGCTTCGCGCAGAAAGCGGCCGTCCGCCTGTCCTGCCAGACGATGGCGTTATGCACCGGCTTCCCCGTCGCCCGGTCCCACAGCACTGTCGTCTCGCGCTGGTTGGTGATGCCGATGGCGGCAATGTTCGCCGCCGCCGTCCCGCTCGTCAGCACCCCCCGGCAGACCTCCAGCGTCGCCGCCCAGATCTCCTCCGCGTCATGCTCGACCCAGCCATCCTTCGGGAAGATCTGCCGCAATTCCTTCTGCCGAACCCGCATCGGCGAGCCGGACTTGTCGAACAGCAACGCCCGCGTGCTCGTCGTGCCCTGATCGATGGAAAGAATATAATCCGCCATTGGCCTCCCCCGTTTCTTTGTGGCGAAGGCTAACCCGGTCCGCGCGGCCCCGCAAAAGCCCTCACGAAAACCTTATCGACAGAGGGGGCGAAATCCGGCTGACCAATTGCTATATTCCGGTCATGGACATGGAAACGCCCCTCCCGGACGCCCCGGCAGCGCCCCAGATGATCGACCCGCATGGCCGGGCCGTAACTTATCTGCGCGTCTCGGTGACGGACCGCTGCGACTTCCGCTGTGTCTACTGCATGTCCGAGCACATGAACTTCCTGCCGAAGAAGGACCTGCTGACGCTGGAGGAGCTCGACCGCCTCTGCTCCGCCTTCGTCGCCAAGGGCGTCCGCAAGCTCCGCCTCACCGGCGGCGAACCGCTCGTCCGCCGCGATGTGATGACGCTCATCCGCTCCCTCGGCCGCCACCTCGAAACCGGCGCGCTCGAAGAGCTCACGCTGACCACCAACGGCAGCCAGCTCGCGCGCTACGCGGACGATCTTTTCGCCGCCGGTGTGCGCCGCGTCAACGTCTCGGTCGACACGCTCGACGAGGCCCTCTTCCAGCAGATCACGCGCTGGGGCCGCCTGCCCCAAGTCCTAGAAGGCATCGCCGCCGCGAAGCGCGCCGGGCTCAAGGTCAAGATCAACACGGTGGCGCTCAAGGGCGTGAACGAAAACGAAATCCCTTCGCTGATCGAGTGGGCGCATGGCGAAGGCCACGGCCTCACCCTGATCGAGACCATGCCGCTCGGCGACATCGACGGTGACCGCACGGACCAGTACCTGCCGCTCTCTCAGGTCCGCCGCTCGCTCGCCGAACGGTGGACGCTTGACGACCTCACCGAGCGCACCGGCGGCCCCGCCCGCTACGTCCGCGTAAAGGAAACCGGCGGCAAGCTCGGCCTCATCACGCCCCTCACGCATAATTTCTGCGAGAGCTGCAACCGCGTCCGCCTCACCTGCACCGGCACGCTCTACATGTGCCTCGGCCAGGACGATGCGGCAGACCTCCGCGCGCCGCTGCGCGCCAGCGAGGCCGACGATCTGCTGAGCGATGCCATCGACGAAGCCATCACCCGCAAGCCGAAGGGCCACGACTTCATCATCGACCGCGACCACAACCGCCCCGCCGTCTCGCGCCACATGTCCCTCACGGGCGGCTGAAGATTCCACTGCACCCGATTCCTTCCCACCCTCCCCTTGAGGGAGGGTCGACAAAATTCGAGCGAAGCGAAGAATTTTTCGGGGCGGGGTAAGCGTGGAACTTCAGCAGACAATCTCGTCGCACACGAAACCGTGACACTGCACCCCTCCCCAAACCGCTTGCAGCGGTTTGACCCTCCCTCAAGGGGAGGGTGGGAAATTCACCCCACAGTCTGCGCCCGCGCCCACTCCAGATAATCCGCATTCCCGCCCTCAATCGGCAGCACCAGCATGGCCGGCACCTCGTAAGGGTGAAGCTCGCGCAGCCGCGCCATGACGCGTCCCTTCAGAGCCGCCCGCGTCTTGATGAAGGCCGCCGCCTCGTCCTCTTTCTCCACCGCTCCCTTCCATTCGTAGACGGAGCGCATCTGCCCGTGAATGTTGACGCAGGCGGCAAGCCGCTCCTTCACCAGCGCCTCCGCGGCCCGCTCCGCATCCGCCACCGAGCCGAAGGTCGAATAGAGGAAGATGAACCCGTCCTCATCCTTGGCTTGCGTATCGGCTCCCATATGCTTACCTCCTTGTCTTCCGGCATTTTGCCGGTCTCTTGAGGAATCGCCCCGGGAAGAGACGATGAAATTCGAAAAGATCGCCTTCGTGGCGACGGACATGCCCGAAGCGCAGGCGGCCCGAAAGGCGCTCAGCGAGCGCTATGGCGATACCTCCCCCGAAGAGGCGGATGTCATCGTCGCGCTCGGCGGCGACGGTCTCATGCTCCAGACCCTGCATCAACACATGCAGCGCCGCATCCCGATCTACGGCATGAACCGGGGCTCGGTCGGCTTCCTGATGAACGAATATCGCGACGACAGCCTCATGGAGCGTCTCGCAGCCGCCGAATGCGCCACCATTCATCCGCTTCGCATGCGCGCGACGCTCGCCGACGGCAGCCGCCACGAGGCCCTCGCGATCAACGAGGTCGCCCTCTTCCGCGAGACCTATCAGGCCGCCAAGATCCGCATTTCCATCGACGGCAAGACACGCATGGAAGAACTCGTCTGCGATGGCGTGCTCGTCGCGACGCCTGCCGGCTCCACCGCCTACAACCTCTCGGCGCAAGGCCCCATCGTGCCCATCGACGCCGCGCTCCTCGCGCTGACGCCGATCAGCGCCTTCCGTCCCCGCCGCTGGCGCGGGGCGTTGCTCTCGCATCGGGCGAAACTGCGCTTCGAAATTCTGGAAGCCGAAAAGCGTCCTGTCAGCGCCGTGGCCGACCATTCCGAGTTCCGCCAGGTCCGCGACGTGGAAGTGGAGGAAGACGGCTCCATCGACATGCTCATGCTCTTCGACCCCGATCACGGTCTCGAAGAGCGCATCATCACCGAGCAGTTCCTCTACTGAGCGAACGCGGTCCGCCGCGTCTCCGGCAATCCCCAGGCGAAGGTGCCCGCCCAGATCGCGATGCCGATATGGAAGACGTCGAGTGCGGCCGTCTCCGCGCCGCCAAAGACGCCGAGCATGGCGAGCGCCGCCAGCGCATAGCCCGCCGCCGAAATCGCGAGCGCGGCGCCCGCCCATGCGCGTCCGCGGATGGCGGCGATCACGCCCGCCCCGACGAGAACGCACAGCATCCCGAGCCCCACGACCTGCGCATAGGCATCGCCCAGCATCGCCGTCTGCGGCAGGAACGACAGCGCGGCCACCACCGCCGGCACGGCCCAGATGACGATGGCCCGGCTCATGTCCTGCCCGCCCCGGAAGGAAAGCAGCACCGCGCCGATGACCCAGCTCGGGCTCACGATGGCCGAGACCAGCGACAGCGCGTCGTTCGCGCCCGCCAATGCCTCGATGCCGCCATAGCGCAACGTTCCGGACAGCGCCGCGAGGAACACGGCCAGCAAGGCCGCCGCGCCAAACATCATGCCGGGCGCCGCCCGCAGCCGGTAGAGCCGCATCGCGCCCCAGAGCGCCGTCAGCGCCAGCACCCCGTCGAACAGCGCGTTGCTCCAGCCGCCCATCATCAGCCGGCCTTCGGTTTCGCGACATTGGCGACGGCGGAAAGCGGTTCCTCCGTCACGATGTAGCCCGCCTCCGCCGGAATCTTCAGCACCGGCTCGCCCTTCTCGTTCTTCGTCACCACCGGCTCGACCGTCACGACATTCGTGTTGCGCGCCGTCTCGATCGCATGGGAAACGTTCGGGCTCCGCCCCACCTTCTCCACATTCATCCGTGTCGGGAAGATGATGGTGCGCGTGCCGGCATCCGCTTCGCGAAGCGCAAGCTCCGGCCGGATCCAGACGCTGTCGACCGATTCCGATCCATCATGCACGGCGAGATGATCCTCCGGCGCGCAGGCGAGATAGAAGCGCGTGTCGAAGCGTTTGGGCATCATGTTCGGCGTGATCCAGTGCGCAAACGGCGTCAGCATGTCGCCCGCGAGCCGCAATCCTTCCTTCGCGAGGAAATCGGCGATGCCGACCTCGCCCCTGTTCAGGGGATCGCGGTAAGGCTCCAGCGTCTTCAACCGGCCCGCATCGACCACGCTGCCGGTCTGTTCGTTGCGCGCGAGAAGCACGCCCGATTCCTCGAAGGCCTCGCGGATCGCGGCGACGCGCATCGAAAACTCCCAGTCGTCGAGCCCCTCCATGCCGTCCGCGCGCTCGCGCACGCCCGGCGCCATGTCGAGCTTGTCGACCTTGCCGCCCGGAAACACCAGCGCGCCGGATGCGAAGTCGATCTGGTGATGACGCACCACCATGAAGACTTCGAGCCCCTCTGTGCCATCTCGCAACAACAGGATCGTCGCCGCCGGAATCAGCGCGTCTCCGCCCGCTTTTGCGTGCCCTTCCGCCATTCTTACCTCCCTTTGCATCGAATTTGATGCATCTCGTTCATGCAATGGCGACGTTGTCCGCCGCTCGTGCCGGCCGGTTAAGCACTCGGTAAAGAGACTCGGATCACCTTGTCTCCATCGGTGCCATACCGTCCGGAAAAGACATGTACAGCAGTTCCTTTCGCCTGACCAATCGCGACATCGACCTCGCCTTCGAGGCGGACCGCCTGTTTCTCGTCTGTCAGCCCAAGCTCTGCCTCGCCACCGGCGGGACGCTGGGCGCCGAAGCCTATATCCGCTGGAACCATCCCGACTACGGCCTGCTGCCGCCCGGCCTCTTCCTCTCCTTCATCGAACGGCGCGAACGCTCCGGCGAATTGACGCGCTTCGTCGCGCGCGCCGCTGCGGAAACCCTGGTCCGCTGGCGCGGCGCCGGGCTCGACTGGCCGCTCTCGATCAATCTCGGCGCGCCCGATCTCGCGGACATGGGGCTCCCCGGCGCGCTCGACGGAATCATGAGCGAACACGGCCTCGATCCCGCGTCGCTGATTCTCGAAGTGCCCGAAGGCGCTTTCGCCCGCCACGGCGAGGAAGCGCAACGCACGCTCATGGCGTTGCGCCGTCTCGGCTTCCGCACCGCGCTCGATGGCGGCGGCGCCGTCATCGTGCCGGACGACGTGCTGACGCCGGACTATTTCGACGAGGTGAAGATCGGCGGCGCGTCGATCATCCAGTTCGCCCGCCGCCTGAAGCAGTCGGGCCTCGGCTTCGTCGGCAAGCGCGTCGCCCTCGCCGCCTCGCGCGGCCTCGGCGCAACGGCCGTCGGCGTCGAGGACGCAACCACGCTCGCCGCCCTCTCCGCGCTCGGCTTCCCCGCCGCGCAGGGCGCCCTCATCTGCCGCCCGTCGGACCCCCCCGACCTCACCGGCTGGTCCGCCCCGCCCGCTCTTCTCGCCGCCATGCCGCCCCCCACCGCCGACCGAGCCCAGCCGCCCACCCACCCGCCCCCCCCCGACGCGAC
>CAJXOU010000088.1 GCA_913057645.1 uncultured Rhodobiaceae bacterium | reverse complement strand
GGCGCGCGCCTGTCGGGCTCGCCTCGCGGGATCGTCAGCCTCCGCCCGCACTTCGCGTCGTGTGGCGATGTCGCGCAGGGGGAGGAGCACGACGCGGCAGCTCCGGCTGCACATCGGCGCGGCAAGCTCAAGCGCCGACACGTCGGTCCGTGCGCTCATAGCGAATTGCCCCAGCCCCCCTAAAAGTCTAGAAAGCCTGCTACCAGCGCCCCGCCCTCACGGCCCGCCCCGTCGGCGCGATCACCAACGGACTCGAAGTGCTGGCGGATGACGACGATCCGGAGATGCGGACCCACGCGATGGAGCTCATCACCAGGAGCGCCACACAGGCCTCCGCCAAGCTTCAGTTCGCCCGGCTCTGTTTCGGCGCGGCCGGTTCCGCCGGTGCGGAACTCGATCTGCAGGATGCCAAGGCTGTTGCCGAGGGTCTGATGATGGGGGAGCGGGCAACGCTTACCTGGGAAGCCCCTGCAGCGACGATCGGCAAGGACTATGTGAAGCTGTTGCTCAACATGATCCTGATCGGCATGGCCGCCATTCCACGCGGCGGAGATGTGTCGGTGACGGTGGAGGGAGATCTCGCGAAGCCGACGCTGCGCGTACTCTCCACAGGGCAGGCCGCCCGCATTCCCGAGGAGACAGCCAAGTTTCTCGGGGGGCGTGATCCCGACCGTTTTCTCGATGCGCGTGCCGCCCAGCCTTATTTCACGGGACTTGTCGCTCGCTCGCTCGGCCTTGCGATCGATGCACGCATGGACGGAGAGACCTTTGTCATCGAAGCCGCTTTTGCAAATGGCGGAGAAAGCATCTGAAAATCGGCGAGCGCAGGCGGTTCAAACAAAAAAGGGCGTCGAAACGACGCCCTTTTTCTTGTCTGTAGCTTCCCGGTTCAGGCGGAGGCCTTGGCGGGCATGCTCGCTTCCGAAGGATCGCGCAACACGTAGCCGCGGCCCCACACCGTTTCGATGTAGTGGTCGCCACCGGTCGATGCGGCGAGTTTCTTGCGGAGCTTGCAGATGAAGACGTCGATGATCTTGAGTTCCGGCTCGTCCATGCCGCCATAGAGATGATTGAGGAACATCTCCTTGGTGAGCGTGGTGCCCTTGCGGAGCGAGAGGAGCTCCAGCATCTGGTATTCCTTGCCGGTCAGGTGGACGCGGTTGCCTTCGACCTCGACCGTCTTGGTGTCGAGATTGACGGTGAGCTTGCCCGTGTTGATGACCGACTGGGAATGACCCTTGGAGCGGCGGACGACGGCGTGAATACGGGCGACGAGCTCATCCTTGTGGAAGGGCTTCGTCATGTAGTCGTCGGCGCCGAAGCCCAGGCCCCGCACCTTGTTCTCGATGCCGGCAAGGCCGGAGAGAATGAGGATCGGGGTCGTGATCTTGCCGACGCGCAGAGACTTCAACACGTCGTATCCGCTCATATCCGGCAGATTCAGGTCGAGAAGAATGATGTCATAGTCGTAGAGTTTGCCGAGGTCGAC
Organism: uncultured Rhodobiaceae bacterium; assembly: GCA_913057645.1. GTDB lineage: Bacteria > Pseudomonadota > Alphaproteobacteria > Parvibaculales > Parvibaculaceae > Parvibaculum. The sequence goes on along the minus strand of CAJXOU010000088.1, from coordinate 11,871 downwards.
ACCCTCTTCGCCAAGGTCGGTCGTGTACACATTGAAACCATCCGACTTGAGCATCAGCTCGATGCTCTGCGCGGTCGCGCTGTCGTCTTCGATGAGCAGAACTCGCATTGGTCCCCCTCTCGGCGATCCTGAAAATCCAACCGCCGATGGTTTGGTTAATCCATATTTCGGACCTTAGGGCGATTTGGTTAACAAAGGTTAATCGGAATGAAGAAAATTCAGAAAAATTTACGGGTCGTATTCCAAGCCCTTGGCGCGACTCAATTTTTCGACTTCTCGTGGAGCCGCGGGACGGTTCCATAGCGAGAAAAGCCCTCCCGGTGTCTTAACCGGTCCGCAATGGCGGCTATCCAACGCTGTCAGGGTTTACGCCGTCTTAAAGTCTTCACGGCATGATCAAGAAAGGAAGAGACAGAGGTCTTTGTTCCACATAATCCGGCTTTCGGCGGTGCGCCAGAAGAGGGAGCCTCGGGGTCAGTGCAGGCATTGTTGGCAGAAATAGGCGCACTTGCCGAGGTAAGGCATTACGGGCGCGTCGTCAGCATACAGGGGTTGACGGTTGAAGTGGCCGGGCCGCTTCACGCCATGGGCGTGGGAAGCCGGCTTGCCGTGTCGAACCGCGCTGGCGAGGAAGTTATCTGCGAGGTCGTGGGTTTCCGCGACAACCGCGCTCTTTGCCTTCCCTTCGGTTCTCTTTCCGGCATCGGTGTCGGTTGCAAGGCGGTCCTTTCTTCTGAAGAGCCTCATATCTATCCCTCGAGTGCCTGGCTGGGCCGCGTCGTCAATGCGATGGGTGAGCCCATCGACGGCAAAGGTCCGATCGCCCAGGGTGCCACTCCTTATCCCTTCCGCAGCGCTCCGCCGCCGGCCCACACTCGCCAGCGTGTGCGGGGCAAGGTCGATCTCGGGGTCAGGGCGCTCAATACCTTCACGACCGTCTGTCGCGGTCAGCGCATGGGTATTTTTGCGGGTTCGGGTGTCGGCAAATCCGTCCTGCTTTCCATGCTTGCGCGCAATACGGCATGTGATGTCTCTGTGATTGGCCTTATTGGCGAACGCGGCCGTGAGGTGCAGGAATTCATCGAAGACGATCTGGGGCCTGAAGGCCTTGCGCGCTCGGTCGTGGTTGTCGCGACCTCCGACGAACCCGCACTGATGCGCCGCCAGGCCGCCTATCTGACTCTCTCTCTGGCCGAATATTTCCGCGACCGCGACCAGAATGTTCTCTGCATGATGGACAGCGTGACCCGCTTTGCCATTGCACAACGTGAGATCGGTCTTTCGACCGGCGAGCCCCCGACAAGCAAGGGATATACGCCCACGGTTTTCGCCGAACTGCCGAAATTGCTGGAACGAGCCGGTCCGGGAACCGGATCGGGAAGCATCACGGGGCTGTTTACGGTTCTGGTCGATGGCGACGATCACAATGAGCCGGTCGCCGATGCAGTCCGCTCGATCCTCGATGGACATATCGTCATGGAGCGAGCAATCGCGGAACGCGGACGCTATCCGGCGATCAACGTTCTGAAATCGATTTCCCGCACAATGCCGGACTGCAACGCAGCGGAAGAAAACGAGCTTATCCGCCGGGCCCGCACGCTTCTCTCGACTTACGACGATATGGAGGAGCTTATCAGACTTGGCGCCTACCGCCCGGGATCCGATCCGTTGGTCGACGAAGCAATTCACTATCAACCCGCGCTCGATGCATTCCTCGCGCAGCGCAAGCAGGAAGCAAGCAGCCTTGACGATGGATATCGGGCTCTTGCAGAGATCCTGGACAACGGACCGCAGCCTGCTGAGGAGAGAGAGTGATGCGCAATCGCGAATCCCTTATCAGGCTCCACAAGTTCCAGGTGGACGAAAAGCGCCGTAAAGTGGCTGAACTCGAGTTGATGCTGGAGGAGTTCCGGCAGCGCGAACGCGATCTCGAGGCGCAGGTCGAGACGGAACAACGCAAGGCGGGTATTTCGGACGTCGCTCATTTCGCATACCCGATGTTTGCGAAATCCGTCATCCGCCGGCGCGAGAATATCCTCGAATCAATCGAGGGCATAGAGCGGCAGCTCGATGTGGCCAAGGAGGAGCTAGGGGCCGCGTTCCGCGAACTGAAGAAGTACGAGCTTCTCGAAGACAGCCGCAAGCGCAAGGTCCGCAAGGAGGCCATGCGTGTGGAACAGGCCGAGCTCGACGAGATCGCATTGACGATTCATCGGCGTCACTGAAGCTGGCCAATCCGGCAAAACAGGCTTTCACCTCATCTCCGGTTCGTTAATATGTCCGCAGACATAACAAGCTGCGGTCAACCTCCATGCCTTCCTTCGACGTCGTATCCAAAACCGATTTTGCCGAGATCGACAACGCGCTGCAGAACGTGACGCGTGAGATCGAGCAGAGATATGATTTCAAGGGATCTCACTGCAGCGTGGAGCGCAAGGAGCAGGAGCTCACGATCGCGGCGGATGACGACCTCAAGCTGAAGCAGATGCACGAGCTTCTGCAAGGACATCTGGCGCGCCGGAAAATCGAGTCCGGGATTCTCGACTACAAGGAACCGGAGAAAGCTGCAGGGCAGAGCGTGCGCCAGAAGGTCGCGATTCGCGAGGGAATCGACAAGGAGCTTGCCAAACGGATCGTCAAGGACATCAAGGGATCGGGCCTGAAGGTACAGGTTGCCATTCAGGGCGACGAACTCAGGATCTCCGGCAAGAAGCGGGATGACCTGCAGGCCGCGATCCAGTTTGTGAAGGGGCTGAAAATCGAACAGCCCCTTCAATACGTCAACTTTCGCGATTAGCCGCGGAAGAACAGCCGCCGGATGAGATAGATCAGGCTGATGGCGATCAGGTAGCCAACAAACCTGATGGCGACCAGTTTCAGGACGTTCAAGTCCAGATAGTCCGGGAGCGGGTTGGCAGCGCCTGCATAGAAGTTGCGGCCGATATTCACAAGTTCGTGGACGATTGTCGCGCCAACGGCGAAAACCAAAATCCGCTTGTACTGACTCATGAGAATAGCGGCGATGAGCGCAATAATGAGTCCCTGAATCGAATTGACGTTGTCGAAGCCCATGCGCGCCCATGCGAGCGCTTCGTTGAGATATTCGGTAATTTCCATCTTGTCCCCCTCAAGCGTTACCATGCGGAAGACCCCTCTTCCACAACCATGCCCGCAGCCCCTGCCACCACGCAGGTGCCGCGTGCATTCATAGGGGCAGAGGTTAGCCCAAAATGGCACAACGTCTAGCGATTTACGCCGCAGAACCGTCAGCCTGCGTCGCAAAAACGTCACGATCCGCAGGCTGCCGCCATTTTCGGGAATGTCGGCCGATGCAAAAGCTCTTCTTCGGCGCCGGTCACCGGCCGCAGACCGCATTGTCATGCAAGGCGGAAGTGTTGGTTAATGCCGAACCCTTCCGCCCTGGACAGGTGCTGCCGCGATCAGATGCTGCCGACCGTACGCAGGCGCACCCGCGGATGGACTTCGTTCTGCGACATCACGAATGTCTGAGGACGAAAGCGCTCGACGATCGAGCGGACATAGGGCCGCACGCCCGGACTTGTCAGGAGGACCGGTACGTCGCCTGTGCGAGCGGCCTCCTCGAAGCGGTCCCTCATGGCCGCAATGAATTCCTGCAGCATGGACGGCTGCATCGCGAGCTGTTTCTCCTCTCCCTGGCCGACCAGGGATTCGGCGAAAGCCTGTTCCCAGCGCGGCGACAGCGTGACGAGCGGGACGGCATTCTCCGCATCCGTGTGAGCGGCGCAGATCTGGCGCGCAAGCCTTGCGCGAACGTGCTCGGTGATGAGCGTCAGGCTCTGTGTATGACCAACTGCTTCCGCGATGCCTTCCATGATGGTCGGCAGATCGCGGATCGAGATGCGCTCGTTGAGGAGTGTCTGCAGGACGCGCTGGATGCCGGTGACTGTGATCTGTGACGGGACGAGATCTTCGACGAGTTTCTTGTGTTCCTTGCCGAGTTCATCGAGCAACTTCTGAACCTCCGCGTAGGAGAGCAGGTCTGCCATGTTGTCCTTGATGATTTCGGTGAGATGCGTGGTGAGCACCGTCGGGGGGTCGACAACCGTGTAGCCGCGGAACGAAGCTTCTTCGCGCAAGCCTTCGTCGATCCATGTCGCGGGCAGGCCGAAGGCAGGCTCGGTGGTGTGCAGGCCGGGAAGCTGAATCTGTCCGCCATGCGGATCCATGACCAGCAACTGGCCGACGTAGACATCGCCTCGCCCGGACTCCACTTCCTTGACGCGGATGACATAGCTGTTCGCGTCGATCTGCACGTTGTCGAGAATGCGAACGGACGGCATCACGAAGCCCATGTCGCTCGCGATCTGGCGGCGCAGCGCCTTGATCTGGTCTGTGAGCTTCTGGTGATCCTTGCCGTTGATGAGGGGCAGCAGCGCATAACCAATTTCCAGGCGCAACTCGTCCATCTTCAGTGCGGTGCTGATCGGTTCTTCCGCGACCGGGGCGTCTTGCGCCTCCTTCTCTTTCGCGAAGGCGAGCTCCGTTTCCTTGCGTTTTCTGGTTTTGGTCAGATAGTAAGCAAGTCCGCCCGAGCCGCCTGCGAGGAGAAGGAATGGAACTGCCGGCAGGCCTGGCAGAAGCGCCATCGTGCCCATGACAAAGGAGGACATGCCAAGAGCTTGCGGATAACCCGAGAGTTGGTCGAACAGGGCTTCGTCCGCCGCCCCTTCGACACCGGCCTTGGAGACGAGAAGGCCAGCCGCAGTCGAAACGATGAGCGCCGGGATCTGGCTTACGAGGCCATCGCCGACCGTCAACAACGTATAGGTGTGAGCGGCATCCCCGAAGCTCATGCTGTTCTGCGCGACACCGATCACAATGCCACCGACTACGTTGATGAACGTAATGAGAAGACCGGCGATCGCGTCGCCGCGAACGAATTTCGACGCGCCGTCCATGGCGCCGAAGAAGGAGCTTTCCTTCTCCAGGTTGGAGCGACGTTCACGGGCTTCCTTTTCATCTATGAGACCGGCCGAAAGGTCGGCGTCGATGGCCATCTGCTTACCCGGCATGGCGTCGAGGGTGAAGCGCGCCGCCACCTCGGCGATACGGCCCGAACCCTTCGTGATGACGACGAAATTCACGATCACCAGGATCGAGAAAACGATCACACCAATCACGAAGTTGCCTTGCATGACGAAGTTGCCGAATGCTTCGATGACCTTGCCGGCGCTCTCCGTGCCCTCGTGGCCCTGACCGAGGATCAGTCGCGTTGACGCGAGGTTGAGCGCCAAGCGCAACATCGTTGCGATGAGAAGAACGGTCGGGAAGGCGCTGAACTCGAGCGGCTTCTGAATGAAAAGCGCTGTCATCAGCACGAGTACGGCGAAGGTAATCGAGATCGCGAGAGAGAAATCGAGCAGAAAAGCGGGCAACGGCAAAATGAGGACGACGATGATCGTCATCACACCAAGCGCGAGTGCGAGGTCGCCGCGCTTCGCGACGTCCGCCATCACGCTGCCAGGCGTTATCCCGGCGAGGCCGAATCCAGCCAGCATTCCCTTTTTCGGCGCGGCGCTGCTCGCGTCACTCATCTAATGCTTCCTTCAAAGACCTGATAACGGCGGTCAGAAATCAACCGAATTGGGGACGGGCTTCGCCCGGGGTGGGAACCGGGATTCCCTGTTCGCCGTATTCCTTGAGCTTGTTGCGCAAGGTGCGGATGGAGATGCCCAGAATGTTCGCAGCGTGGGTGCGATTGCCCAGGCAGTGATCGAGCGTCTGCAGGATAAGGTCCTGCTCGACCTCGGCGACTGTCTTGCCGACAAAGGCGCGCGAAGCGGCATCTGCGGCCGCTGCAGCCTTCTGAGCGACGCCATTGAGCGGGGTTTCCTCAAGACGCGTGCCGTCCGGCAGGCGAATGGCGTTGATGTCGACTTCTTCTCCCGTGGTGAGGAGGACGGCGCGATGCATCGTATTCTCGAGCTCGCGCACGTTGCCCGACCAGCGGTGCCGGGTGAGGAAGCTTCGGGCCTCATCCGAAAGGGCCTTCGGCGACAGCCCGTTTGTTCTGGCGTAGCGGGCCGCGAAATGGTCCGCCAGGGCGAGAATATCTGCGGGTCGCTCGCGAAGTGCCGGCAGCTGCAGGTTCACGACGTTCAGACGATAGAAGAGGTCTTCACGAAAGCGGCCAGATTGCGCTTCCGACTGGAGGTTGCGGTTCGAGGTCGCGATGATGCGAATGTTGACCTTGACCGGGCTCTTGCCGCCGACGCGGTCGATTTCGCGTTCCTGGATGGCACGCAGGAGTTTCGCCTGCAGGCGGATGTCCATCTCGCTGATTTCGTCCAGTAGCAGCGTACCGCCGTCGGCCTCCTCGAACTTGCCAATGCGGCGCGCGACGGCGCCGGTGAAGGCGCCTTTCTCGTGGCCAAAGAGTTCGGATTCGAGAAGGTTTTCCGGGATTGCGGCGCAGTTCACGGAAATAAACGGCTTGTCACGGCGAAGCGAACGGTCATGGACATAGCGTGCCATGACTTCCTTACCGGTGCCGGATTCGCCGGTGATGAGGATCGAGGCTTCGGACGCGGCTACCTGGTCGGCGAGTTTCACCACGTCGGCCATCTTCGAATCCTTGAAGATGAGCGCGTGGCTTTCCTCGGCGACGGCAGCAAGCACCGCGGCGATGAGTTCTGCGTCCGGGGGCAGGGGAATGTATTCCTTGGCCCCTGCGCGGATCGCGTTCACCGCGGCCCGCGCATCCGTCTCGACGCCGCAGGCAACGACGGGAATGCAGATGTGTTCCGCCTGCAATCGGGGAATGAGGTTCGAGATGTCGACGGCGACGTCGACCATCATCAAGTCCGCGCCGCGCCCGGACCGCAACGTTTCGATCGCCTGATCGATCGTTTCCGTATGCGTTACCTTCGCGCCCTTCGACATCGCCATCTTGGTGGCGGTGGAGAGCTGTCCGTTCAGGGTTCCGACGATCAGAAGGCGCATGTGCGGCTCCTCTACTTTCTGTTCTCTGCTTCGCTACTTGTCAGTGCCCGGCTGGAAGTCAGCCAACCCCGCCCTTGACGATTTCGGTCATGGTCACGCCGAGCCTGTCGTCCACGACGACGACCTCGCCGCGCGCCACCAGCCGATCGTTGACATAGATGTCAATGGCTTCGCCGACCTTGCGGTCGAGCTCGACGACGGCGCCCCGGCCCAGCTTCAGCAGGTTGGAGACTTCGATGTGAGTCTTGCCAAGGACGGCGGAGACATTCACGGGAACGTCGAACACCGCTTCGAGATCGTGCGCCGTGCGGGCAAGTTCCTCGTCGTCAGAAGTCTCGTCGGCGGCCTCGGCCGTCGCCGGAACCGCTTCCGCGTTGGCGAGATCGGGCAGGGAAACTTCGTCGTCCTGATTGGCCATGATCGTGCGCTCCTTGGTGAGTCCGTTACTGATTCTGACGATGGGCGGAACTGTCCGGCTCGGGCATCGCAAGAGCGTTCCGGTCCGTCTTCGTGGCGGAAAGTGTTTCTACGTACCGGGCGACGATGTCCCCGATCTCCTGTTCGATTTCTTCGCGATTGCGAACTACGCCGCCATCCGCCCATTCGACGACGCAGTCGCCTTCTGTCATTGCAGGTTCGCCGAGGAGGATGATGCGGCCCGAAAGACCCCGTTCCATGGCCATGCGATCCACGTTTTCTTTCAAACGGTCGACCAGCGAGGCGGAGACGCGCAGCAAAATGTGTGGTTCCCGGTTCAGATGGGTAAGGCAATCGCGCAGGACAGCTTCTATTTCCACCTCCGGACGGGTGGCGATCATTGCAGGGGCGAGCTTCCGCGAGGCTTCCATTGCGATGGCAAGCGATTCCTTCTTCATCGAGGCCATGTGGCCGTCGAGTGCGGAGAGGAGGCTCGCCGCGCTTGTCGCGAGTTGCGTCATGGCGGCTTCCAGTTCGCGCTCGCTCCGGGCGGCCGCTTCCTGCATTCCCGCGGCGTGACCGTCGGCGTATCCCTGCTGGCGGGCTGCCTCCAAATCGGTGTCCGTCAGGCTATTCGATGACTTCGCGTCGGCGGCCGAATGGGCCGGCCTCTCTCCGAAGTGTGTGTCGAATGTGAATTTCACTGCCTGTTTCATGTCTTCTGTCCGGCCATTGCGTGGCGGTACGTGTTCATCAGTAAATGAGTTCGTTGTCGGAGCTGTCCGAGGCAATCATGATCTCGCCCTTGTTTGCGAGATCCTTGGCGACGTTGACCATTGTCGTCTGGGCTTCATCAACGTCCTTGAGGCGGACGGGTCCCATCATCTCCATGTCTTCGCGCAGGATTTTCGCTGCGCGCTCGGACATGTTGGCAAAGAAGAGATCCCGAAGAGCATCGGACGACCCCTTGAGGGCGATGCCGAGCTTGTTCTTGTCCACGGCACGCAGCAGGGTCTGAACGGAGCCTGGGTCGAGACGGCCGAGATCTTCGAAAGTAAACATCAGGGCCTTGATCCGGTCGGCGGATTCCCGTGCGCGCTCTTCCAGGGCCGCAAGAAAGCGACCTTCGGTCTGGCGATCGAAGTTATTGAATATCTCGGCCATGAGTTCATGGCTGTCGCGGCGATTCGTACGCGACAGGTTGGACATGAATTCCGAACGGAGCGTCTGTTCGACCTTGTCGAGAATTTCCTTCTGCACGGCTTCCATGCGAAGCATGCGCGTCACGACCTCGAGAGCGAAGTCCTCTGGCAGACATGCGAGAACACGTGCAGCGTGCTCGGAGCGGATTTTCGTCAGCACGACGGCGACCGTCTGCGGGTACTCGTTCTTGAGATAGCTTGCGAGTACCGCCTCGTTCACGTTACCGAGCTTTTCCCACATCGTTCGGCCGGCGGGACCACGAATTTCATCCATGACCGAGGTCACGCGGTCTTCGGGAAGGAAGCGAAGCAGCAGCCGTTCCGTGGATTCATAGGAACCAACGAGGGCACCTGTCCCCGACACCTTCGATGCGAATTCGACAAGAAGCTTCTCGACCATGCCCGCCTGAATGGTGCCCAGCGAGGACATGATCTGCGACATTTCGCGAATCTCGTCTTCGTCGAACATCTCCCACAGAGGCGCGGCGTCATCGGCGCCAAGCGCGAGCATGAAGATTGCGGCCTTCTGGGGGCCGGAGAGGACCTTGTCCTCCTTGAGTTTCGGTGCCGTCGCCACTTTCTGTGTCCTTACGCGGTTTCGTGCAGCCAGCTGCGCAGAATGGAAATCGACTCGTCGGGGTGACTCGTAACCAGTTCGCCGATCTTGCGAACCGAGGACTGCTTCACCTTGCCGGCGACCTGAGCGATATCGATCAGCATGTCTTCATTCAGTTGCTCGGGTGCGGGAAGTGCTCCCGCTGCTCCTTCCGCGCCGTCGGCACCTGCGAGCGCAACCTGGTCGCCGCCGCCGCGCGGTAGCGCGAGCATGCCGCCGGTGTGAGATCCGCCGATCGCTCCTCCGGAGAGGCGCGAGATAAGCGGCCGCAGGACAAAGAACATCGCAACGAGCCCGAGAACGGCCATTACGGCAAGCTCGACAAGTCGCATGATGTCGGCGCGACCGAATCCCATGAAGCCGTCCTGCGGTGCTTCGTTTACGAGGTCCACCGCCGTTTCCGAAGGCTGTGCGAACTGAAGGTTGACGACCTCAACCTGGTCGCCACGCGCTTCATCGAAGCCCATGGCGGACCGGATGAGAGCCTCGATTTTTTCAAGTTCCTGCTCGGAGCGCGGTGTGTAGACCATGTTGCCGTCCGCATCGGCTGCATAGGAACCGTCGACAAGCACAGCTACGGAGAGACGCTTTACCCTGCCGGGCTCGAGCACTTCCGTCTTGGTCGTGCGTGAAATCTCATAGTTGACGGTTTCCTCGGTTCGGTTTGCCGACTGCTTGGAACCGGCTTCCGCTTCCTCGCCACCGAGATTGGCGTTCGGCAGATTGTTGCCGACCGTTACCCCGTCGTTGCGAACGCCATCAGTACTGGAAGAGGAGTCCTCAACCGTTTGCGTCGACCGTACGACCTGGCTTGCCGGGTCATAGGTGTCGGACGTCTGGGTAATCCGGTTGTAGTCCATCTGCGCGGTAACCTCGACGCGCGCCTTCTCGGCCCCGACAACGCGCTGGAGGATGGTTTCCAGGTGAGTGCGAAGGCGGTTCTCGTAACCTGTGCGTCGTTCGTCCACGGAACTGGTCAGCATGGACTGTGAATCGTCGCCGGTACCGCTGGCGAGCAGCGCGCCACGTTCGTCGACGATGGAGACGCGGCCTGGCGCGAGGCCATCCACCGCAGACGATACCAGGTACTGGATCGCCTTTACCTGCTGCGTCGAAAGGGTGTTGCGTGAAACTTTGAGCACGATCGAGGCTGTCGGCTCGCGGCGATCGCGCGAAAAAAGCTCCCGCTCGGGCAGAACCAGGTGGACGCGCGCGGCTTCGATGCCGTCGATCGAACGGATCGTGCGCGCGAGTTCGCCTTCGAGCGCCCGCAGGTGATTGATGTTCTGGACAAAACTGGTGGTGCCGAGCGCGTCAGCGTTGTCGAAAATCTCGTAGCCGACCGTGCCGCCTGCAGGGAGGCCCTTTTCGGCAAGCATCATGCGAAGCCGCAGCACGTCCGAGCGCGGCACGTAGATCATGCTGCCGTCGCCGCGAAGTTCATAGGGCACACTCGTCGCATCGAGCTCGGCAACCATCTTTGCCGCATCCTCGACGCCAACGTCGGAAAAGAGCAACGCCTTCGGTTCGTCGCTCATGCGCAGGGCGATAAAACCGAAAAAGCCGAGCAGCGTGATGCCGACAAGAGCCAGCGCCGCGAGGCGCATCACGCCCAGGGACCTGAGAAGATTCGAGAAATTGCTCACCAACCCACCTCTTCGTGTCAGCGCGCAGACGTGGGTCCGTTTCCTGGACCTAAGCCTTCGCCCGACAACAGGTGAGTCGCAATTCCTTTGCCCTCTGAACCCCGATTCCGATTGCCCTATCGGGGTCTCCCGTGTCGCTGGGCAGAAATTACCGCCTGCAGGCTAAACAGATGTTTAACGAGCCCGGCAATTTTTGCCGGGCGGCTAATTGAAGGGGAGGGAAAAGAAAAGCGCCGACGGAGGGAGGTTCCGTCGGCGCCCGAAAGACAGCAAGTACGCAGGTACTCTTCTATCTCACTGTCTGTACTGTTGGACGCGGGTCGCGCGGAGGCCGGCCAGCCCGTGACGCTCAATGGACCGCTGCCAGCTCAGGAACTCCTCCACCGTCAGCGTGTAGCGCCTGCAGGCGTCGTCCAGGCTGATCAGACCGCCGCGGACAGCCGCGACCACTTCAGCCTTGCGGCGGATCACCCAACGCTTCGTGTCGGGCGGCGGCAGGTCGGCAACGGTGAGCGGGCTCCCGTCGGGACCGATCACGTAGTTGACCTTCATGGTCTGGTGCTCACTCATCGAACTTTGGTCTCCGTGCTCTTCGCTGGGTTCAGAGCATAGGTGGACGGCTTTAAAAAACGGCTAAGCCTCGTGGTAAAATTTGCCCAAAATCAATGACTTAGCTGTGTCATTGCGGGACGGATAAGCGCTTATCCGGCTGGTTCCGGTTCCTTTACGGCGGTAATCTGCGAATAGCGGATCTGGGCGCCGTTAACGGTGAGCAAGGGATCGGTCGTGCTGAGGTCAATCGCCGTGACGAGGCCGGTCGTGCGTGTATCCACAGCGACAGGGCTGCCGTCAGCACCATTGGCAGTGACTTTCAGAAAGTAGGTACCGTCTGCAAGTTCGTTCCCCTTGCTGTCCTTGCCGTCCCAGCTGAACGTGTGATCGCCCGTAGATGCGTCCATCTTCTCGGTGTAGACGGTGGCGCCGTCCGAATTGATCACCTGGAGGG
>CAJXOU010000087.1 GCA_913057645.1 uncultured Rhodobiaceae bacterium | reverse complement strand
GCGGCGCGTGGCAGCGGACGGGGAGTGGAAGGCGGCAGAGGCGCGGGGCCCACGCTAGCCGAGGACGGGGGGCCCGGAGGCAGAACAGGACAGGGGGCGCGGCCCCGCCTGGCGGGCGGGTGGCAGACCGAGTGCCGAGATGCAGGTGGTAGGGCGGGGGGAGGCGATGGAGAGCGCCGCCGGGCCGGCCGTCTCCGTGAAGGCTTCCGTCTCGACATGGACGACGGCGAGACCGGCGAAGGGCGTCAGGGTGACGGAGCCCGCTTCCAGATCGAGGGAGGCCTCGCCCGATGCCTGGAAGGTGTGGGCGCCGTAATCCGCAGAAAGATCGTTGAGGACGCCGCCGACGACAACCCGGCGGCGGCTTTCCGCCATCTGGTAGCTGTAGCCGAGTACAGCCTTCAGATCGACGGGACCGAGTTCGGTTCCCGCATAGCCCGCGAGATGGAAGTTGTCGCTTTCGCCCGAAGAGGAACGCCCGGAGACGTCGAAGGCGGCATGGCTGTAGCCGAGCGCGAAGCCGATGCGGCTTCCCTCGCCGGCCTCGCGGTCGACGCCGCCGAGGAAGCCCGTCGCATTGCGCTCGATGCCGGCAACCGACGCCGATCCGTCCGTCTCGCCCCAGCCGCGGACGAGTTCTCCCCAAAGCGTATAGCCGTGAGGCGTTTCGTCGCCCGCCGCGGGCACATAGCCTTCCGCCGCCGCGAAGCCGCGCGGCGCACCGAAGCGCGAAAAGAGACGCGAGAAGATCGTCCGCCGGACGATCCCGGCCGAACCGGAAAAAACGCCGGTCGAGCTTGCATGCGCTTCGCCCGAGAGTGCGTCGAAAGCCGCCTGCGCCTCCTCCTCCGACATGCCGATGATCTCGTCATAGAGGGGGTTGCCGGCGCCGAGCGCCTCCGTCGCGCCCGCGACGCCCTGCTGGTTCGAGGTCGACGCCACATCCTCGAAGGCCGCCATCTGCGTGAGGGTCAGGAAGACGCTGGTGGCGTCGTAGGAGAGTTCCGGCGTGAGAAAGGCGAAGCCCGCTGTGACGCCGCCGAAGACGCCGCTGATGCCGCCATCGGCGGTGAGGACCCTGTAGACGGTGGATGGCGCATAGGTGGTGCCGTCATCCGTGCCGTTCACCGGCGCGACCTCGACGACCGCGCCGCTGCCGATCGTCGCCGCGCCGGTCACATGGACGAAGTCGGCATTGACGCCCGCGGTATCGCCGCCGTCATTCACCTCGACCACAAGGGCCGACCCGTCCGAGAAGGCGAGATCGCCCGCGACGGTGAACGTGCCGATCGAATTGCCCGCCGCAAGCGTCGCGCCGCCGCCGAGCGTGGTGCTGCCGACCGTGCCCGAACCGCCGAGGAGGCCGCCCGAGACGAGGAGGTCGCCCGCGAAGGTACCGTCGACGATGAGGCTGCCCGCCAGCACCTCCAGGCCGCCCGTGAAGGCGCCGCTGACGCCGGTAAGGAAGAGGCTGCCCGCACCGGACTTCACGATATCGCCATTGCCGGAGAGGACGCCCGCATAGGTGCCGTCGGCCGACTGGTCGAAGCGGAGGCCGGCATTGTTGACGATGTCACCCTGAAGGCTCGACGCATCGCCTGCGAGCGTGCCGCCGGAAACCGTGGTGCCGCCGGTATAGCCGTTCGCGCCGGTGAGCGTGAGTGTGCCCGCGCCCGTCTTCTCGAGGCTGCCGGCGCCCGAGACCACGCCCGCGAAGGTGCCGTCGCCCACCTGCGCGAAGACAAGCGCCGCGTCGTTGACGATGTCGCCGGTGAGACTCGACGTGCTGCCTTCGAGCGTGCCGTGGCTGATCGTCGTACCGCCGGACCAGCTGTTCGTGCCGGTCAGGGTCAGAACACCGGAACCGGACTTCACGAGGCTGCCCGTGCCCGAGATGACGCCACCGAACGTGCCGTCGAATGCCTGCGTGAAGGCGAGCGTGGCGTTGTTCACGATTTCGCCGACGAGGCTCGACGTGCTGCCTTCGAGCACGCCACCCGAAATCGTCGTGCCGCCGGTGTAGCTGTTCGCGCCCGTCATGGTCACAACGCCAGAACCGGATTTCACGAGGTTACCCGTACCGGATATGACACCGCCGAATATGCCGTCAAACGCCTGAGTGAAGGCAAGCGTGGCGTTATTCACGATATCGCCCGTGAGACTCGACGTGGTGCCTTCCAGCGCGCCGCCCGAAATCGTCGTGCCCCCCGTGTAGCTGTTCATACCGGTAAGTGTCAGTTCTCCCGTACCTGTCTTTTCGAGACTGCCTGTCCCCTCGATCAGGCCCGCGAAGTTTGTAAACGTGTTGCCGCTCCCGACGGAAAGCGCGGCGCTGCCGAGATCGATCGTGCCTCCCGTGCCCGAAAGTTCGGACATGGAGAGGTCGAAATCGTTGAGATCAAGCGTACCGCCGTTCAGGACATAGGCGCCGGAGACGAAACCACCCGCACTGCCTGCGCGCAATGTGCCGCCCGAAACCGTGGTGCCGCCGGCATAGGTGTTCGCGCCCGAAAGCGTGAGAATGCCGGAGCCGAGCTTCGCAAGGCTGCCAGCACCCGAGATGACACCCCCGAAAACGGAGTCGCCGTCCTGATCGACTTCGAGTTCGGCGCTGCCGAGATCCGCGGTTCCGCTTGCGCCCGAGAGCGACGACATGGAGAGATCGAAATCGTTGAGATCGAGGGTACCTCCGTTCAGGACATAGGCGCCGGAGGCGAGACCGTCGGCACTGCCGGCACGCAACGTGCCGCCGGAAACAGTGGTGGCGCCGGTGTAGGTGTTCGCGCCGGTGAGTTCGAGGATGCCCGCACCCGACTTCACGATACCGAAGCTGCCGCCCGTCTCGCCGATATTGCCGGACTGGGTGGCGGAGCCGGTGGTGACGTTGAGGGTTGCCTGTGCCCGTAGATCGACGTCGTTCGACAGGTCGATGCCGTCATCATAGTCGAGTGTACCGCCGGTGGCCGTAACCGCACCGGTGCCGATGGCGTCGTCGTCTTCAAGGCGCAGCGTGCCCTCGCCGAGCGTCGTGCCGCCGGTGAATGTGTTGGTGCCCGAGAGCGTGAGGACGCCAGCGCCTGTTTTCGATACGGTGCCGGTTCCGGAGATGACGCCGGAGAACAAACCGTCCGATGTCTGATCGAAAGCGAGCGTTGCGTTGTTGACGATATTGCCGGTGAGGCTCGACGTGTTGCCCTGGAGCGTGCCGCCCGAAATCGTCGTGCCGCCGGAATAGGTGTTCGCGCCGGTCAGCGAGAGGATGCCGGAGCCGAGTTTCACGAGACTGCCAGCCCCCGAGATGATACCGCCGAAAACGGAGTCGCTGTCCTGATCGACTTCAAGTTCGGCGCTGCCGAGATCGACGGTACCGCTTGCACCGGAAAGTCCGGAGGCGGAAAGATCGAAGTCATTGAGGTCGAGGGTACCGCCGTTCAAGATGTAGGCGCCGGAGACAAGAGCGTCGGCACTGCCGGCACGCAACGTGCCGCCGGAAACAGTGGTGGCGCCGGTGTAGGTGTTTGCGCCGGTGAGGGAGAGGATGCCCGCGCCGGACTTCACGATACCGAAGCTGCCGCCCGTCTCGCCGATATTGCCGGACTGGGTGGCGGAGCCGGTGGTGACGTTGAGGGTTGCCTGTGCCCGCAGATCGATGTCGTTCGACAGGTCGATGCCGTCATCATAGTCGAGGGTGCCGCCGGTGACGGTGAGCGCACCGGTACCGATGGCCTCGTCGTCTTCGAGGCGGAGCGTACCCCCGCCGAGCGTCGTGCCGCCGGAAAAAGTGCTCGCGCCGGTGAGCGAGAGGATACCGGAACCGAGCTTGACCAGACTGCCCGTCCCCGCGATGAGGCCATCGAAAACGGAGTTGCTGTCCTGATCGACTTCGAGTTCGGCGGTCCCGAGATCGACCGTGCCGCCCGTGCCCGAGAGTTCGGTTGCGGTGAGGTCGAAATCGTTGAGATCGAGCGTGCCACCATTGACCGTGTAGGCGGCGTTGGCGGAAAGAGCGCCCGCCGCGCCCGCGCGCAGAATACCGCCTTCGACCAGAGTGCTTCCCGACCAGCTATTCGATCCGGAGAGGATGGTGGTGCCCGCGAGCTGGTGCACGCCGCCATTTCCCGAGATGGACGGAGCGAAGGTGTAATCCGTTTCCGTATGATTGAAGACGAGCGTACCGTCGCCCGCGCCGAAGACAACATTCTTTGCCTGCAACGATCCCGCCGCGACGGCGGCATCGCCTTCCGCCGCGCCGATATTCAGCGTGCCGGTGGAGCCGGCCGATTTGGCGACATTCAGATTCCTGTTGCCGTTGTTTATGTTGACCAGGCCGTCATCCGCGATCGTCAGGATACCCGTCGCGTTGTAATTGCCTTCGGCACCGCCGAGATTGACCTCATAGGTGCTGTTCCAGGTCGAACCTGAACCAGTCACCGTTACGGTACCGAGCGAGCCGTTGTACTGGCTCATATATGTAGAGTAGGGGGTGGTCAGCGTTCCGCCGTCCTCGATGAAGATATGGCCGACGCCCGTGTAGGCGCCGACAAAGAGGCTCGACGAAGTGGATATCCCGGACCCGGCGCCACGGATGGTTGCGGTACCGCTGAAGCCATTATATCCGAAGAGCTCAAATACGCCCGCATTCAGCGTACCGCCACCCTGCACGATGAGCGAACCGTCCTGCGTGGCGGAGCCGATATTGGTGCGGCCAGAGTCCGCCACACTGACGCCATCGACAGTTGCGGCGACCGGCCCTTCGATCCTGGTCGTTCCCGAAGTGTTGACCGGCAGACCGTTCGACCAGTTGGCTGCGTTGTTCCAGTCGCTGTCGGCAGCGCCCGTCCATGAGGTGTCCGCGCTGGCGGGGGCTGGAAGAAGCGCGAGGCTCGCCCCCGCGAGAAGGGCGGCAACGCCGACGCTGGAGAGGAGCCGCCGCGTCAGATTGCGCCGGAGGATGGCCGGTGGCACAGCCTTGCGCCGCAGACGCATGAAGCGCCAAGCGGTGACACGCATGGTGCGCCGCCCTGTCGCTACCCGATTTCCGCTTGCCACGCCCATGATCGGCCCCCACAGCCCGTCATTGAAGAAAATCAGCGGCATAATCAGCGGCGGGCGGGCCGGACGACAGATGTACAGGTGTACAGGTGCCATTAACCACGGCCATGGATAGACTCGCCTCCAAGGCGGCATCAGGGGACAGGACGCTTGAGCGCAGAACGCATCATCGTGGCCGACGACCATCCGGTTTTCCGGATGGGGATGCGCCATATCCTGTCGCGTGTTTCGCCCGGAGCCGAGATCGAGGAGGCAGGCACGTTCGAGGAAGTGCTGGCACTGGCGGAGAGCGGCGCCGCGCCGGGCATGTTCGTGCTCGACCTCATCTTTCCGGGGTTTGCCGCCGAGACCTCCATCGCGGCGCTGAGGCGGCGTTTCCCGCGCGCGACACTCGCCATCGTCTCGATGGCGGATGACAGCGAAACCATCGACGTGGTGATGGCGGCGGGCGCGGACGGCTTTGTCGGCAAGGCGGTACCGCCGGACGAGATCGCGGAGGCGATCGGCGCGATCCATGACGGCGAGATCGTGGTGAAGTCCGCGGGAGCGCATCTGCCGACGCCCGGCGGCGCAAGGACGGGCGCGGGCGAAAGCGACGTGCAGCTTTCGCCGCGCCAGCGCGAAGTGCTGAAGCTCGTCGCAGCGGGAATGACCAACAAGGAAATCGGGCGCGAACTCGGCATCTCGCCGGTGACGGCGCGGATGCATGTATCGGCGCTGCTTCGGACACTCGGTGTCGCCAGCCGCTCGGCGGCGGCGGGCGTAGCGATGAAACTGCTATAGACCGTCAGGACGCGGCGGTCTCGTCCTCCGGCGCTTCATCGCCAAGCGCGAAGCCGGTCAGGAGCGCGCGAAGCTCCGCCGGGTGCGCCGGCTTGCGCAGGAGAGGGATGCCGGAGCCGGCAAGACGCTTCAGCGTCTCCGGCTCGGAGCGGCCGGTGAGAATGGCGGCCGGCACTTCCCATCCCTCCATCTCGCGCAGCCGGGCAATGACATCGAGCCCGTCGAGATCGCCGCCGAGATCGAAGTCGCTGACGATGGCATCACAGCCGCAGGCCGCCTCCGGCAGACCGGTGAATTCCGCCACTTCGCAGCCCCATCGCTTCAGCAGCGTCGCCGTCGCCGCCAGCACTTCCGCATCGTCATCGACGACGCAGACGCGAAGCCCCGTCAGGGGATGCTGGCGATGGGCGCGCGGCACGGTGACGGCGCCGGGCTCCGACAAGGGGAGGCCCGAGATGCGCAACGTGGTGCCCCGGCCCGCGGCGGATGCGATCTCCACCTCGAGACCGAGAAGCCCCGCGAGACGGCGGACGATGGCGAGACCGAGACCGAGGCCATCCGCCTTGGGCGCGTCCCCGCCTTCGGCGCGATAGAACTCGTCGAAGATGTGGCGGAGATCCTGCTCGGCGATGCCGGGACCGTCATCTGAAATCTCCAGCACGGCGCGGTCTCCCTCGCGGCGGACGACGATCCGCACATTCGATCCGGGCGCATATTTCAGCGCGTTGGAGACCATGTTCTGGATCATGGTGGAGAGGAGGGCGGGATCCGTGTCCACCCAGAGGTCTGCCGTTTCCATCTCGATCGCGCCGCCGCCGTCGCGCGCGGCGTCGGCGTTCTGCCGGATGATGCCGCGCAGAAACTCCTCGAGCGCGAAGCGTTCGGGCTGGGGTTCGATGCCGCCGACATCGAGACGCGAAATGTCGAGCAGCGACCCGAGGAGGCGGCTCACCGAGCGCGCGGCATTGTCGATGCTCCTCACATGCTGCTGCGCCTCGGCATCGAGGTCGAGATCGCGCAGGCAGGCGGTGAAGAGGCCTATGGCGTGAATGGGCTGGCGCAGGTCGTGGCTGGCATGAGCGAGAAAACGCGACTTGGACAGATTGGCTTCCACCGCCTCGTGCCGCGCCTCTTCCAGCTCCGCAGCCATTTCGGTAATCTCGCCAAGCTTCGCATCGAGCGAGCGGGTGAGATCGACATTGGTGCGCATGAAGCGGAGCATGCGGACGGTGAGAATGGAGAGCACGCCCGCATAGAGCATGATCATGCCGAAGATCGTAGCGCCGAAAAAACCCGGGTCGTGAAAGATGTGCGCGAAACCGAGCAGCGGCACCGAAGTCCAGAGGCTGACAATGCAGGAGCGCGGCAGCACATGCTGCGAGGAGACCGCACCGAGCGCGGTTCCGCCGAGCGCCAGCGAATAGACGAGCAGATGATGGAAATCGCCGGTCGCCGCGCCGAAAGCGCCGAGCCCCCAGGTGATGCCGACAAGCGTGGTGAGAGCGGTATGGGCGAGGCCATAGGGACGGGCTTCGCGCTCATCCGCCGGGCGACGATGCGTGTAGCGCCAGGCAAGCGCCGCGAGACCGCCGGAGAAGGCGCACATGGCGGCGTACCAGACGAAAGGCCATATTTCATCCGGCCAGACATAGACGAGCAGCGCCATCACCGCGGTGACGACGCCGATATGGACGAGCCAGGCCTGGAAGCTCAGATCGAAGAGGTAGTCGAGCTGCCATTTCTCGGCACGGCTCGCGGCACGAAGCCGCCCAATGGTCATGCGGCCCCCTTTCCCCGTCGTCCGCCCTCCGCCATCCCAGCCCGGGGGCCGCAGCCTGTCAAGAAAGGGGGCGTCAGCGGCGCCCGAAGGCGCGGCGGAGGTCGGCGAGGCGGGACGCGCCCGTGACCTCGCAGAGGAAGAAGTAGACGAGGGCGCCGCCCGCGATCAGCGCGGCGAGCGCGGCGATGCTGACGAGCAATCCGTTTTCGAAGAAGGGTGCGAGCGCGCCGGCGCCGAACCAGAGGGCGGCGCCCATGCCGGCCGACGCCATGACGATCAATGGCAGGCGGCGGGCAAGCTGCTGGTCGGGCGCGAACTCGCCCTTGCGGAACAGTCGGGTCGCCAACTGGCCCGTGTTCGTCCAGGCGGCGAGGGTGGTGCCGGCCGCGATGCCCGCAAAGCCGAAATACTGAAACAGCACCAGCGACGCCGCGATGTTGACGACGATGGAAATGGCGGCGAAGCGGAGCGGCGTCTTCGTGTCCTCGCGCGCGAAGTAGGCGGGCTGGAAGACCTTGATGAGGACGAAAGCAGGAAGACCCGCCGCATAGATCATGAGGGCAAGCGAGGTCGCTTCCGTGTCCGCGCGCGTGAAGGCGCCGCGCTCGAAGAGGACGCGGATGATGTCGAAGGAAAGGACGCCCGCGCCGACCGCGGCGGGGACGGTCAAGAGCATCGAGAATTCGACGGCGCGGTTCTGGCTCCAGCTCGCGCCCGCGCCGTCATCCGCGCGGAGACGGCGCGAAAGCTCCGGCAGGAGGACGATGCCGATGGCGATGCCAATGACGGCGAGCGGCAGTTGATAGATGCGGTCGGCGTAATAGAGCCAGGACACCGCGCCCGCCTGCAGCGAGGCGATCATGGTGCCGATGGTGAGGTTCACCTGCGTGATGCCGCCCGCGACGACGCCGGGGACACCGAGGCGAAAGAGGCGGCGGACATCGGGCGTGAGCTTCGGGAGGCGCAAGCGCAGCACCATGCCCGCCCGCCAGAGCGAGACGGCGAGCCAGACGAACTGGACGACGCCCGCGGCGGCGACGCCCCAGGCAAGCGCGCGGCCCGGATTGTCGGTCAGCGGCACGAGGAAGAGGATCGCGAAGATCAAGGTCACGTTCAGCATGACAGGGGCGGCGGCGCCCGGGAAGAAGCGGCCCAGCGAATTCAGGATCGCGGACTGAAGCGCCGTCAGCGAGATGAAGAGGAGATAGGGGAAGGCGATCCGCGTGAACTCGACCGCCCAGGCGAATTTCTGCGGCTCGTCCGCAAAGCCCGGCGCGAAGACGAGCATGATCCAGGGCATGGCGAGCTCGGCCGCGATCGTCATGAGGACGAGAGCAAGGAGAAGGACGGCCAGCGCGTCTTCCGCGAAGCGGCGGGCGGCGTTTTCGCCCTCGCCCTCGAGGCGTTTGGCGAAGAGCGGCACGAAGGCCGAGTTGAAGGCGCCCTCGGCGAAGATCGAGCGGAACATGTTGGGGAAGCGGAAGGCGACGAAGAAGGCATCCGCGATGGGCCCGGTGCCGAGGGCGGCGGCCATCATGACGTCGCGCAGGAAGCCGAGCAGGCGGCTGATCAGCGTGGTGCCGCCGACGGTCGCGGCGGAGCGGAGGAGGCTCATCTGGTCATCGGAGATTCGAGGTCATGGGACCGGGGCTCGCTGCTTGTCCCAAATCTCTAGCCGTGTTCGGGCAAAAATACGATAAACGGAATTGAGACCGAATAAAAGATCTTTAATCGGTCTTTTAAAGAACCTATATTAAGTTTCATCATGAGCTTCAGGAGCGACGATCATGGGTAATCGCATTCTTTCGGGTCGCTCGGCGAGCATCACCGAACTCAAGGCCAATCCGAGCCGCGTCGTGCGGGAGGCGGATGGCCCCGTTGCGATCCTGAACCGGAACACGCCGGAATTTTATTGCATCCCGACGGAAGACTACGAGGCGCTGTTAAGGCGGATCGACGAACTGGAACTTGCGGAGATTGCGAGACAGCGGCTTGCCGATGGCGAGAAACCGCTCAAGACCAGCATAGAGAAGCTCAAGGCCGAGTATGGCCTATCTTCTTGAGTTTCATCCGAAGGCGAAGAAGGAACTCGACAAGCTCGCGCGGGACCTCCAGGCGCAGATACTGCGGAAACTTGCCGAGCGGCTTGAAAATCCGCGCGTTGCCCCCGACGCGCTGCACGGACTGCCAGACTGCTACAAGATCAAGCTTCGCAGCGCGGGCTACCGGCTCGTCTATCAGGTGAAGGACAAGACGGTGACGATCCTTGTGCTCGCCATCGGCCGGCGCGACAAGCTTGCGGCTTATGAGCGCGCAAAGACGCGGGCAAAATAATCTGCTTACGGATTAGTCAGCGTGCCTACCCCCGCCCCAAACGGCTTGCAGCCGTTTGACCCTCCCCCATATTGTCCGCCTTGGCGGACAAGCCGCCAAGGATAGGGAGGGTGGAAGGAGAGATTGAGGATGAGGCTTACGCCGCGACGGTTTCGTCGCGTTTGGCGCGTTTGGCGGGGCGGGCCTTTTTCATCGGGTCGGCGAGGGCTTCCTGGAGGTGACGCTCGACGGCCTTCTTCTTGTTGGCGTTCGTGACCTTGTGGCCGATCACGTCCTTTACATAGAAGACGTCGACCGCGCGTTCGCCATAGGTCGTGATGTGGGCGGAGCCGATGGTGAGGCCGAGATGGAAGAGCGCGCGCGAGAGCGCATGGACGAGGCCCGGACGGTCGAGGCCGTTCACCTCGATCACCGTGTAGGCGTCCGACGCGTCGTTGTCGATGAAGACCTGCGGCGCGACGGAGAAGGCATCGGCGCGGCGCTGCCGGCGCGAGCGCTGCTCGATCGCGTCGGGCGGCAGGATCTCGCCGGCAAGCACCTTGCGGATCGTGTCCTCCAGACGGCGGATGCGGCGTTCTTCCTGAACGGCGCCGCCGTCGGGGTCCTGCACCCAGAGCATGTCGAGCGCCATGCCGTCGCGGGTCGTGAAGATCTTCGCGTCGACGATGTTCATGCCGAGCACGGCGCAGGCGCCCGCAAAACGCGCGAAGAGACCCGGATGGTCCTGCGTGTAGAGCGTGATCTCGGTGACGTCGCGCGTCGGTTCGGGTGCGGATGAAATGCCGAGCGGCTCGTCCTTCACGCCCTCGATGAAGCGGGCATGGCGCTCCTGCATGTCGGTGTCGGTGGAGAGCCAGTAGGCGTCGCCGTGACGCTTGAGGTAGCGCTCCGTCGCCGCCTTCGACCAGCCGGAGAGACGCGCGGCCAGCGCTTCCTTCGCTTCGGCGACGCGGGCCTTGCGGTTCAAGGCGCTTTCGCCGCCCTGCAGCAGCGCTTCCGTTTCGAAATAGAGCTGGCGCAGCAACTGGCCCTTCCAGCCGTTCCAGACGCCGGGGCCGACCGCCTTGATGTCGACCACGGTGAGCACATAAAGCATCTTCAGACGCTCCGGGCTCTGCACGAGATCGGCGAAGTCGCGGACCGTGCGCGGGTCCGCGATGTCGCGGCGCTGGGCGACGTCCGACATGACGAGATGGTTCTGCACGAGCCAGGCGACGGTTTCGGTGTCGCCGGGGCCCATGCCGAGGCGCGGGCAGAGCTTGCGCGCGATGGAGGCGCCGGCGTCCGAATGATCCTCGTCGCGGCCCTTGGCGATGTCGTGCAGGAAGATCGCCATGTAGATCGCGTTGCGGCTTTTCAGCTTGCCCATGAGTTCGTGGGCGAGCGGATATTCGTTGCGCTCCTTGCCCTTCTCGACTTCGGAGAGGATGCCGATGGCGCGCAGCAGATGCTCGTCCGCCGTGTAGTGGTGATACATGTTGAACTGCATCAGCGCGACGATGCGGCCGAAGTCGGGCACGAAGCGGCCGAGCACGCCCGCCTCGTTCATCAGACGCAGCGTGATTTCCGGCGTCTTCTTCGAGGCGAGGATTTCGAGGAAGAGACGGTTCGCCTCCTCGTTCCGGCGCAGGCTCGCATCGACAAGCTTCAGCGAGCGGGTGACGAGCTTCAGCACGTCGGGGTGAATGTCGAGGCCGTGCTGCTCGGCGACGTGGAAGAGACGGATGATGTTGACCGGGTCCTTCTCGAAGAAGGCGACGTTCGAGACGGACAGGCGGCCGGTCTCGACGGAAAACCCGCGAATGACCTTCTTGCGGCGCATGGCCTGCATGAAGCGGCCGATGGAGGGCTTCTTCTTCTTTTCCTGATCCTCGAGGACGGCGCAGAAGATGCGCGTGAGGTCGCCGACATCCTTGGCGATCAGGAAATAGTGCTTCATGAAACGCTCGACGGCCTTCAGGCCGCGATGGCCGTGATAGCCGAGGCGCCTGGCCATTTCGGTCTGGAGGTCGAAGGTGATGCGCTCTTCCGCGCGGCCGGTGAGGAAGTGCAGCTCGCAGCGCACCGCCCAGAGGAAATTCTCGGCCTTGCGGAAGGTCTGGTATTCCTCCTTCGTGAAGACGCCCGCCTTGACGAGGTCGGAGGGCTGCTTCACGCGGTAGACATATTTCGCGATCCAGAACAGCGTGTTGAGGTCGCGAAGACCGCCCTTGCCTTCCTTCACGTTCGGTTCGACGAGATAGCGGCTTTCGCCCGCGCGCTGATGGCGGACATCGCGCTCGGCGAGTTTCGCTTCGACGAATTCGTTGCCCGTGCCCTTCACCACCTCGGCGTCGAAGCGGCTTTCGAGTTCCTCGAAGAGCGCCTTGTCGCCATGGACGAAGCGCGCCTCGAGGAGCGAGGTGCGGATGGTGAAGTCCTCGCGCGAAAGGCGGATGCAGTCCGCAATCGAGCGCGTGGCGTGGCCGACCTTGAGCCCGAGATCCCAGAGAACATAGAGCATGTATTCGACGACGCTCTCGCCCCAGGGGGTCTGCTTGTAGGGCAGCAGGAAAAGCAGGTCGATGTCGGAGCCGGGCGCCAGCGTGCCGCGGCCATAGCCGCCAACGGCAGCGATGGCGAGGCGCTCGGCGCCGCTCGGGTTGGGCGCGGGGAAGACGCGGCGCGTGGCAAAGCCGTAAAGCTCGCGGATGATCGTGTCCTGGAGATAGCTGAGACTCTCGGCGCAGGCGCGGCCCCTGTGCGCGCCCTGCTCCAGCCGTTCATGCGACTTGGCGCGGCCTTCCGCGAGCGCCGACTTCAGCACGCCGACGACGCCGCTGCGCAGCGCCAGATCGTCGCCGCCCGTCAGGGCGTCGAGCTTCCGGCGGATGTCGTCGGGGTCGGCGATCTCGAGCATGCTCGGAAGTGTGCGGCCCATGCGGGGCAACTCCTCAGACTTCGGGTGGGTTCAGGACGCGCGCCCGGACCATATCATCCAGCATCGTTCAACGCGCTCCCCTGGCCTCGACATGAGAGGCCGGGACACGAGGATCAAGACAGGTCTTAATTACACGCCAAGCCATAGAAATCATTACGTTTTTTTCATTGCGCGCCTGATTTTCGCCACATTTTCGCCGGGTTTTCGCCATGAACGCGACCCACCTCGCTCGCATCGGGCGACGGCGGCTCGTCGCCCGATGCGCATTCGCCCTACCGGAAGGACCAGCGGCGGTTGAGCAGGAAGTTCACGGGCATGACCGCGGCGATCGCGACAGCCTGGGCCGGCACCGCCGGCATCCCGGCGCGCACCAGCAGCTCGATGACGATCAGGTTCATGCCCAGCGCGACGAGGCCCACCGCCCGGTACCGCACGCCCTGCTGGAGCGCTGACAGCCCGTGTCGCTGGACGCTCCAGCACCTCGTGTAGACACAGTTGCCTGCCCAGGCGCCCCATAATGCGCCCCCCGCGCCGCCCCGCCACCGGCGCGCGACGGCGTGACGCGCCTCCGCCACCAAGCGCTACGAGAGACGAGAGCCCGCCGC
>CAJXOU010000086.1 GCA_913057645.1 uncultured Rhodobiaceae bacterium | reverse complement strand
GCACGCAGGGAAGCTTCAATTCCGGAACCATCTCTTCCGGCATGATCATCTGGTTTTCGAGATCGAAGGGTTCGGTGAAGTCGATGTACTTCTTGTCCAGCGGATCCCAGAAATGGTCGTGGGTCGCGGAGATGATCTTGTCGAAGGCGGTGGAGCGCGCATTGTAGCGGTCCACTTCCATCATCGCGGGAAAATCGTCCGGCGCGACGGCGTCATAGGCATTGTCTTTGGTGATCTGCCGAATCTCGGTCATCGGGTCCTCCAGAATGTCGGGCCGGCGCGTCTGCCGGAAAGCGCATGGTGCCGGTCTTCGAGGGGCAATGTGCCTCCCCGCCGGTCTGTCTGTTTGGCGTCGAGAATAGGGGGCGCCCCCGCAGCGTCAAGAGAAAAATGACGGACCCGTCATTTTTGTGAGTCCTGACCGGCAAGTCCCCAACTTCGCGGATTCACGCTACGCAACTGTTACAAATCGCCCCCGAATGTGGTAGGTGAGAATGAGTGAAGATGACCGGTCCGTCCCGGCCGCGCGGGGAAGCGCGGCAGGCCGGGGGCCAACGAGAGAGCGGCATCTTGGGAGGGGGCAACAACCCCGACGAATATCAAGGGTGCGTGATCGCCGAAAAGGCGGCATGCGCCCGCAATGATCGGGGATAAGCGGCCCGCAAGGCCGTATCCGTCATCAAGACGGACAATCCTCCGGAAGCTATAGGCCGGTCGTGGCCGCAGATCGATCGACAGCACGCCGCTGTCCCGTCTGCGTCCCCGGCAGAACTGCGATCTGCAACGGTGCCGCGCTCCCCCGGGGGAGTCCGGCAAGGGGAATGATGGGTACAGTCGATGATTAAGTTTCTCGAGAATGTCGTATTCCGGCTCCGCGCGATAATTCTTCTGGGGTTGCTCGCGTTTACCATCGCCACCGCCTTCTACGCATTTCAGCTGCGCATGACGGCCGGTTTCGACAAGCAGCTCCCTGTCGGCCACGAATACATCCAGACCTTTACGGAGTATCGCGAACAGCTCTTCGGTTCGAACCGCATCATCGTCGCGCTCGAGCCGAACGAAGGCGATGTCTGGACCAGGGAATTCTTCAAGGTCTACAAGGACCTCACCGACGACATCTTCTTCCTTCCCGGCGTCTCCCGTCACACGGTGACATCGCTCTGGACGCCGAACACCCGCTACATCGAAATCACCGAAGACGGCATCTCCGCCGACGACGTCATATCGGGCCGCGTCACCGCGGACAGCATGACGCCGCAGAACCTCCAGAAAATTCAGAGCAACGTGATCCGCGGCGGCTTCGTCGGCCGCCTGGTGGCGGACGACTTCAGCTCCGCCATGGTCGTTGCCGAACTGCAGGACTACGATCCGTCGACGGGCGAGCGTCTCGACTATTTCGATCTCGCCGCCAAGCTCGAAAAGCAGATCCGCGAAAAATACGAGAATGAGGACTACACCGTCCGCATCATCGGCTTCGCCAAACTCGTCGGCGACATCGCCGACAGCGCGGAAACCGTCGTCTACTTCTTCGCTCTCGCCTTCGCGTTGACGGCGCTTGCGCTCTATCTCTACGCGCGCTCGATCGTGCTCACCGCGGCGACGCTCTTCGCCTCGCTCACCTCGGTCGTCTGGCAATTCGGCCTTCTGACCTTCCTGGGCTACGGCCTCGACCCGCTCGCTGTTCTGGTACCTTTCCTTATCTTCGCCATCGGTGTCAGTCATGGCGTTCAGCAGATCAACGTCGTCACGGCCGAGATCGCCGACGGCGCCGACGCCGAAACGGCGGCCCGCTCTGCCTTCTCACGCCTCTTCGTGCCGGGATCGATGGCGCTGGTCACCACGCTGGTGAGCTTCGCGACGCTCTATCTCATTCCCGTGCCGATGATCCGGGAGCTTTCCATCACGGCTTCCATCGGCGTCATCCTGAAGGTCGTCACGAACCTCATCATGCTGCCGCTTCTGGTGAGCTATCTGAAGTTCGGCGAGGATTTCCGCCACCGCGTCCACAGTTCGCGCGAGTTCCGCCTCAAGATCATGCGGTCGCTGGGCTTCGTGGCAAATCCGAAGATATCGCCCATTGTGCTCGTCATCGCGACGGTGCTTTTCGGTATCGCGGTCAACGAGGCGACCCATCGTCACGTGGGCGCATTGCATGCTGGCGCGCCGGAACTCCGCCCCGACGCCCGCTACAATCTCGACTCCACCGAGATCGCCAGCGACTACGCACTCGGTCTCAACGTGCTGATCGCCGTCGTCGAGACGCCGGCCGACAGCTGCGTCACCTATTCCTACATGAAGTATCTGAACCAGTTCTCCTGGCACATGCAGAACGTGCCGGACGTGACGCTTGTCGGTTCGCTTCCCTTCGCCATCAAGGGCTCGGCCGCCGGCTGGAACGAGGGCAACCTGAAATGGAAGGATATTCCGCGCAACCGTCCGGCGCTGGCGCAGGCGGCCAACACCGTCCCGGGCTCGAGCTCCCTCTACAACCAGACCTGCACCATCCTGCCGCACAGCTTCTATCTGCGTGACTCGAAGGCGACCACGATCAAGGCCGCCGTCGATGCCGTGAAGGAATGGCGGGAGAACAACCCGATGGAGGGCGTCAACATCCGTCTCGCCTCCGGCAACATGGGCGTGCAGGCGGCGGTGAACGAAGAAATCACCGAGACCGAGCTTCCCATGATGATGTGGGTCTACGCGGTGATCGTCGCCCTCGTCATGCTCACCTATCGCGACTGGCGCGCCGTCGTCGCCTGCTGTCTGCCGCTCACTTTCGGTACCTTCTTCGGCTACTGGTTCATGGAAGTGCTGCAGATCGGCCTCACCGTGGCGACCCTGCCGGTGATGGTGCTCGCGGTCGGTATCGGCGTCGACTACGCCTACTACATCTACAACCGCGTGCCCTACTACATGGGCGAGGGACTGACGATCAGCGATGCCTTCCGGCAGTCGTTGCAGGAGGCAGGCATGGCCACCTTCTTCACCGCGCTGACGCTCGCGGTTGGTGTCTCGACCTGGGCTCTCTCCGACCTCAAGTTCCAGGCGGATATGGGCCTGCTGCTCTCCTTCATGTTCATGGTCAACATGATCATGGCGGTAAGCGTGCTTCCCGCCCTCGCCGTGGTGCTGGACATGCTCTTCCCCCGCAAGCGGCCCGTGGCGAAGCAGAAGAGCGCCCCGGTCCACTAGCCGGGCAATCCCGGAAAAGACCGAAAGGCCGCCGGTATCTCCGGCGGCCTTTTCTTTTGTGCGCGCACACGTCAGGCGCTACTCTGCGCGGCAAATGGGAAGAGGCTGCGCCTCATGGCAGTCGTGAGTAGGAGAGAAGAACGAAATGCTCGATAAAATCCGCAACGCTCTCAAGAAGGGTCTGACCACGAGCGGCAGCGAACCCATGAGCCCGGCGGCGAAGCAGCTTGCGGCGGCGGCCCTTCTGGTCGAGGCGGCTCGCCGTGACAACGAGTTCACGGAAGGCGAAAGGGACGCGATCAAGAGGGTCGTGATCGAGCATTTCTCGCTTTCCGGAGAGGAAGCGGCGGACCTTCTCGCGCTTGCCGAGGAGCGTCAGAAAGTGCCGATGGGCGAATCCATTTTCACGCGCGAAGTCGCGCAGGGCTTCGGGCCGAAGGAAAAAGAGCAAGTCGTTGAGATGCTTTGGGAAATCGCGCTCGGCGATGGACATCTGCACCGCCTTGAAAGCACGATGATCGCCATCCTGGCCGAGGAGATCGGCGTCGGCTCGTCGGCTTCGGCGGCCGCGAAGGAGCGTGCGGCCGCCCGCCTCGGTCACTAGGACCTTTCAGCAATACGGATCGGGGAGGGTGCCGTGGCGCCCTTCCATCTCCTCGCCCGCTTGCTACACTCGGCCAACGGGGGCGACATCATGCGTTCTGTTCTATCGAAGTTGCTCTGGCCGGGACTGGCCGCCGGTTCTCTTTTCCCGATTTATCTCGGGATGGAGGCGGGGCACGGCATTCTTGCCTTCAATGTGACCTATCTTTCCCTGGCGCTGGCGATTGCGCTTCTTGAGCGCGTCATGCCGCACGAGAAGCAGTGGCTCGCCAATGACGGCCAGATGGGCCCCGACCTCGCCCATACGGTACTGAGCAAGGGCATCGCCCAGGTGATCGTCACCGTGATCGTCTTCATGGGCATCGCCGAATGGCTGAAGCCGTCGGGTGGGCCGCTCTGGCCGGAAACATGGCCGCTCCTCGCGCAGATCGCGCTCGGTCTCGTGATCGTGGAGGTGGGCCTCTACTGGAAGCACCGCCTGGCGCATGAATGGCCCTGGCTCTGGCGCTTCCACGCCGTGCATCACAGCGTGACGCGGCTCTGGTTCTTCAACACCGGCCGTTTCCATGTCGTCGACACGGCAACGGGTCTTCTCGTCGGCATCCCGGTGCTCCTGCTCCTCGGTGCGCCGCAGCCCGTGCTTCTGATGGTGAGCGCGGTGACGGCCGTTATCGGCATGCTCACCCATTGCAACATCGACATGCGCTGCGGACCGCTCAACTACGTCTTCAACACGCCGGAGCTGCACCGCTGGCATCATTCGAAGGTGCTCGATGAAGGCAATCGTAACTACGGCGAGAACCTCATGCTCTTCGACATGATCTTCGGCACCTACATCAACCCGCCGCGCCGTCCGCCCGCCGACATCGGCATCGAGAACCCGATGCCCGAGAATTTTCTCGGCCAGCTGAAGATTCCCTTCACCCGCGCTCCTCTGTGAGCCCTACGCCTCCGGCGTATAGCGCACCGGCATTTCCTTGATGCCATAGATGAAGTTGGAGCGCAGCCGCCGGATCGGTCCCGAGACATGAATGTCCGGGAAGCGCGTCAGCAGTTCCTCGAACAATATCCGGAGCTGAAGTTCCGCCAGCCGCGAGCCGAGGCAGAAGTGCTGTCCCGCGCCGAAGCCGAGTTGCGTCGCCGTCTCGGGCGAGACATAGCGTGTGACGTCGAAGCGGTAGGGATCGTCCCACTTCTCCTCGTCGCGGTTCGCCGAGGCGTACCACATCACGATCTTGTCGCCCTTTTTGATCTTCTGTCCGCGAAGCTCCGTGTCTTCCGTCGCGGTGCGCCGCATATGCAGTACAGGGCTCACCCAGCGCACGATCTCCTGCACCGCGCTTGGAATGAGCGAGGGATCGTCGAGAAGTTTCTGCCGCTCTTCCGGGTTCTCGCTGAGCGCGAGCAGCCCGCCCGAAATCGAATTGCGCGTCGTCTCGTTGCCCGCGACGACGAGCAGGATGAAGGTGCCGATATAGGTCGGGAACGTCATCGCCTCGCCGCCGACCTTCGAATGCGCGAGCATGGAGATCAGGTCTTCGCCGGGCTGCTCCAGCCGCTGCTGCCAGAGTCCCGCCGCATAGCCCGCCATCTCGACGATGCATTGCTGCATGTATTCGTCGGAAACGCGCAGCTCCGGATCGTCCTCGCCCACCGTCGCGTTCGACCATTCGAAGAGTTTCGGTCCGTCGCTTTCCGGCACGCCGAAAAGTTCCGCCAGCACTTCGATCGGAAGCGCGGCCGCAACGGCGGAAATGAATTCCGCCTCGCCCGTCTTCGGCAGATCGTCGAGCAGCCGCGTGACGCGCGCGCGGATGCGCTCTTCCATGTCGGAAATCCGCTTCGGCACGAAACCCGGCGTCACCATGCGGCGGTAGCCTGCATGTTCCGGCGGGTCCATCGAGATCATGCTCGCGTCGGTGTCGTTCCCGTCGATGTCGTTCTCGTTGAAGATGCGGTGTCCGCCATTGTTCTTGGCGGAGGAAAAGAGCTTCGGATTCTTCGAGATCGCCTCGATGTCGTCATAGCGCGTGATCGCCCAGAAGCCCGAACTGTCCGCTTCCGGGTTCCAGTAGATGGGTTCTTCCGCGCGCAACTTGCGGAACACGTCGTGGTGTTCTCGCGCATGTAGAGATCGGGATCTTTCAGATCCGGCTTGCCGCCGAGATCGATCGCCTGAGCCTTGGGCCTGAGCATCGTAAACGTCCTCCCTTGTTCTTTTGAGGACCAGCTTACGGCTCTTTGGCGCTGCGTCTCAAGCGACGGGAAAACCGACCGCCGCTTCCAGTTCCTTCAGCGCCTGCTCCGGCGACACCACCTTGATCGTGGTCATGCCGAGCGCGCGAGCGGGCTTCAGGTTGATGCCGAGATCGTCGAGATAGACGCTTGCCGCAGCGGAAACGCCGAGCGCCTCGCAGGCCATCTCGTAGATGCGCGGATCGGGCTTGCGGATGCCGACCTTGGAACTTTCGATCACATGGTCGAAAAGCGACATCACTTCCTGCACGGCCGCCGCCTTCTCGGCGCTGCGCGCCATGCCGGCGCCTTCGCCCGCCGAGACGTTGTTGGTGATGCAGCCGACCTTCGCGCGTTCCTTGCAGCGCTTCAGCGCCGTCACCATTTCGGGCCTTATGTCACCCGACAGCAGTTCGATGATGTCGCGGCCGGGGATGCGGTGTCCCTTCGCGTGCGATTCCTCCGCGAACAGCCGGTCGAAATCCTCCAGCGAACAGTCGCTGCGTTCGAACAGCGCCCAGGCATTCGTATCGGGATTGGTCGCGTTGATGCCGCGAATGAAATCCTTCGCGAGCCCCTTTTCCGCCTCGTAGCGGTTGAACGCCTCGAACGGGCTCGACGTCAGCACGCCGCCGAAGTCCCAGATCACTGCCTCGACCATGTAGATTTTCCTCCAGCCAGATGTCGTTTGGCGGGAACCTACACGCTCGAACCGCGAAGTTCTATCCGTTCACCTTGCCTTGACGAGGCAGTCCTGACCGGCGGATTTGAGGCTCGAACAGGCGGACTGCGCCGCCGCCTTCGTCTCGAAGCCTGCGGCACGGACACGGTAGAAGGTGCCCTTGTCGCCGAGATCGGCCTTTTCGACGTCGAGCGCATGGCCGCCGAGGATCGCGGGATGCTTCTTCTGCAGCGCGGCCCAAGCGGTCTTCGCCGCCCCTTCCTCGCGCCGCGCCCTGATCTGCCCGCCGTACGCGCCGCCGCCCGCCGGCCTGGCCGCCCGGGCCCGGGCCGCCGGTTCGGCGCCGGCCCGCTCCTCCCGCCCCGCTTCGCCCGGCTCCCCGCGCCCCGGCGCCGCCCCTCGCGCCGTGCACCCGGCCCGGCCCCTCCCCCCCCCCTGCCGGCAACCACCCCGACCGCGAGCAGGGCCGCGGCGGCGCGCGGCGTCGCGGACGCCTGCGTGGCCATGTCGACCCCGGGCCGCCTGAGCGCCGCCGACCGCGGCACGATGGCCGCCGATCCGGTGGTCCTCGCGCTCGCGATGCCGGAGCCCGAGATCCTCCCCGACGCCGCCGACGGCGTCGCCCGGGTCTACGCCACCGGCCGCCCGGACGTTCCCAACCAGATCAACTCGGGCCTCGCCTCGCCGGGCATCTGGCGCGGCGCCCTCGACGTGCGCGCGACCGAGATCAACCAGGCCATGACGCTCGCCGCCGCCACCGCGATCGCCGAGACGGCCGCCGAGGAGCCGGGCCTGTCCGAGTTCAACGTGGTGCCGTCGATCTTCAACGGCCGCCTGGTGCCCAACGTGGCCGCCGCCGTCCGCGCCGCCGCCGCCCTGCCGGGCCATGCCCTGCTTGCCGGCGGCGGTGAACCGTCGGCCCAGCGGTGAACTGAGGAACTCGACGTAGGCATCCACGTCGCCCTCGCTCAACTGGCGATACGTGTACGCCGCGCTAATGCGCGTGTACTGCTGGATATTGGCCCGAACCTGGGGCTCGACCACCTCCCATTGCAACCGGAACGCCTCCTCGTCCACGGGCTCCGCGCCCTCGGTGGTAGCCGCCACGGTCTGCATGATGATCAGCGTGACGTTCTCCTGCACGTCCATGGTCAGATCGGTCATGCCAATGGCGGCATCGATGCGGTCAGCCCGTTCGACCAGCGCCACGTCCTGTAGCAGCTGCGGCGCCAGCGCCAGCATGTGCTCGTTTGCCTGCGGGGTGGACGCCTGGACCTCGGCCTGTGTGATCCGCTCGCCTACCGGCGACTGATGCCATTCGATCAGGGTCTTGATGTCGGCCTTGCTGAGCCCCTCGTCGAGCTGCTGGCGAACCGGGTTCAGAAACCGCTCGACCGTGACCGTGCGTTCAGCAGCTTCCATCAGCATGGCCGACACCGCGGGATCGGAGTCCTCATCCTGCTGCATGCCCTGCTTCATCCCGGCGATGAATGTTTTGGGCAGATCGGCGAATTGCTTGGTGATGCCGGAGACATCCATCAGGGTATCGACGTCGGCCGTTGTCGCGGCGCAAAGGGGCACGGACAGCAGCAGGGACGCGCCCAGGAGTAAGGTTCGGTGAATCAAGGCAGAAACCAGATCGTTTGAGTCTGCCGCTAGTGTCTCAGCAACGCGTGAGGGCTAAAAGCCCACGCGGGCCGCCGCCGGACTCAAGCCGAGACAATACGCCGCCATTCGCCCGGTGCCAGCTCGTCCAGGCCCCAGGGGCCGATCCGCACACGCACCAGACGTAAGGTCGGCAAGCCGATAGCGGCCGTCATGCGCCGCAGCTGCCGATTGCGGCCTTCCCGGATGGTGATGGCCAGCCAGCTCGTGGGAACGTTTTTGCGAAATCGCACCGGCGGATCACGCGGCCACAGATCGGGCTCGGCGAGGCACTCCACCTCCGCGGGTTTGGTCGGCCCATCCTTGAGCGCCGGCCCGGCGGCAAGCTCGGCAAGCTGCTCGGCGCTCGGCACACCTTCCACCTGCACCCAGTAGGTCTTGGGCAGCTTGTGTGCCGGGTCGGCGATGCGTGCCTGTAGACGACCGTCGTTGGTGAGCAGCAACAGACCCTCGCTGTCCTTGTCCAGCCGACCGGCGGGGTAAACATCGCGGATCGGAACATACTCCTTCAGCGTTCGGCGGTCGCCTGCATCGGTGAACTGGCTGAGTACGCCGAACGGTTTGTTGAAGGCGATCAGTTGCTGCGCATGCACGCGTGGTCGTGGTGATTTCCTGCGGTTCGCTGAAGTCGCCATGGCATGAGTTTAGTGATGGGCACCTTGGACGACACGCCAACAATGCGCCTTGTCGGAACGCAGCTTGCCGGCTCGCCCGAATCGGGTAGCTCGGTGACCAAGCGAATACGCACGCTCACGGCCCATCCAAGGCGGTACGATAGACCGATTTCAAGCCTTGGATAGCCATGACCCAGTCCTCCGTCTCGTACAGTCTAGACAACGGCGTAGCCACCATCACCATTGATGACGGCAAACGCAATGCCCTGCCGCCGGCCGTGTTCGAAGAGTTATACGCCGCGTTCGACCGCGCAGAAGCCGATCAGGCCATGGTCATTATCACCGGCCGCGAAGAGGTGTTTTCGGCAGGCTTTGACCTGAAGGTGCTGAAATCCGGCGGCACGCAAACGCTCAAGATGTTGCGCCTGGGCTACCTGCTCACGGCGCGGGTGCTGGAATATCCCTACCCCGTGATCGCCGCCTGCAACGGCCACGTACTGGCGATGGGCGTGTTCCTGATGCTGTCCTGCGACTACGTGATCGGCACGCAGGGCGACTACAAGGTGTCGGCCAATGAAGTGGCGCTAGGCCTGACGATGCCACGGGTGGGCGCGGCCATGCTGCAACACCGGCTGACGCCGGCGGCCTACCAGCGGGCGGTCAACCTTTCGGAATATTTTGATGTCGACGCCGCGCACAGAGCCGGTTTCTTCGACGCTGTGGTGAAGTCCGCCGAGGTGATGCCGCGCGCGCTGGCGCTGGCCGAACAGTTCAGCCAGCTCGACATGCCCGCCCATGCCGCAAGCAAGCGCCGGATCCGCCATGACCTGATCCGCCACATCCGCCGTAGCGTCAAACTGGACCTGGCCGATGCGCTGATGCTGGGTATCCGCAGCGCCACACGTCGCACCTAGGACGGATAGGCTGCGCCGGTTACGGCAACACGCAGTCTGTTGCATCCAGCAGCATGTGAATGAGCAGGCCGACCGCGATGATGCGCGAAGGAGCCCAGACCAGGGCCAAGCCATACAAGGCGATGGCCGGCAGGCTGTGCAACGGATGAAACCCGATGCTGCAACGCAGTGGGTCAAAGACCGGATCGGCGAGCAGATGATCGAGATCGACCAACATCGTCAGCACCATGATCAGCCACGCCTGACGCCATCGGTCGGGAAACCCCACACGAGCCACCAGACCCGGCAGCAAGACATGCAGTGGCAGATGCAATAGCGCGAAGCTCACCCGGCCATTATGGTCGAGCTCCGCGCCGTATGCCCGCTGCGGCGCCCAATATCCATGCACGTAAAATCAGTCTTCGTGCCGGTCGAGCCGACTCGGCCGTCGACACCATGCTCCGAGAGGCCACCCGAACGATGGTGGGCCGACTTGCACCAGAGAATTCAACATGAGCCTGACGAACCGACTTCAATCCACGGCGCAGATCGCCATTGAACAAGCCCGCGATGCGGGCCTGCCGGTGGAGCGCGCTGAACAAGCCTTCAGCGACACCATCCGTCCGCGGTTGGTCCAGATGCTGTCGCCATTGGTTATTCCATTCGTACGCCGTTCCGGGGTGCGCCTCACCGAACTCGAACCAGGGCGTGTCGTCGCCAGGATGCCGCTCAAGGGCAATGTGAACCACATCGGCACGATGTACGCCGGCGCGCTGTTCACGTTGGCCGAGTTTCCCGGTGGCCCGCTGCTGCTTGCGACGTACGGCATGTCGCGTTTCATTCCGATCGTCACCGACCTGCGAATGGAGTACGTCAAGGCCGCCAAAGGCCCGGTGACCATTGAACTCACGCTCACACCGGATGAAATCGAACGCATCGAGGCCGAAACGCTGGCAACCGGCAAGGCGGAATTCGAGCTTCGCGGCGAACTGAAAAACCGGCAAGGCGAGGTCGTCGCACGCAGTGTGGCGCTTTACCAGATGCGCCCCAAGCGGCGCTGAGCACGGCATCCGGCTGGTCATCACCAGCCAACGCCGCCGAGTTCTCGGCAACCAGGCATGTCGCGCCTTTCCACGGTCTGCAGGCGCCGTTCGGCAACAAGATGGGTGCGATCAAATCTTGCCCGCATCCACTCCGTCGGGTCCTGGGCGACGTATGATCTGCGCCAGACCCGATCCGGCGTAACATCATGAAAGCCCCGCTGCTGCCCTCCGACGAATCCGTCCGCCAGGACGCTGTCGACGAACTCAAGCTGGCCAGTGACACGTTCGAGGCGAATTTCGACCGGATCACACGCCTGCTGGGCACGCTCGTAGATGTGCCGATCACGGCCTTTTCCGTGATCGACAACGACCGGCAGTTCTTCAAGGCCAGTCAGGGCCTGGACGTGCGGGAAACACCTCGAGATGTCTCGTTCTGCGGCCATGCGATTCTGCAGGACGACATCATGGTGATCGAGGATGCCAGCGGCGACGAGCGCTTCGCCGACAATCCGCTGGTCACCGGTTATCCGAACATCCGCTTCTACGCCGGCGTCCCGGTGCTGTCCCCCACCGGTCGCAAGGTCGGCACGCTGTGCGCAATCGACCACAAGCAGCGAACACTGACCGAGCGGCACCGCCAGGCGCTCATCGATTTGCGTGAATTGCTGGAAAGCGAACTCGTGCTGCGCTCGGTATCGGTCAAGGACCACCTCACCGACCTCTTCAATCGGCGCTACTTCGACGAAACCGTAAGCAGGGAATGGCGTCGCGCTCTTAGGGCGACCACACCGGTTGCGATCATGCTGATCGATGTCGACCGGTTCAAGGACTACAACGACAGCTTCGGTCACGCCGCCGGCGATGAATGCCTCAAGCAGGTCGCGGGCGTGCTGAAAACCGTCGGCCGCCGCGAAGGCGATTTCGTCGGCCGATTTGGCGGGGAGGAATTCGCCGCCATTCTTCCCGGCACTGACAAAGACGGCGCCGAAGCGGTTGGAGAGGCGATCCGTAGCGGTGTCGAAGCCCTAGGCATCGACCACCCGAGTTCGGAGGCCCGACGCGTGACGGTAAGCATTGGCGTGGCGCTGGCGACCAACCCCGATGAACTGGCGTTGGGCTATGCCCACTTTCTCAACCGAGCGGATGAAGCACTTTATGCCGCCAAACGCGGCGGTCGAAATCAGCTGCGCTTTCATACGCCCTGACGCGCGCCAACATTGCTTGCGTGGCGCAACGCGTCCGCGAAAACCAAGCCGGCGGCGTGACTTCCAGCGGCCCGCTCAACGGTTGGCCGGTCCTCGAGTTCAACCTGCGGCCGCGAGATCAGATGCGGCAACACCGGCCCAGCTAGCTGCGCCAGCTCTCACCGTCATTCCGAGCACTCACCCACCAACACGCTGCGGTGAACCGAACGAGCGCGCCGTCTACGAACGGGCTAAACGCCGGCCGGATGGCATCGATGATCTGCTCGCGGCGCGCAGTACCGACGGTTTGCAGTGCGCGACCCACCGGTCCCATGCGGGCCAAATAATGGGTTAACTCGGTTTCGGGGAACACACAAGACGCGTCGTCGGCTTGAATCGATATGTCGGACCAGCCGCTCGCGCCAAGAATGGCGCGAATTCGTTCCGGTTGGGACAGGCCAAACTGGCCAGGCATGGTCGGATCGCGTGGCGGCAGTTCCGGCAGCCAGGACACCGCCGCGCGCTCGGCAGCCGTCATGAAGGGATTGTCTTCGGGCCGTCTCCAGCAGACGAAATGCAGACGGCCGCCGATCTTCACGCCGTGCCGCAAATTCGAGAACGCCGTGACAGGGTCGGCAAAGAACATCACGCCGAAGCGCGAGAAAATCACGTCACGCAGCCCATCTTCGAAGGGATGAGTCTGGGCGTCCGCATGGATGAACTCGACGTTCATACCCGATTGCGCCGCCCTGGCCTGGGCGGCCTGCACCATCGGCCCGGACACATCCACCCCCACGCACCGGGCCGGCTCGCCCAGGCGTTCGGCCACAGCCAGCGTGGTCGCCCCGGTACCGCAGCCCACATCCAGCACCTCTCGAGCCGGCTCCGCCAGTACATGCTCGGTCAGCCGCTGCTCAATGGGCCGGAACATCTGATCGAGCAATGCCTGCGATTGCACCCAGGCCTCACCACCCACACCGTTCCAGAGTTGCTGCTGTTGCTGCCGCGATGTCGCAGTCATGACGCCCTCTTGTTGCTCAATCCGAAACCGATGGGCAGTCTGCAACTTCAAGTCAACTTGAAGTCAAGTCATGCGTGATCTGGACATCTCGGAGGTGGCCCGGCAGGCCGGCATCCCGCCGTCAACGCTGCGCTACTACGAAGACAAGGGGCTTATCCGATCCGTCGGACGTCGGGGATTGCGGCGCCAATTCGACCCGGCCGTTCTGGAACAGCTCGCGCTGATTGGTCTAGGCCGCATCGCCGGCTTTTCACTGAACGAGATTGCTCAGATGTTCGGGGCTGACGGCCAACCTGCGATCAACCGCGATCAACTCGCAGCCAAGGCGGAGGATCTCGACACGACGATTCGCCGCCTGACGCCCATGCGCGCCGGCCTGCGTCACGCCGTCAGCGCCCGTGTTCCGTCGGTGATGCTCCTCACCCTGCTGAGCCCCGGGGCGGGACCGGCCGGCGGGTAGGCCTCCCGCGGCCGGCCCGCCGGCGGCCCGTCAACTCACGCCGGCGAGCAGCGCACGCGCGCCTCGTCCGCCCACCGCAGCAGGTCGAGACACTGCGCCCGCGCGCGCCGCCGCCTCTCCCGGATGCTCTCCACGTCCCGCCCGGGCATCCCCCCGACCACGATCCATATGCCCTCGCCGTCTCTACCGCTGGCCAGCACGCCCCCCG
>CAJXOU010000085.1 GCA_913057645.1 uncultured Rhodobiaceae bacterium | reverse complement strand
AGCGTGCAGGTCGGTGGGCGGGGTGTCGCGGCGGCGCTGGACGGTGTGCACACTGGCGAGGGGCTGGCGTGGGAGTGTGGGGTCGGGATGGTTGCGGTCGGTGCGCGCCCGTCCCGAACCGTCATTTGCTTCCCAGAGCCACAGGAGACGCCCGCACATGGTTTCTTCCGCGCCGGCGCAGGGCGCGAATTCGACGATCGAACCGAACCCTTGCGTCGCCCAGCGTCCGGTGATGTCCGGGCGGGGTTCAGCCCTCGCTCCGCCGAGCGTGATGCCGGTAAAGGCGACGGCAAGCAGCAATGTCACCGCCTTGCTTGTGGCCGTTCCGGCGGGCGGTCTGCCGCGCGTTCGCCCGCGTTCGGCGACATCGGCGACGCGCGCCTGATAGTCCGGATGCTCCGTTCCCATCAGGCGATCCCACCATGTGAAA
The DNA here is from genome assembly GCA_913057645.1 of uncultured Rhodobiaceae bacterium. Classification (GTDB taxonomy): domain Bacteria; phylum Pseudomonadota; class Alphaproteobacteria; order Parvibaculales; family Parvibaculaceae; genus Parvibaculum. The sequence goes on along the minus strand of CAJXOU010000085.1, from coordinate 14,140 downwards.
TAAAGGCCGAAATTGGCGCGACCGTCCTGGTGGTGCAGGTCGTGATGCGTCGTTGTGCTGAGCCACCCGAACAGCCGCGACGGCCGTCCCGAGACCGGCGAGAGTTCGACACCGGCATGTCCCATCACATTGCGCAGGATTTGCCATGTGGCGAAGACGAAGATGGCGGGTTCGTGCATCGGCACAAGCACGAGCCAGAGCGGCACGAAGGCGATGATGACGATTGCCTCGGGCGCGTCGAACGCATAAGCGGTCCAGGGCGTCGGCGTTCTGGATTTGTGGTGCGTCCAGTGAAAAAGCCGGAACAGCCGCGGATGATGCATCGCCCGGTGCGTCCAGTAGAAATAGGCGTCGTGGGCAAGGATCATCGCGAGCAGGGTGACGGTGAAATAGACCGGACCCCGGCTGGAAAAATCGTGATGAATGGTCAGCCAGCCGGATTTGCTCGCCAGATAGATGCCGAAGCCGGTGACCGAGAAAATCAATGCCGTGCGAAAGGAAGCGACGACCTCGCGACGGTAGTCGCCTGCCCCGGCGATGCGGTTCTGGAGTTTGCGCGCCTTGAAGCGGCTTCTCCAGAACACGTGGATGATGAGGCTGACGAGACCGGCCGCGATGAGATAGCGCCCGAACTCAAGCGAAAGAATGATAGGGAATGTCGCGCCGATTTCGCGAACGAGGTGGTTGAGCCAGGTCATGAATTTTCCTCCACGGAACGGCGGCGCGTGTTGCGCCACATCAGCAAGGGCCACAGGAACGGCGAAGCGAGCTGCGCCGGGATGTTGGAAGGGATTGGGTCCGGCACGATGCCGACTTCATGGAGCGGCTCGTCCAGCGGATGCCGGAAGGTTCCGAACATGTGGTCGAACAGCATCGTCAGTGGCGCGAAGTTGCAGGCGCCGCGGCTGTAGTCCTTGTTGTGGTGCAGCCAGTGCGCCTTCTGTGTCGGGAACATCGCATGCACGAAACGCGGCAGTTTCTGCATCAGATTAGAGTGGTTGAGATTGCCGCCGAAATTCATCAAGGCTGCTATCCAGAGTAACACCTCAGCGGATGCGCCTAGTGCCGCGAGCGGCCCGTAAACGACGAGGCTACGAATCGTCGCTTCGAGAAAATGAAGCCGTGCACCCTTGAAGACATGCATGCGGTCCATGTTGTGGTGCAGAGCATGGATCGGCCAGGCGAAGCTCCACGCGTGATAGGTGCGATGCTTCCAGTAGTCGCAGAAGTCGACGACTGCGACGGCGAGGAGAACCTGCCCCCAGAGTGGCCAGTCGGTGGGCCAGAGCTCCAGATTGCCTTGCGCCGCGAGCTTGCCGCCGATCACGGCGAAGAAGATCAGCAGTGCGCTGCGACCGAGATTCTCGCCGAAGGCAGTGCCGATGCCGTGCACGGCGTCATTGACGACTTGCCCGTCGCGCGTCCAACGCCATTCCGGCCGGTCGGGCAGCCAGAGTTCGAGCAGGGCGATCAACGCCACGTTGGCGACGGTGTTCGCAAGCAGCGTCAGCGCGGGATCGAAGCCGAGGGAAAGGCTGTGCTCGAAGGCGACGATCTGGCCGGTGAGGATCACCGGAAAGGTCAGCCAGGCAGCGACGGATTTGAACTTGTTCATGGGGCCCTCCAGGGCTGGACCATTCCAGCGAGGGAGAGCTTTGCTGCATGTCGACACATTCGGCTCGCCGCGTTCGGAAGACGGCTAGCCGGTTCCGGAGCGGCGCTCGCCGATTCCGGAATTATTCTTTGGGATCAGGGTATTGCGGCCGTGTTGGCGGGCGGGGCGCCTACGCCTTGTCGAGGGCCTCTGCCCGAAATTCCGACGGCGTCAGGCCCGTTTCGGCCTTGAAGGCGCGGTTGAAGGGGCCGAGCGACTGGAAGCCCGCATCGAGCCCGATGGTCGAAATCGGAACGTCGCGCTGGCCGGGATCGGCGAGCGCCTGCCTGGCGTCGGCGAGGCGCCACTGATTGAGAAAGGCGCTGAAATTGCGATGGCCGAGCTGCCGGTTGATCAGGCGGCGTAATTTGTATTCGGGCACGCCGAGCTTCAGTGCCAGCGCGGTGATGGTCAGCGCTCCCTCTCGATAGACGCACTCCTCGCGCATCAGGCGGTCGAGTTTCCGCGCGATCGTCGCCTCTTCGTCCGAGACCGCCGTCGCGGGCGCCGGCAGCAGCGCCGGCGGCTCCGTTACCGGCGCGAAGAGATCGGCATCCGCGCGTAGCAACGCGCCGATGCCGGCAAGGCCCAGAACGAAAAGAACGGCGGCCGCCAGCGGCGACAGCGCATCGGCGGGGCGCCAGAAGATTTCGGATGTCTGAACCGCGAACACCGAAACGGCATAGAGCGCCGCCGCGGCCAGGATCGGGCCCCGAAGGCGGCGGCGCGATTCGACGAGATCGTTCTGCCAGCCGCTCCAGACGACCATCAGCACATGCGCCATCAGACCCGCGCCGACAAGATTGTGAGCGAGCAGGAATCCTTTGGTGGTGGGTGTCCCCGTCGCAAGCACGGCGACAATGCCGATGGCGAGCAGCAGGGCGGCCGGTGCGAAGCGCACAGGCCGGAGACGGCGGCGGTCGCCGAAGAGTTCGGTCGCAAAGGCCCAGAAAAGTCCTGCACCCATGATCGAGAAAGCCCAGACCAAAGGCCGGGCGAAACCGAGCGTCTGTTCGATGGAAGGTTGCTGCGTCAGCGTATGCGCCGCTGCTGCGAGACAGAACAGGGAGCCCGTGACGCGTGCCGGCGACAAGGGCGGTCGCACCATCGCAATGGCGAGCCCGACAAAGGCGCCGACGGCGCCACCCCGTATCAGGACCTCCAGAACGGACACGCCGGAAAAAAGAAGATCGGGTTCTGAGGGCATCTGCTCCGCGCCATGCTGGGAGCGGCCATGCTACACGGATTCCATCGCGCGCGTCGCGCGCATGAGAAGCGCTCGTCGGCGGATTTGCCGTCACTCTGTTCGCGGCAAAAAACGGCGCTCCCCCTTTCTACCTCCGCCACACCACCGGAAACTGATCGCAATCGAGAACGTCGCCGTCCTTCAACGCGTGCCTGTGATGCGGCTGCGGCGGCGCCGACTTGTGGAAATGGTAGGTCACATCGTCGCCCGCATAGCGGAACGAGACGGCGCGGCGTGCCCGGTCGCCGAGATAGTTCGGCTTGGACCCATGAATCAGGTTCGAGTGATGCACCAGCACGTCGCCGGGGTTCGAGGGGTAGGTCACGATGTCGTAATCGCCCTCATTGCCCTCGATGTCGGGCAGATGAACCTGGGCGTCGTCATCGAGCGACGGGTCGAGCAGTTCGCCCAGCGTCTGCTGGTTGACGAAGCTGTTGGGCCGAAAGTAAGTGCCCCAGCGGTGCGAGCCGCGCACATAGCGCATGGCGCCGCTCTCCTCCGTCACGATGTCGGGCGACACCCACATGCCGCAGACCTGGTCGCCATGCAGATGGTAGTAGGGCTCGTCCGTGTGGAACGCCGTGTATTCGCGCGTGCCCGGCTCCTTGGTCAGCGTCTGGTCGTCATAGAAGTTGACCTTCGAGGCGCCGAAGAGACGCCCGGCGATGTAACCGAGCGGCGAGTTCAGCGCCGCGTCGCGGATCTTGTCGTTGACGGTCCAAGCGCCGATCATGGTCAGAAACCGGCCACGCTTCTCGATCGCCGCCGCGCGCGCGTCGCTCAGCACCGTGCCGCCATTCGCGAGCAGCATATCGGCAAGTTCGCTCGTGTCGTATTTGACGACGCGCTCGTCCTGCCACTGGCCGTATAGCGCCTCGTCGATGCCTTCGCCGATCCTTGTCACCCAGTCGGGCGCGAGGATCGCGGAGAGCTTCACCGCGCCTTCTTCCCGGTAAGTCCGGATTTCCTCTTCGCTCACGTCGCTCGCCGTCCCGGGGTTGCCGTTTCTGCTTACAGCGATTTTCCGAAAGGCGCCAATCCGGGGTCCGGAGGGGGAGGGTGTTTTCCGGGGACAAGTTTCAGGCGGGAGGCACGCGATTTCCGGTCGGGTGTGTCGTTGCTGTCACGGTGGCAGGGGTGGCCTGGAGGCTGCGGTGCCTAGGCAGCAGCGGGGATAAGTCCGGTTTTGGACGGCGGCCATGCGCATGTGACGTTTTGTTGACAGTTCGATGACAGTCGCCCCGGTTTATCCCCGTTTCAAACGAAAACGGCGCGCTCCGGGAAGCGCGCCGTCCGTAGGCTGAAGGATTTTCCAGCCGCTCAGTTCGCGGCGCTGATGTCCGAAATCTCGCCCGTTTCCGCCTTGCCGATCTGCTTGCGCAGATGGGTGAGGAGGGCGTTGAAATCGCCGCCATTGTTGCGGATCACCGTGGTGAAGGTGGAGCGCTGTTCCTGCGCCAGCCAGACGCCAACGACGTTCACGTCGAAGATCTTGAAGTCGCCATTCTTCCTGATCAGCCACCAGTCGACCGTGACGGGTTCGCGGCCATTGTTGAACTTGATCTCGCTGTTCACGATGGCCTGGCTGTCTCCCTTTGTCTTGGCGCCGAGGACGTCGAGCTTTTCGTCGTTGTAGTCGGAAAGCCGCGTCACATAGACCTTCACGATGAAGGTCTCGACGAGTTCGCGGTACTCCGCCTTCTGTTCCGGCGTCGGTGTGCGCAGGTACTGGCCGAGCGCGAAGGCAGCGATCTTGTCCATGTCGGCGGTCTTGGCGAGAAGCGCGCGGAACTCGGCCTCGCGTTCCGCTTTCGAGGCATCCTTGTCGCTGATGATGTCGATTGCCTGCTGCGACACATCTTCGACAAAGGCCTTGGCCTCGTCGCCGGTGGAGGCGCCGGCGGGCGCGGCGAAGAGCGCCATGCCGAGCACGAGCGGGGCGAAAAGCGTTTTCGCGCGGAAAGCCGTCAAGGTGAAGACCATTGCATTCTCCTGCACAGTAATACGCCCCGTTGCGCCGCCGGTTCCGATCGTGGCACCGGCTTCGTATCAGAAACGCATGCCGGGAGTGTCCGGTTCGTTTGTGTCGAAACTTAGGTTGTCGATATCCGGCAGATCGTCGAAGTCCCTTTCGCCATTGGCGATTTCGCTCTTCCGGATCTGACGGTAGAGATTGCGGACCGTTGCGTAGTGATCAACCGAGGTCCGTTCAATCTGGTCGAGCGTGTTCAGGCTGCGCGCGCGCTGGTCGATGCCGTTCACGGCGAAGCGGATCAGCGGCACGTTGCTCGACTCGTTCCAGTAGACATAGGTCAGCGGATCGAAGAACTGGTCGACCACGAAGCCCGTCAGGTCGCGGGGCGGGGCAGGGCCGAGCACTGGCAGGAAGAGATAGGGGCCTTCGTCGACATCATAGGTGCCGAGCGTCTGGCCGAAGTCTTCGCTGTGCTGGGGCATGCCCCAGTCAGCCGCCGGATCCATCAGGCCGAGCACGCCGACCGTCGTGTTGATGCCGAAGCGGCTCGCCGTCGTGCCGGCGCGCTCCCATTCGCCCTGCAGCAGGTCGTTCGCGAGGATCACCGGGCTCCTGAGATTGTCGAGGAAGTTCCGCACGCCGTCGCGTCCCGGTTCCGGCACCACGCCGTCGTACCAGGTGGCGACGGGCTTGATGAGGATCGTGTCGAAGAACTTGTTGAGCTCGAAGAAGTAGCGGTTCATCGGCTCGAGCGGATCGTTCTCGTCCTCGCCATTGTTCGCGTTGTCCGTGGCGGCTGCTTCCTGTGCCATGGCGGGCTGCGGCGCAAACAGCGCTCCGGCCGAACCGGCAGTTGCGGCAAGCAGAAGAGCCAGGGCGAAGCGCGGTGCCGCTGTGACACGCCGTGCGGCGATTCCCCGTTTGTTGCCTTGCGAAACTTTCATAGTGAGCCCGTCCCCGATCAATGCCCCGCGCTCCGGATGTCCGGATGCAGACCGTCCGATAGCCGCTTCCCGCGAGCATTCCGCGCGCGGATTAAAACCTTGTGAACGGCGCTGAAAAATTACGAGATTCCCGCCGATTCCCGCCATTCAGCGGTCCACCTAGCTACCATATGACAGGTAGGTTAACCAGAACACCAAGGCCACAGGGCCCGCAGATTCCGGCGCGCGTCACGAAAGCGCGATGCGGGAAAAAAGGGTTGGGAAAGACATAAAGATATGTTTATATGTTTTTCGAAAACTCAGAGAGCGAAACCTGATGGACCAACTTCTTGCGGGATTGAGGGCGGCCGGTGAGCCCACGCGGTTGCGGTTGCTGGCGCTTCTGGCGCGCAGCGAATTGACCGTTACCGAGCTCACGCAGATTCTGCGGCAAAGCCAGCCACGGGTGAGCCGTCACCTGAAGCTCCTTTGCGAAGCCGGGCTGCTGGAAAGGTTCCGCGAAGGCAGCTGGGTCTTCTACCGGCTGGCGGGATCGGGCCAGGTCGCGGAACTTGCCGAGGTGCTGAGCGGTCTCATTCCGCAGGAAGACCTTGTCATTGCGCGCGATCTCGAACGGCTCGAGGCCGTTCGCGCGGCGCGGGCCGAGAAGGCGGCGGCCTATTTCAGGTCCAATGCCGAGGAATGGGACCGGATTCGCTCGCTCTATGTGCCGGAAGACAAGGTCGAGCAGACGATGGCCGAACTCGGCATGCGCGAGAATGCGGAACTGGTCGCCGATCTGGGAACGGGCACGGGCCGCATGCTCGAACTGTTCGGGCCGATGGCGAAATCCGGCATCGGCATCGACCTCAGTCCGGAAATGCTCGCGCTGGCCCGGGCGCAGCTGGCGCAGCCGGCGCTGCAGCATTGCTCGGTGCGGCAGGGCGATCTCTACGATCTGCCGATGCAGGACGACACGGTCGATCTCGTGACGCTGCACATGGTGCTGCACTATCTCGACGACCCCGCCGCCTCGATTGCAGAAGCGGCGCGGGTGCTGAAACCGGGCGGGCGTCTGCTGATCGCGGACTTCGCGCCGCATGAATTGGACTTTCTGCGCGAAGGTCACGCGCATCGCCGGCTCGGCTTCTCGCAGGACGAAGTGGCTGGCTGGCTGGCTGATGCCGGGCTCGAGGTCGGAGAGACGAAAATCCTGCCGCCGGAGGGCGGCGAAGACGCAAAGCTGACGGTGCTGATCTGGGTCGCCGACAAGACCAGGAAACAGCGCCGGCAAACGGAGCGTTCAATCGAATTCGAGGGAGCTAAGTGAAGAGATGACGAAAGCGCACAAGACGGAGAAAAAAGAGCGCACGAAGGTGTCGTTCGAATTCTTTCCGCCGAAGACGCCCGAGATGGAAGAAACGTTGTGGAAGTCGATCCGCCGTCTCGAGCCGTTGCAACCGGAGTTCGTGTCCGTGACATATGGCGCGGGCGGTTCGACGCGCGAGCGTACGCATGCGACCGTGAAGCGGATTCACGACGAGACTACGCTTGAGCCCGTCGCGCATCTGACCTGCGTCGGCGCGTCGAAGGCCGAGGTCGACGATGTGATCCGTGGGTACTGGGACGCCGGCATTCGCCGTATCGTCGCGCTTCGCGGCGACATGCCCGAGCTCGGCGCTCCCTATCAGCCGCATCCGGAGGGGTATCAGTCCACGCCGGAACTGATAGAAGGCATTCGCAAGATCGCGGATTTCGACGTCATCGTCTCCGCCTACCCGGAGAAGCATCCGGAATCGGAAACGCTGGAATCGGATGTCGAACTTCTGAAGCGAAAGATCGATGCGGGCGCGACGCGGGCGATCACGCAGTTCGTTTTCGATACGGACCGGCATATCCGCTTCTTCGAAAAGGCGCGCGCGGAGGGCATCGAGGTGCCGATCGTGCCGGGGATCATGCCGACGACGAATTTCAAGGGAACGAAGCGCATGGCGGGCCGCTGCGGTGCGAGCATCCCGAAATGGCTTGATGAGTACTATATCGGTCTCGACGACGATCTCGCGACGCGGAGGCTCATCGGCGCCTATGTCGCGGCCGAGCAGGTGAACTGCCTGCGCAGTTATGGCTTCGACCGGTTCCATTTTTACACGCTGAACCAGGCGGATCTTACCTTCGCGATCTGTCACCTGCTGGGGCTTCGTCCCCAGACGGTTCCGGCCGAGCCGGAAACCGTGTGATCCGCGGATAGATTAAGTATTGAGAGGAAAGACAATGTCCCACCCGAAAACGCGCGAAGAACGCATCGCCCACCTCAAGAAGGAGGTGAAGGAACGTGTGCTCATTCTCGACGGCGCGATGGGCACCATGATCCAGCGTTACAAGCTGGGCGAGGAAGATTATCGCGGCGAGCGTTTCAAGGACCACAAGAGCGACGTGAAGGGCAACAACGAACTCATCTCGCTCGTGCAGCCCGATATTCTGCGCGACATCCACCTTCAATATTACAAGGCAGGCGCGGATTTCGCCGAGACCAACACGTTCGGTGCGACGCGGATCGCCCAGGCGGATTACCACATGGAAGACCTCGCCTATGAGATGAATGTGGCAAGCGCCCGTGTTGCGCGCGAGGCGGCAGACCTGTGCGAAAAGGAAGAGCCGGGCCGGGTCTGTTATGTGGCAGGCGTGCTCGGCCCGACGAACCGGACCGCGTCCATCTCGCCGGACGTGAACGACCCCGGTTTCCGCAATGTCGATTTCGACAAGCTCTACGAAGCCTACAAGGAGGCGACGAAGGGGCTGATCGAAGGTGGCGCCGACACGATCCTCGTCGAGACGATTTTCGACACGTTGAACGCCAAGGCGGCGCTCTATGCCGTGCAGGACGTGTTCGAGGAAGAAGGCGTCGAGTTGCCCATCATGATTTCGGGCACCATCACCGACATGTCCGGGCGGCTTCTCTCCGGCCAGACGCCGGAAGCCTTCTGGAATTCGGTGCGGCACGTATCGCCTTTCTCCATCGGGCTCAACTGCGCGCTTGGCGCGAAGGAGATGCGCCAGCATATCGATACGCTGTCGCGCATCGCGGATACGTATGTGTCGGCGCATCCGAATGCCGGGCTGCCCAACGAGATGGGCGAGTACGACGAAAGCCCGGAACAGATGTCGAAGCTTGTCGGCGAGTTCACATCGTCCGGCATCGTCAACATCCTCGGCGGATGCTGCGGTACGACGCCGGACCATATCCGCGCGATCGCGGAAGCATCGAAAGGCGGCAAGGCGCGGGCGATTCCGGAAGTCGAGCGCAAGATGCGGCTTTCCGGGCTCGAGCCGTTCGCGGCCGACTGACTTGAATCGTGCGTCAGCCGCCGCGCTTCCTCTGGAAGCGGGCGGCGGCTGCGCATGCCTGAAACCGAACAGTAAATGCAAGATCGGGATGAGATGACTCAAACCACGGCGAACTTCATCAATGTCGGCGAGCGGACCAATATCACGGGCTCTGCGCGCTTCAAGAAGATGATCATGGAAGACCGTTTCGACGATGCGCTTGCCGTCGCGCGGCAGCAGGTCGAGAACGGCGCGCAGATCATCGACATCAACATGGACGAAGGCATGCTCGATTCCGAAGCGGCCATGATCCGGTTCCTCAACCTGATCGCGGCCGAGCCGGACATCTCGCGCGTGCCGATCATGATCGACTCCTCGAAATGGAATGTCATCGAGGCAGGCCTGAAGCGCGTGCAGGGCAAGCCGATCGTGAACTCGATCAGCATGAAGGAAGGCGAAGAGCAGTTCCTCGAACAGGCGCGGAAACTTCGCAAGTACGGCGCGGCGACCGTCGTCATGGCCTTCGACGAAGTGGGGCAGGCCGATACGGCGGACCGCAAGTTCGAGATCTGCGAACGCGCCTACAAGCTGCTGACGGAAGAGATCGGCTTCCCGCCGGAAGACATCATCTTCGATCCGAACATCTTCGCGGTTGCGACGGGTATCGAGGAACACAACAACTACGCGGTCGAGTTCATCGAGGCCTGCAAGCGCATCAAGCAGAACCTTCCTTACGCGCATATCTCGGGCGGCGTTTCCAACATCTCCTTCTCGTTCCGCGGCAATGAGCGGGTGCGCGAGGCGATGCATTCCGTGTTCCTCTACCACGCGATCCAGGCGGGCATGGACATGGGCATCGTGAATGCCGGTCAGCTCGCGATCTATGACGATATCGACCCGGAACTGCGCGAGCTCGTGGAAGACGTGATCCTGAACCGTCGCGACGATGCGACGGAGCGTCTGCTCGACGCGGCGGAGCGCTACAAGGGCGAAGGCGGCAAGAAGCGCGAGGAAGACCTTTCCTGGCGCGAGAAGCCCGTCGCTGAACGCATCACGCATTCGCTGGTGAAGGGCATCAACGCCTATATCGAGGAAGACGTGGAAGAGGCGCGCCACAATTACGAGCGGCCGCTCCATGTCATCGAGGGACCGCTGATGGACGGCATGAACGTTGTCGGCGATCTCTTCGGCTCGGGCAAGATGTTCCTGCCGCAGGTCGTGAAGAGCGCCCGCGTGATGAAGCAGGCGGTCGCCTATCTCATGCCTTTCATGGAGAAGGAAAAGGAGGAGAAGGGCATCACCGACGACGATGCCGCGGCCCGCATCCTGATGGCGACCGTGAAGGGCGACGTCCATGACATCGGCAAGAACATCGTCGGCGTCGTGCTCCAGTGCAACAATTTCGAGGTGATCGACCTCGGGGTGATGCAGCCGGCCGAGAAGATTCTCGAGGAAGCGAAGAAGCACAAGGTCGACATCATCGGCCTGTCCGGCCTCATCACGCCGTCGCTCGACGAGATGTGCTATGTCGCGGCCGAGATGGAACGTCAGGGCTTCGACATTCCGCTGATGATCGGCGGCGCCACCACGAGCCAGATCCACACCGCGGTCAAGATCAACCCCAACTACAAGGCGGGGCAGGCGATCTACGTGACCGATGCGAGCCGCGCGGTGGGCGTTGCCTCCAATCTCATTTCGGAAAGGAAGGACGCCTACGTCACGGAGATCCGCGAGAAGTACAAGGAACTCGCGGAGCGCCATGCGTCCGGCCAGAAGAAGAAGGACCGGCAGCCGCTCGAGGCCGCGCGCAAGAACCGGCTGAAGGTCGAGTGGGACGGCTACAAGCCGGCGAAGCCCACCTTCCTCGGCACGAAGGTCTTCGACGACTATCCGATCGACAAACTCGTTCCCTACATCGACTGGACACCCTTCTTCCAGACATGGGAGCTGCAGGGCCGCTATCCGCAGATCCTCGAAGACGACACGGTCGGCGAAGCCGCGCGATCGCTCTTTGCGGATGCGCAGGAAATGCTGAAGCAGATGGTCGAGGAGAAGTGGGTGAAGGCGCGCGCCGTCATCGGTTTCTGGCCGGCCAACGAAATCGATACCGACGACATCGAAATCTACGCGGATGAGGATCGCAAGGAGCGTCTCGAAGTCTTCCACTCGCTGCGCCAGCAGATGAAGCGCTCGTCGGAGCGGGCGAATTATGCGCTGTCCGATTTCATCGCGCCGAAGGAGAGCGGCGTCGAGGACTATATCGGCGGCTTCTGCGTCAGCGCCGGTTTCGGCGAGGACGACATCGCCAGGAGCTTCAAGCAGAAGAACGACGACTACCGCGCCATTCTTTCGCAGGCTCTTTCCGACCGTCTGGCGGAAGCCTTTGCCGAGCACATGCATGAGCGTGTGCGCAAGGAGTTCTGGGGCTATGCGGCGGACGAAAAGCTCTCCAGCCAGGAGCTGATCGAGGAGAAATATCAGGGCATCCGCCCGGCGCCGGGCTATCCCGCGCAGCCGGACCACACGGAGAAGGCGACGCTCTTCAAGCTGCTCGATGCGGAAGAGAAGATCGGCGTGAAGCTCACCGAGAGCTTTGCCATGTGGCCGGGCGCGTCCGTGAGCGGCATGTATTTCAGCCACCCGCAGTCCGAATATTTCGGCGTCGGCAAGATCGAGCGCGATCAGGTGGTCGAATATGCGAAACGCAAGGACATGGAGCTCAGGGTGATGGAGCGCTGGCTGGCGCCGATCCTGAACTACACGCCGGGCGAGGAAGCGGAAGACGAAGCGGCGTAAGGCCTACTTGAGCGCCTTCGCCCATTTCTCGGACCAGACGGTGAGGGGCGTGAGTTGCGTGAGCAGCTCGCGCCCCGTTTTTGTCAGCGTATAGCCTTCATCCGTGCGGGCTTCGACCAGCAGCGACTCCCGCAATTCTGCAAGACGCGTGTTGAGCACGCTCGGCGAGATGCCGCCGCAGGCCGCCTGCAGCGCGCGGAAGTTCAGCGGCTCGCCTCGCAGTTCCCAGAGAATCCGCAAGACCCAGCGCCGCCCCAGAAGGTCGAGCAGCGCCATGACCGGACGGCCGGTCTGCGAGCCGCGCACGCGGGCGCCCGGGCGGGGCGGGTTCGTCTTTCTGTCGCTCATGGCCTGAACATAACTCTTGCGCTATTAAAATAGAAGCATCATCTTCTTGCTACATAAATCGTAGCAAGGAGCAGGCAATGACACACCGTATCGAGCCGGCCGCGAGGCCATACGAAAAGGACATGGAAGCAACCCTCGAAAAGCTGATGCCGCCGGGCGTCGAGCCGCTCGTGCTCTTCCGCACGCTGGCGCGCAATCCCCGTGTCTTCCGCCGCTTCATGGCGGGCGGACTGCTCGACAAGGGCTCAATCACGCTGCGCGAACGCGAGATCGCCATCGACCGCGCCTGCGCGCGCTGCGGCGGCGAATATGAGTGGGGCGTTCACATCGCGCTCTTCGCGGAGAAGGCCGGGTTCGGTGCGGATGAAATCGCGGCGACGGTCGCGCCGGGCGCGGATGCCGCCTGCTGGACGCCGCGCGAGCGGCTCATCGTCCGGCTGGTCGACGAACTTCACGAAACGCACACCGTCGGCGACGGGTTATGGGCTGCGCTGAAGGAGGAATTCGAGGACGGGCAGCTGATCGAACTCGTCGTCCTCACCGGCCTCTATCACATGGTCTCGTTCACGGTGAATGCGTTGCGCCTGCCGCTCGAGGATTATGCGGCGCGCTTTCCGGCCGCCTGAAAGGAAACCACAAAGAGAAGGGCGCATCCTGCGCGATGCGCCCTTCAGAATTTCGAGGAACAGCGTCTTGCCTGTCGCGGGATCAGAACAATCCCATGGTGATGGCGCCGACGAACAGAAACGCAAGCCCGGTCGCCAGATATCCAGCCTTCATCGCCAGCATTTCAGCCTCCACTCGTTGGGGGAAGAGGACTCTCGGGCCGAAGGGGCTCGTTTCGCAAGCGGATTCATGGCTGCGCTGCAACATGGCACCGGGCGGGTGCGAAGAGATTTTCCCAACCCCTTGAGTCCGGCGGGCAAATGCTGTGTGGATGAGATTCTGTCAGTGCCATCGGAAGGTCACATGACCGGCGTTTTCAGCCGATTTCCGGTTCGCCTGTGCATTTATCATTTCGGGCGTGTGGATCAGGCGCGGAATCGGATGACCGGCTTGCCGATGCTGGCGCGGTCGAGCAGGCGCTGCAGCACGGCGGGCGCTTCCTCCAGCGGATAGCTCGCGGCGGGTTCGGGATGGATCTTTCCCTCGCTCGCCCAGGCGGTCAGCGTCTTCAGCAGTGGGATGTTCGCTGCCGGGTTCGCGCGGATGTGCCCGCCCCAGTCGACGCCGACAATGGAACAGCGTTTCAGCAGCGCGAGATTGAGCGGAATGCGCGGTATCTCTCCTGCCGCGAAGCCGACGACGAGGTGACGGCCGCCGGGCGCAAGACAGCGCAGCGCCGTTTCCGACAGATCGCCGCCGACCGGATCGTAGACAAGGTCGACGTCGCGCCGTCCCGTCAGCGGTTCGAGATCCTTGCGCCAGTCTTCCTTCGTGTAGTCGATCGCGAAGTCCGCACCGGCCTTCTTCGCCGCTTCGCGCTTTTCCTCCGTCGAGGCGGCGGCGATGACCTTCGCGCCCATCGCCTTCGCGATGTCGATGGCCGCCATGCCGACGCCGCCCGCCGCGCCGAGCACGAGCACGGTTTCGCCGGACTGCAGCTTGCCGCAATCCTCGAAGCCGTAAAGTGCCGTGCAGTAGGAGACGATGAAACCCGCCGCCGCTTCCGCACTCATCGCGTCCGGCACGGGCACGCAGCCCATCGCGGGCAGCGCGATCTTTCCCGCCAGCGCGCCGCGCGGCGAGAGCGCCATCACGCGCTTGCCCATCAGCGCTTCCGCGGCGCCTTCGCCCAGCGCCATCACTCGACCCGCGACCTCGCTTCCTCGCACGAAGCGTCCCGGCGACTTCACCTCGCGGCGCCTCGCCAC
>CAJXOU010000084.1 GCA_913057645.1 uncultured Rhodobiaceae bacterium | reverse complement strand
TGTGGCGCAGGCGCGTGGACACGGCCCCGCGGCACGCGCGCGTGTGGCCGGGGGGCGCGCCGCTGGTGGTGGGTCAGGACGGCGCGCGTGGGGTGGCGCGGCGCATCGTCGCCCGACCAGCCGGTCCACGGCTCGGCGCCCCAGGACCCGGGGCCGCCGCCGAACATGTTGCGCCCCATGACGGTGGCGCCCACTCCGGCAAGCCTGCGCTCCAGCACCGCCGTGCTCTGGTTGACCTCGCCGCCCTCCATGCCGTGGGGCGCGCGCCACGCCTTCAGCTCGAAGGCCCATCGGTGGAGCTGCATGCCGCCCACGCCGAGCCGGTCCGCGGCGAGGTCGACGGGCGGGACGCCGTTCTGCTTGGGCGCGTCCAGGGCCGCCGCGACGTGGTCCTCGACGTGCGCGAACACGTTCATGTTTTCTGACCATTTCCGAGCTGTGGAGACCGCGCGCCCACTATCGCAGATTGGGGGTTGCGTCAAACAAGCGCCGGTGCTCGGCGACGGCGTAGCGGTCGGTCATGCCGGCCACGAAGTCGGCGATCAGGCGCGCGCGCTGCGGCTCGCCTAGACCGTGCGAGGCGGCGTGCCACCCCTCGGGCATGGCCGGCGGGTCGGCCATGTAGCGCTTGAACAGGTCGCGCACGATCGTCTCCGCGTCGCCCATGATGCGCATGATGTGCTTGTGCCGGTAGACGTGCTGCATCAGGAACGCCTTGAGATCCTTGATCTCGCCGGCCGTGGCGTCGGAGAAGGCGACGGTGGCGCGACCGGCCGATCGAATGTCAGCGGGCGTGGCAGGCGCCAGTGCCGTCAGCCGCCGCCGCGTCTCGGTCACGAGGTCGGCGACCATGACGGTGATCATGGCGCGCGTCACCTCGTACACGCGGCGGCTGTTGTCGGCGTCCCCCGGCACCGGCGCGATCTGCGCCACCAGGCGTCCGGCCAGCGGCTGGTCGTGCAAGTGCTCCATGGTGATCAAGTCGGCCCTCAGTCCGTCGTCGATGTCGTGCGAGACGTAGGCGATGTCGTCGGCGAGCGCCGCGACCTGCGCCTCCGCCGACGCCCACGATCCCAGCTCCAGACTGCGCCAGGCCTCCACGGGGCGCGCGACCTTGGCGACGGCATCGTCCGCGGCCGTCACCGGACCGTTGTGCTTGGCGAGCCCTTCCAGCGACTCCCAGGTGAGGTTCAGTCCGTCAAACCTGGCGTACTTGCGCTCCAGCATCGTGACGATGCGCAGCGACTGCGCATTGTGGTCGAAGCCCCCGTAGGCGCGCATCACGGCGTCGAGCGCGCGCTCGCCGGCGTGTCCGAACGGCGGGTGCCCGAGGTCGTGCGCCAGCGCGATCGCCTCGGCGAGATCCTCGTCGAGGCGCAGCTGCCGCGCGATGGTGCGCGCGATCTGCGCCACCTCCAGCGAATGCGTCAGGCGCGAGCGGAAGTGATCGCCCTCGTGGAACACGAACACCTGCGTCTTGTAGGTAAGACGCCGGAAGGCGGTGGAGTGCAAAATGCGGTCGCGGTCGCGCTGGAACGGGCTGCGCGTGGTGCATTCCGGCTCGGCATGACAGCGCCCGCGGCTCGCAACCGCGCTTGCGGCATAAGGCCCCGGAGCGCGCGCCCCTGCCGCCAGGCCCTCGCCGTAGTCTACCAGTGTGCCTGTGTTTTCCGCCGTCGCCTTGAATGTGGCAATGTGGCTCGACCGCGGCCCGCACGGGGCTTTGACAAGGGTGAACGCGCGCCTATCTTCTAAGGTTAGAGGCGCGCCGTCCGCAAGGGCACGCGCGAAAACCATTTCCGGAGCCTGATCAGGTCATGGCCGAAACCGTCACCGTCACAGAGCGCGCCGCCAAGCGCATCGCCGAGATCGTCGCCGCCGAGGAGGCCGCCAAGGTCTTCCGCGTCAGCGTCGAGGGCGGCGGCTGCTCCGGCTTCCAGTACAAGTTCGATCTGGTGCCGGCGCCCGAGGCCGACGACGTGGTGCTGTAGCGCGACGGCGCCAAGGTGGTCATCGACAAGGTCTCGCTGAGCTACCTCGCCGGCTCCGAGATCGACTACGTCGACGAGCTGATCGGCGCCGCCTTCCGCATCACCAACCCGCAGGCCACCGCGTCGTGCGGCTGCGGCACCAGCTTCGCGATGTAGGCTGGAACCTCACCTCCCGAACACCTACTCGCACTGAACCTCGCCGAGCGTTGCGCGATAGTGTGCGCGCGAGCCGGGCATCGGCGGCTCTTTCGACGGCAGCACCTCCAAGGTTGCCGGCACAAAGCACGTCTTGGCACCGAAGCGATAGGTGCCGTCGTCTTGCGCCTCGACCCTGTCGATGATCCCGGGCGCCAGCTTGCCGGCCGCCTCGTTCGCCACCTGCATCACCGCATCGAGTTGGCGCACGCGCTCGTACCACGGCGCCACCGCGGCGACGGCCGTGCCTGGAAGAAGCATCGCCACAAGCCCAACGACTTTCCAGTTGCCCGCTCGCATAAAGTCATCCCCTTGTTTCACTCCCGCACGCGCGCACGCCATATCACGTGCGCAGCACACGCCGTCTGCAACCAAAACCTTACGCTCTGCCCCAGAAAGTGACAGCTTCGGTTGTCGCTTCCCCCGTCTCTGGCTTCATGTCTGTGGACTTGCATTGGCGCCCGCCCCCGCGCCTCGAGCGCGAGAAGAGCCCCCCAGAGAAGCCCCGTCAGCAGATAGAAGTGACGCCAGTTGTCGATGTCGATGATGACGGCCTCGCCGAGATGGCCGGCGAAGGCCGCATAGACGACGATCAGCAGTCCGGTCTCCGGCCCGCCCCGCCCGATCGCGCGCCAGCCGCGCACGAGGGTCATGAGCAGGAAGGCGATGAAGGCGAGCCCCGACAGGAAGCCGCCCGCGACAAGGACATGCAGGTAGACGTTATGCGTGTCGAGATTGTTGATGACGGCCCATTGCGACGGTCCGAGACCGAGTGGGCGCTCGAGCACCGCGCGGAAGGCGCGCGCCTGCCCTTCGAAACGGCCATGCTCGGGGTCGATGTCATAGCTCTGGGTGAGCGAGGCCCGCTCCTCGAACAACGACGAGACCTTCGGATTCGACAGCGCGACGCCGATCACACCGATGCCGACAAGCGCGACGAGAATACCGAAGCCGATGAGACGCATGGTCTGCCGGGCGGAGGTGGAGGTCGCCAGCGTCAGCACGAAGAAGAGCGCACCCGAGAAAAGAAGATTGCCCCAGGCGCCGCGCGAGAAGCTGAGCAGCAGCGCGAGCACCAGCAAACCGAACGGCGCGACGATCCAGAGAGACCGCAAGGAGGACGCGCGGCTGAGCTTCAGTCCCAGAAAGAGGATCGGCGCGACAAGGAAGGGGCCGAAGACGTTGGGGTCGTTGAAGGTGCCGGTCGCACGTCCGAACTCGGTGAACATCTCCGCGCCCGGCAGAAGCCCGAAATAGCCGACGACGCCCGTCGCGGCCGCGACCGCGGCGGCGGCCGTGTAGGCCCACATCACCTGCGTGAAACGGCGGACGGGATCGGCATAGACGTATGATGCGAAGAAGAGGAACGTGCCGATCAGGTAGATCGTGACCATCAGCGCCGGGCGCACACGCTCTATGTAAAGCGCGTTGACGGCGCCGATGCCGAAGCCGATAACGACGAGACCCCAGAGCGCCGCCGGCCAGCCGAGGCTGCGCGGAAAACGCAGGCCGAGAAGAAACATCACCGCAACGGTGCCCGCCATCATGATGTCGTAGGGCGTCGGCTGGTCCTGCCCCTGCTCCGACTTGACGTAGAAACTCGTCAGCAAAACAAGAATGACGAGCCATTCACCCACCCGCATGAAGAGCGTGCGCCGCGGGATTGCCTGCGGTGCCGGCCGGCCGCTGTCGATCTGCCACCCGTCCATGCTAGTGCCCCGCACCCGTGAGGCCGGGCTTCGCGCCGTCGGCGGCTTCCCCCTGCCGCACCGTGAGCCGTGCCCGGCGCGCCTCGGAAAGCCGCGCGTAGAAATGGCCGACGCTCTCGACCATGCGGGCAGCGGAGAAATGCGCCATGACACGCGCGCGGAGGCGCGCGGCGGCGGCAATCGCATCAGCCGGATCGACAAGCACGAGTTCCATCGCCGCCGAAAGCGCCGCGACGTCGCGCGGCGGCACGAGCCGCCCCGCATCGGGACCGAGAATCTCCGGAATGCCGCCAACCCGCGTCGCAATCAGCGGCAGGCCCGCCGCCGCAGCCTCGAGCACGACATAAGGAAGCGACTCGTTCCAGGAAGGCAGAACGACAGCTCTTGCGAGACGGAATGCCTCACGCGCGGGCATCGGACCCATGAACTCCATGCGGACATGAGCGCCCGCCCGTTTCGACATTTCCTCGAAACGCGCGCGATCCGGCCCCGCGCCCACGATCCGGATATGCACGGAACGGCTCATCAGCGAGGCCGCCTCGATCAGCGTCGAAATACCCTTCAGCATCCGCAATTCGCCGATGAAGAGAAAATCTGCGAGCGTTTCGGCAGGCGCCACGGGTTCGAACTCGGCTTCCGACACACCGTTGTGGATCACGGTGACCGGACCGCCCGGCCTGCCGACCTTGTGAAAATAGGCGGCGCGGCTGAAGTCGGATTCGAAGATGATGCCGGCCGTGCGTGTGCGCATCAGCCGTTCCGCCGCGAGATAGGCGAAGCCCTGCGGACTCGCGGCATCGTAATGGAGCGAACCGCCATGCGGCGTATAGACGCGAACGGCCGAGGGCGGCGCGGCGGCGAGACGTGCAAGCAGCCCGCCCTTGGCGCCGTGGCCATGAACGATGTCCGGCCTCAGCCAGCGAATGAGCGCGCCAACTTCGCGAATGTTGACGAGATCGCCTAGCCCCGGCAGACGCGACATCGGAAGAAGGTGGAGACCGAGGCCGCAATGCGGCTCGAGCGCCGCGAGCCGCTTCGCGGATACGGTGTCGCCGGGTACCGGTTCAGCGCAGACGACGCCGACCGCAATGCCGTTTTCCTGCTGGCCGAGGACCAGGTCCTGGACGTGACGGAAAAGCCCGCCCATCGGCAGGCGCATGACATGCAGAACCCGCCTGACACCTCCTCCGCTATGCGCGGCGGGGGCCATCAGAAATAGCGTTCCCTGACGAGGATCGTGTCGCCCGGCATCACGGCAGCCGTGCTGTCGACGCCGATCTCGACGACACGGTCGCCGCGATTGCGCGTGATCGTCACGCGGCCGGCATCGGCGCGATAGGTGAAGCCGCCCGCAATCGCGGCGGCGCTCTGCACCGTCATACCGCTGACATAGGGGTACTGCCCCGCATTCTGAACTTCGCCGAGAATGAAGAAGGGCCGGAACTGCATCACCTGGATGCTGACATTCGGATTGCGAAGCAGACGCTCGCCAAGCTCTGCCTCGACCACATCTTCCAAATCGTCCGTCGTGAGGCCGCGCGCAATGATGGGCGGCAGCAGCGGCATGGAAATGGCGCCGGTGCCGTCGACCGCGAAATCGCCGCTGAGATCGGCCTGGCCGAACACGGTGACGCGCAACTGATCGCCCGTATCGAGATGGTAGACCTCGTTCTCGACCGGAACGGGCCGTTCCGCGATTACGCCTCTCGACGCGCAGGAGGCGGCAAGCGCACTCACGGCCAACAGGATGAGGGCAATACGGAGCTTCATTCTCGCTATTCTCCGGACGGGGATTCGTCTCGGAAAGGTACGTCCGGAAGGGTTAATATTTCGGCAATCCCGATGCCCGGATACAGGCTTTCGCTTGCCGAAATTCACGGAAATCCGGGCGGAAACGGCATCTTCAAGGTGTCCCGTTAAGTCTTCCGTTACCTAAAGGCCGTCTACTGCGGACTGGATTTTGACGTGGTGTCCGATGGCACCGGCGCGGTTCAGCGCCGGACCTCCACGGCATCTGCGGGCGGAAGGCATGAGCGAGACCCAGACCAACCCCATCGTTTCCTTCGGCGACCGCCGCCGGACGACACCGGACGAAAACGCCATCGGCGACCTTTCGCCGTGGGAAATCCTGCGCGGCATCTGGGCCCGCAAGGAAATCATTCTCTGCGCCTTCGCGGGCTTCATGGCGATCGCGGTGTTCTGGCTGGCGACGGTGACGCCGACCTATACGGTCGAGGCGCGGGTCATGCTGTCGCCCCGCGCGGGCGAGATTTCGACCTTCGACGCCGAAAGCGGTCCTTCCCTGCCCGACAGCGAAACGCTGCAGAGCGAAATCCAGGTGCTGACCTCGCGAGCACTGGTCGCGCGCCTCATTGCCGATCTCGGCCTTGCCGCCAACCCGGAATTCAATCCGGCGCTTCGTTCACCGGGCTTCCTCGGACGCATCGCCGTCGCGTTCGGCATGCGCGAGCGCAACCCTCAAACGGATATCGAGGAAATCACCGACGTCGTGCTGTCACGGCTCGAGGTCTACCAGAAGTCGGGCTCGCGCGTGATCGCGATCCTCTTCACCTCCGTCGATCCGCGCATGGCGGCGATCATACCGAACCGCCTCGCCGAGCTCTATATCGCGCAGCAGATCGAGCAGCGTTCGGGCGTCAACAACGAAGCCACGAAATGGCTCGCAGAGCAGATCGCGGAACTGCGCGTCAAGGTGCAGGAATCGGAAGCGGCGGTTGAAGCCTTCCGCACCAAGTCCGGTCTCTTCCTCACCAACGGATCGACGCTGCCCCAGCAGCAGCTCACCGAGCTGAACAGCCAGCTCTCGACCGCCGAAGCCGACCGCGCCGCCGCGCAGGCAAAACTCGGCAACGCGCGCGATCTGCTGGCATCCGGCAATGCCGTCAACTCGGCCGCCGAAGTTCTGCAGTCGCCGCTGATCCAGAACCTCCGGCAGCAGGAAGTCGCCCTGCGCGCGCAGATCGCGCAGATGTCGGAGACGCTGTTGCCGAGCCATCCGCGCGTGCAGGAAGCCGAAGCGAACCTCGCCGATCTCCAGGTGCAGATCGAGAAGGAAGTCCACAAGGTCATCGAGGCGCTGGAAAACGAGGCGCGGGTCGCAACAGCACGGGTGAACTCGCTGCGCGCAAGCCTCAACCGGCTGCAGCGCCGAATGGGCCAGCTCAATCAGGACGAAGTGAAACTGCGGGCGCTCCAGCGCGACGCGGACACGAACCGCGCGCTCCTCGAATCCTTCCTGTTGCGCTATCAGCAGGCGAATGCGCGCGCCGAGGCCGATGCCCAGGCCGCAAACGCGCGCATCGTCTCCCGCGCACAGCAACCCGCTGATCCGACATTCCCGCGCATGGGCTCCGCCATCACCTTCGCGACACTCGCCGGCATCGTCTTCGCTTTCTGCGTCGCCTTCCTGATCGAGGTCTTCGCGCGCGGTTTCCGCACGGGCGACCAGATCGAACGGGCTACCGGGATGCCCTTCCTCGGCCTTGTGCCGGAACTGAACCCGAAGGGCCGCCGCAACCTTCATCCTGCAGACGAAGTGATGCGCGATCCCTCCGGCCTCTATGCCGAAGCGATCCGGTCGCTCCAGGGGCACGTGCTTCTCGCCCGCGTGGGTGAACGCCACGCGCGTGTGGTCCTTGTCACGTCCTCGCAACCCGGCGAAGGAAAGACAGCGACGGCCGCAAGCCTCGCCCGCATCTTCGCGATGGGCGGCTATCGCACCGTGCTCATCGACGCCGACATGCACAATCCGACGGTCCATGAGGCCCTCGGCATGCGCCGCCTTCCCGGCCTTGCCGATCTGCTGGTGGGGCGTGCCGCCTTCCAGCACGTGATCCGCAGGGACACGGCCAGCCATGCCCACGTCATTCAGGCGGGCACGCCGATTTCCAACACGACCGCGGCACTCGCTTCCTCGCAGATGCAATGGGTGCTCACGGCACTGCAACAGACCTACGACTACATCATCATCGACTCGCCTGCGGCGCTGGCGACTGCCGACGCGCAGGTCCTTGCCAAGCTTGCCGATGTCACAGTGCTTGCGGTGAAATGGTCGGAGACGAACCGGAAGACCGTGCTCCGGGCGCTGAAGATGCTTTCGGCCGCGTCGAGCCGGCGCGTCGGCATCCTGCTGACGCAGGTCAACCTGCGCCGGTATCGCCGCTATGGCAGCGATGCGATCGAGGAATATCCCGCACAGGCCCCGGCAGCCCGGTCCCGGCGCGCAAGGGCTGTCTAGCCCGCCAGTGCGGCGGATTCCTTGCGGCCGAACAGAAGCGCCACCGCCCTGCGCCGTCCGCCGACAATACGTTTCACAACGTCATAGACCGGACGCAGCACGTCATATGCCGCGACCTTGATCCCATCCCACACAGGATGAGCGCCCTCATCCGCCTGCGGCATGCCGAGCTTGCGAAGCGTGGCGTTGATGTAGGAAAGCTTCACGAGGCGCAGCGTCTCTTCCGTGTGCCAGGTGATCGAGAAGGAGACTGAAACGTCGGGCCCGTTCTGTACCCAGTGGGGATCGAAGATCGGCACGAAGATGCCTTCACCCGGTTCGATGTGCTGTTGCGTCGCGCGCGTCTCTACCTCTTCCCTGTAGGGGAGATTGCGATGCTTGCCGGGAAACAGTTCGGCATCTTCCGCGCTGACGATTTCCCGATCGCGGTGATCGAACAGCGACATGCACTTCGATCCGCGTACCTGAAGGAGAAAGTTGAGCTCGGGATCGGAGTGGAACGGCGTGACGTTTCCGGGTGAGGTGACGAAGATGAATGCCTGACGTTGCAGCGCACCACCCATGACGTCACCCGTCTGTTCGGCTACCTGGTCGAGACAGGAATCGAGCAGCGCCTTGTATTCAGGGTCCGCTTCAACGTTCTTGATGACCATCCAGGATTTCGCTTCTTCGATACGGCGTACCGTTTCTTCCGGCGTCATGCCGTTGGACGGCGTGAGGCCAGGGTCCTGATTGGGCGTGACCGGACCGTTGAACTCGACCTGATCCGACGGAAGCGACGCTGCAAGACGGGCAAGCCTGTCGAGATCGAAGAGCGGATGATCCCTCAGCGCGTGGGAAACCCGGAATGTCTTTTTCGGCATTTCACCGCCGACGGATTCTTTCTCGATTTCAATCAGCCGCGTCATGTGCAGTCCCTTTGCGGAAAGCGTGATAGCGGGCACGGAGCTTCGTGCGCATGGATTCGGTAAACTTCATCGCCGCTGCGGCGTAACGAACGGATGGCGCGCCGAACGGGCTGGCGCACGAGACCAGAACGCTGCGCATGGCGCGGCGCTGTGCCCAGATCTGGTCGATCATCGGATGGTTCGGCACCGCGCAGGAATCGACCCATGCGATGCGTTCGTCTTCGAGAAACGCGCCGATGGCTTTCAGCATCAGAAGCGCGCCGGGCGAGTAGCGCGAATGGTCCTCGTCGAAGGCGATCTTGAAGGTGTAGACGCCCGCGCCCGAGCGGAAACTCGCGAGCATGGCAAGCGGCTTGCCATCGAGCGTTAGGTCCGTGCAGTGAAGCTTCCCGCGCGCATGAGCGCCAAGGCAGATTTTCTCGAAGAACGCGCGCTGACCGGGATCGGCCCTGAGCGCCGTACCGCGCCGGCCTTTCCAGCCCCGCGCCTCGAGGCTGAGGAACCGGCTTATCCATGCCGCCGGATCGACGCCGCCATCATGGGTCTCGAAACGGAGGTCGCCGAGCTCGCCAAGCCGGTTCCAGAGCCGGTTGAACTCCTTGCGCTTCTTCTTGCGGATGTGCGTGGAGAGATAAGCTTCTTCCGAAAGATCCGACTGGAGAAAGGCGCGCTCATGAGCATTCGTCTCGGCAACATGACGGTGCTGCCGCCCGGCGACATCTTCCAGTGCGCCGGCAAATGCACTGCCTGCATGAAAAAGCGGAAAGTCGACGAATGCCGCGCCGGACATGTCGGCAAGGGCGAGAAAGCGCCGAAGCGCCGGCCGCTCATGACCACTGCGCAGAACGGGTGTCGAGACGTAGCTGTGAATGTGCCGCCAGACGCGCCAGACGGGCTTCGGCAGACCATAGAAACCAAGAGAAACGCGATAGGGAACAAGGCCCGTGAGAATGCGCCTGCCGTTTTCATCCGCGTCGCTCCAGACAAACGCAACACGGACACCCTCCCCGCCGCGCAGATGCTCCATCGCGGCGGCAAGCGTGACATATTCGAACTGGCTGTTGGCGTCGGCCGAAGCAGCGGCAAGCTCTTCGATTTCCACCCGATAGGGCCCGAGTGCGTCCGCGCTTTCAAGGATCACGACATCGGCGTTCGGCGGATCGTCGCGCAGATAGCGCGCGGCAAATTCGAGCGTAACGACGCTGAGCTCGCTCCCGGTATCGTCAGGTTCGGGAACATCGCGCGAGAAGAAGGGCTGCCGGACATCGGTCATGGGGTGCGCTTCCTCAGGCGGCGGCAAGCGCGTTGCCGCGCCCGCGTGCGAAGACAAAGGCGGTGATGCCGAGACGGCGGCGGACGATGACGGCAAGCCAGACGGTCGAGAGCAGAACGGAGACGGCCGTCGCAACCGCCGCGCCGGTCAGCCCGAAAGCGGGAATCAGCAGGAAATTGAGTCCGACATTGCCGAAGAAGGCCGAGCCGTAGACGACGGCGACTGCATTCTGGTTGCCGGTCATGTTGAGAAGGTATTCGGTCGGACCCGTCGCCGCGCGGGCGAGGAATCCCAGCATCAGAAGACCGAGAAGCGGATAGCCGCGTTCGAAGCCCTCACCGAAAAGACCGAGCGCGAACCTGCCGATGAGGAGCAGAAAGAGGCCGGCGGCGAGTGTCGGCCAGAAATTCCATTGGGTGACACCGTGGACGAAACTCTGGAGCTCGGCGCTCTTGCCCGCGCCGTGAAGCTCCGCGAATTTCGGTACGGCGAGCGCGTTGATCGAGAAGAAGATGAAAGCCATCAGGTTCGCGATGCGCGTGGCGGCGAAATAGATACCGATCTCGTCCGGGTCGACGAAATAGCCGAGCAGTACGATGTCGGTGTTCGTCATCAGGAGATAGAGGCCCTCGACCAGAACGAGCGGTGTCGAGATCGCGACCCAGTGCCGGAGGTGATAGGCCGGCTTCGCGGACGGCACGGCGCGACCGACGCGGCGCGAGAAGAATATCTGCTGCGCCAGCATGGTGGCGAAGGTTGCGGCAAGCGCCGCAAGTGTCACCTGGAGGCCGGTGGCGCTGCCGGTGAAGAAGAGAACGGCTCCCGCCGCTGCAACGATCGCGAGCGGCCGGATGATGTAGGGCGGGATATAGGCGAGATTGACCCAGCCGAAGGCGCGCGCGGCCCCCTCTTGCCAGTCGGTCACGGCAAAGCCCGGCACGCAGAGAAGCGCGACGACGAGCGGCCAGAAGTAATAGCTCTCGATATGGCCGCGGAACGCCCAGAGGAGCAAAAGGCCAAGCGCAGCGG
This sequence comes from uncultured Rhodobiaceae bacterium, assembly GCA_913057645.1. Classification (GTDB taxonomy): domain Bacteria; phylum Pseudomonadota; class Alphaproteobacteria; order Parvibaculales; family Parvibaculaceae; genus Parvibaculum. Next base: position 3,645 of record CAJXOU010000084.1, on the reverse strand, counting down.
TAACGGCGCTGACCGCAAGCACGACACCGAGCGAGGCGCGCAGGAAACCGGCAAGCCGGGCCCAGCGGGCCCTGGAGCGGTATTCGGGAATGAAGCGGAGAACGGAGGTACCGAAACCCAGGGGCACGACGATGCCGAGCACGACGACCCAGACCCAGACATAGGCGAAGATGCCGTATTCGAAGGCGCCCATCCAGCGCGCCAGCAGCACCTGGCTCAGCAGCGCGATGGCGGCGCCCACGACACGGATTCCCATGACGAAAGCCGCACCGCGGATAACGTCCCCCAGATGTGCGTCTTCGAGGCGCGCGAGAAGCGGCCCGGCCATCTTCTTCAGAGGCTGCGGGAGTACGGCGGAAATCATCAAATCGATCCTCAGGCCCGGGCGGGACGTGCCGCCGACAGGGCGCCCATAGCGGCCCGCAACCGGGTGAACCCGTTCCAGAGTACCGGGGTCTGCTTGATGAAACGTTTAGCTTCGAGATAGGCGACGCGGGGCCCGAGACCGGCCCAGCCCGCCAGCGTGTTGGGCTCGACATAGTCGAAAAGCGGCACTTCGACCTCGCACCACTGCTCCTTGTAGGATTCGTCGCCTATGGTGAAGTCGAAGACGGTGTGACCGTTCTCCGTTGCGTGCTGCATCAGCTCCATGAGCTGGATGACGCCCGGACCGAAGCGCGCGGCTTCCGCCTTCTCGTCATAGCTCGCGAGCACATAATAGTAGCGGCCGCCGAAGCTGACGCCACAGCTTGCCGCCGCGACGATGCCGCCGACGTCGAGATGGCTGAGGTGAAGAAGACCTTCCGCTTCCGGGTCGGTGGCAAGCGAGCGGTAGAAGTCGAGATAGCCCGGCTTCTCGAAGAAATTGGTGACGCCCATGCGCTGGAAGGCCACGGACTTCTGGGCGATCAGCGCCTCGAGAGTCGCGAGCTTTGCCTCGACCGTTTCCGGCGAAACGAACTCGATCGCACCGAGTTCTTCGGTCTTGCGGCGCTTCTGCTTGTCGCGCTTCTTGCTGCCGGAGGAACGCTTTTCGGCGTAATAGGACGCCCAGTCCTCCTTCAGCATCGTCATATGCGCGGAACTGGGATGACGGCGCATGCCGCCAAGCGCCATGAAGGGATTGGCCTGGGCACCGACACGCTCCGGCATGCGGCCGAGCGAAACCATGTGATGCGTCGGCAGAAGATCGCGAATATCGTCCCAAAGCATCCCGAACTGCGCCGGGCTCACACAGCGGGCGAAATCCTGCGCCAGCAGCGGGCCGTGATAGTCGGAGATTTCGCCGCCGAGCCAGACCAGCCGGTTGCAGATCAGGCCGCGTTCGACGCCGAACGGGAAAATGAAGAGCGCACCCCCTTGAGTGTCCCATCCCACGACAATGGCCGGCGTCACACCCTGTTTCGTCCCGATGTGGCGCTGCCAGGCCGAAAGCCAGGCGAAGGTCTGGAATGGCGTGCCATCCCCCTTGCGCTCCAGCGCCTGCCAGACCGTCTTGAGCGGCTCGAAGTCATCATGGACCGAGATCAGGATTTCCGGTCTGCCGGTCTGAAAACCGTCGGAAACCTGGCTTTTTTCCGCTTTTTCATCGCGAGAAAGGAAAGAAAAGCCATCGAGCTTGTCGAATGCGTGCGTCAGCGGCGTCATCAGGGGCCTCGCCTTGCTGTAGAATTCATTCCGGCAAAAGCGCGCGCGACCGGTTCCCGATTCTGGACGCGCCTTGCCGTCTCACCCCTGTTTTGCAAGGCCCGTGCAAGTTGCCTCGCGTTAACCTTTGCCGCGCAGAATGACGCCGATGATTCAGGAGCCCCGCAGCCGCAGCCATAAACCTTCCTTGATGGGACAGGCCCTGCTCGCCCTGCAGGCGAGCGGCGCATGCCGCGTCGCGCCGAAATCGCTCGCGGGCATGGGCGTCATTTTCATGCTGCACAGGGTGCGGCCGGACGACGGCGCGGACTTCGCGCCGAACCGCATTCTCGAAATCACGCCCCACTTCCTCGAAGAGACGATCGGCTTCGTGCAGGAACAGGGGTACCGCTGCCTGTCTCTGGACGAGGCCGTGTCGCGCATCGAGGCGGGCGATCGCTCGGAGCGCTTCGCGGTATTCACGCTGGACGACGGCTACAAGGACAACCTGACGGATGCCCTTCCCGTCTTCGAAAGGACGAACACGCCCTTCACCGTCTATCTGACGACGGGCCTGCCGGACGGCCAAGCGGAAATCTGGTGGGTGGCGCTCGAACGGGCGATCGCCAATGCGACCGCCATCGCGGTGAAGCTGCCGGACGGCGCCATCGACCTCTGGACAAGAACGACGGAAGAAAAACAGGCGGCGTGGAACAAGGTCTACTGGGCGCTGCGCGCGCTGCCGGAAGTCCTGCTGCGCGCGGAGGTCCGTCGCCTTGCATCGGAACACGGCGTCGACATGGCCGCGCTCACCCGCGAACTCGCGATGACGTGGGACGACGTGCGGAGGCTTGCGGCCCACCCACTCGCGAGCATCGAAGCGCATACGGCGGATCATTTCGCGCAAGCCGGCCTCGATGCACATGATGCCCGCATCGACATCGAGCGCGGGATGACACGCATGGAAGCCGAACTCGGACGCCGGCCCACGCACTTCTCATATCCTTATGGCGACCCGGCGTCTGCGGGCGAACGGGACTTCATGCTTGCCGAAGCCCTCGGCTTCCGCTCCGCGACAACCACACGCAAGGGCGTCGTTCATCCCCAGCATGCAAGGCGGATGCACGCCCTGCCGCGCCTGTCGCTCAACGGGGATTATCAGGATCGCCGAATGCTGGAAGCCTTGCTGAGCGGCCTGCCCTTCGCGCTGGCACGGCCGATCCGCTCGCTGGGGATCGACTAGCTGTTCGAATTCTTGCGCTGGCGCCGCCGGCCCCACCAGACCTCGATGCGCCGCCTGACGCGGCGGACGGGATGAAGATCGACCGAGAGGACGAGGACACCGAGCGGCAGCATCCAGAAGCCGAGAATGGGCAGGAAGCCCACCATGCCGCCCAGGATGAGCAACATGCCGACACCGATCCGCAAAAGTGGCGGGCCGGGAATGCGTATCGTCCTGCCGCCGAATCGTACTGCCGCCATAAATCCCGGGTCTCCTGAGAAAATTCGCGGCATCGACGCGCCCGAACCCGAAAGCCAGATAAGGGCGAAAGGCGGCAAGAACAAGACATTTAGGCTGGCATGGGGCCAATGTCTTTGCTATACGCAGCGCTCATCGGCGGGCGCCTCGGGGTGCTTCGCCGGTCTGCTCCCCGGTAGCTCAGTGGTAGAGCAACCGGCTGTTAACCGGTTGGTCGCTGGTTCGAATCCGGCCCGGGGAGCCAGCTTTGCTGCTGCGGAACGCTGAAAACGCGCCGCGGCTTTTTTTGTTTTCGGGCAGGTGCGGGAGGCGGGCGTCAGTCTGCCGCGGCGATCACGGCGAGGAAGGCGTCGCCGTAGCGCCCGACCTTGGCGCTGCCGCCCCCCGGCATATCCCCCATGTCCCAGACGCCCGAAGGGCGCCGCCGGCCCACCCCGCGCCGGCCCCTACCGCGCACGCTCACGTAACGCGCCCCCCCCCCGCCCCCCCCGACCCCCCCACGCTCCGCCCGGACCCCCGCGCCCCGCCCGCCTCCGCCC
>CAJXOU010000083.1 GCA_913057645.1 uncultured Rhodobiaceae bacterium | reverse complement strand
TGGGTTCCCGCACCCGAAGGATCGGGCAGCATGTTGTCTGCCGGAATGTCCATCATCACGAAGGGATAGAAGACGATCGCGAGCCCGCGCGCCTTCAGTTCCGCGATGGCGCGCTTCACGCTCGCGTCCGACGGTGTGCCGCCATAGGCAGGCCTGCCGTCGACGCGGCTCACTTCGAGCGCGCTTGCCCGCGTCAGTCCCGCAACGCTCCATTCGCCGGGCCGCGTGATCCTCAGCCGGTCCTCGATCTTCGGCCGCAGGGTGCATTCGCCGCAGCGCAGGTCGTCGCCGAACCAAGATACGACAAGCGAGACGGCACGGGCATTCGGCAGCGCCGCCTCAAGCTCGTCCATCGCCGCGGTGAAATCCGTCGCGCCGGACGCCATATGCGAATTGACCTGGCGGCTCGACGCCTCGGTCAGGATTTCGCGCATGGCAACGGTATCGTAGACGAACTCACCCGCGCCCGGGATCATCGTCACCGCGCGCACCAGTCCCTCCACCGTGTCGAGCGTGCGGAACACTTCGAAACTCAGTTGCGGGATGCGGTTGCCGAAGGGCGACACATCCATGTCCTCGAAGACGACGTACGCCGTGCCGCGATAGGCGGGCGCCGCGCCTTCCATCGCCTCGATCAGCGGATCGGCTTCCTGCGTTTCGCCGCCCCGGTGCAGCCGCCAGGTCAGGTTTCCGAGCGAGAGCGGTTTGCCGTTCGCCCAGACGCGGCCGATCCGCGTCACCTCGCCCTCGCAGAGCGCGACGGCGAAAGAGACGCTGTAGCTGTATTCCGTGACGCTCGCCGACGAGCCGCCGCCCTTGCCGCCGCCCGCCGAGCGCGTGCGGCGGTGCTCCACATAGTCCGTCGCCCAGATTACCTGTCCGCCGATCCGTGCGCGGCCATAGACGCGCGGAATGGCCGCGCCTTCGCTCGACGCCATGACATGCAGGTCGCCGAGTCGCGGCCCTTCGGCATGGCTTGACGTGCCGAAGAGCTGCGCGTCGACGTAGGAACCCGCCAGCAAGCCGAGCGCGCCGCCCAGCGCCGCGCCCGAGATCGTCGTACCGAAGAACGAGAGGCCGGACGGCAGCAGCGCGCTGCCGAGCGCCGACCCCGCGCTCGAAAGAACAAGCGTTGCCATGCCTCAGCCCTCCACACCCGGAAAGCGGAACGCGAACACCAGGCGCTCCCGCCACCAGCGCCCGAGCGAGGTTTCGACCACCGCATGGCCGGACCAGGCGTGGATCATGCGCGCCTCCCCGCTCAGGATCGCCGCATGCTTCGCCGGCCCGTTGGGCCTCATCCGGAAAAGGACGGCATCGCCCGCCCGCGCCTCCGCGCAGGCGACTTCGTTCATGTGCCGCCGCGCCGCTTCCGCCATCGCCTCGCCGCCCGCCGCGCCCGGCGCTTCCGCCCAGCCGGCCGTATAGGCGGGCGGTGTTTCCGGTTCCGGCCCCACCACCTCGCGCCAGACGCCGCGCAGGAGCCCGAGACAGTCGCAGCCCGCCCCCTTCACGCTCGCCTGATGGCGATAGGGCGTGCCGATCCAGCCGCGCGCCGCGGTCACGATGTCGCTCCGCGCCGTCATCTCAATCGCCTGCGCCCGCAACCACGAAGTCGTTGCCCGGCATGTGCGGGAAACCGCGAAAATTCGCGCCATTCGCGAACTTCGCGCGGCAGGTTGCGAACTGCTTGTCGCAGCCCGCCGTCACGGTGAGGTCGTCGCCAATCGCAACCTCCCGCGCCATCGCGCGCCAGAGTTCGATGCGGCCGCCCTCTCCATGCGCCTTCACTTCCATCGCCGCGCCGTCGTTCGCACCGCTCGTGAAGACAACGCGCCCGCGCGCGAAGTGCCCGGCGGCAAAACCGTCGAGCCCCTCCACGATCAGGTCCCGGTTGCCGCTCGCGCCCGCGACCGTTCCCGCCGCCGTCCATTCGCCCGCGTCGAGGCCGCAGCGCCCGTCGCCGAAATCGGCGTCGCAGCCATACTGATAGAGCCGTCCCACCGGCTGGTTCAGGCGATGCGCGAGGCCGCGCAGCTCCGCCGAGAAGGCATTTCCCGAGCGCGACACTTCGCCGAGATTTCCCTTCCGCATCAGCACACGCTGTTCGGCATCCGCCCAGTTCACCCGCCAGATCTCCACTTCCGCATCGTCGTAGAGCCCGGCCGCAAGATCGCCTTCGTCGAGCCGCGCGGAACTGAGCGCGCCCGCGACATCGAGATTGTCGATGTTGAGCCCGCCGGTGCTTTCAAGCGCCGATGCCGTGAAGCCGCCCGCCGCCTCATATGCCGTGCCGCCGAAGGCGAGGTCGCGGTCATGCTCGGTGAAGCCGAGCACCGCGCCGTCGCGGCGGACGAGCTTCCAGCACCAGGCAAGCGTCGTCACGCCGCCCGCGACATGCGCGGCGAATTCGGGAGAGACGGCTTTCATTTTTTCTTACCCGTCAGTTTGGCGCACTCAGCACCGGCTTCCCACCCTCCCCTCGGGAGGGTCGAAGTTTTCGAGCGTCGCGAAGGAAACTTCGGGGCGGGGGCTGGCTCCGCCCCTGCGAACTGAATCTGGTCCAGCGACTTTCCCCCGCCCCAAACGGCCTTCAGCCGTTTGACCCTCCCCAAGGGGAGGGTGGGAGGAAATGTCGTCAGACTCGTATCTCAACTACCGGAATGTCGGGCACGCTGCCCGCCTCGAAGGCGGCGAGGTTGATGTCGAGGAAATCCGTGTCGAAGCGCACCGGCACATCGAATTCATATCCCGCCGTCACGCTCTCGCCCGCGCCCGGCGCCACGGCGAAGGTGACGACGCCGCTCGCATGATCGACGGTGAAATCCGCATCCTCCGCCTTCTCCGTGCCCGCGACGCTCACGCGCACGCTTCCCGCGACCGGCTTCGCGATCTCGCGCGTATAGTTCGCCTCGCCCGAGACATAGGTTTTCACGAGCGGAAACACCATGCGCTCGCCGTCGCCCGTGCCGAGCGCCTGGTCGAGCGGCGTCACGGTTTCGCCCGGCGCGCCGCTCTTCCAGTCCGCGCGGTCGCGCCAGCGAAAGCCGTAGAGCCTGCCCCGCCGTGCCTCGAAGAAGGCGATCAGCTCGTGGATGTCGTCGAGCTTGCGCAGGCCGAGCCCCGCATTGTAGCGCCGCCGCGACATCGCCCAGGGGCTGTTGCGTTCCTCCCGGCCGGAACCGAGCGTGACGATCTCGGTGCGCCGTTCCGGCCCGCCCGACGCGCCAAGCGCGATCGGCAGCGGAAAGCGGATTTCGTGAAAGGCCATGTCAGAGGTTCCTCCGCCCGCGCGCGCCCGTTCTCGCGAGCATGGCGGCGATCTGCGATTCCGAGCGGCGGAAGCTGTCCGCGTCCGCCGCCGTCACGTTGAAGGTGATGTTCACCGGCGCCGCGCGGCCTTCGGCCGCCACACCAAGCCGTCCGTCCGCCCCGCGCCGCAGCGGCAATATCGCCTCCGCTCCCGCCTCGCCCGCAAGCCCCGTCGCGCCGCGCAGCGGAAACAGCATCGGGCTCGACACAACGCCGCCCTTCGCGAAGGGCAGCACGCGCCCATCTGCCACCGCGTTCCCGTCCGCGCTCGCGACGAGCCCGCCCACGACATTGCCGATGCCGCCCGCCACCGCGCCGGAGATCGTCTTTACCGCGCGCTCGAGCGCCATGCGCGACAGGTCGAGCGCCAGCTTCTTCAGCACATCCGACAGCGAACGCCCCTTCAGCGCCGCGCCCTCGAAGGCATTGGCGAGCGCATCGCCGAAGCCGCGCCCCTCGCGCGTCGCGCGGCGGAACTCGTCGGTGACGGATTTCAGCGAACGCTCCGCGTCCAGCGCAAAGCCGCGCGCCGCTTCGCCCGCCTGCGCCATCGCGGCGGCGAGTTGTTCGGGATCTGTGTCTGTCATCTGTTCCCGCAAAAGAAAACGCGCCGGAGGAGGCCCGGCGCGTTCGATTGACGTTCAGCGGCGATTTACTGTGCGGTCGGGATCGCCCGCGCCGATACCTGGATCGTGCCGTTATGGGCATAGGTCATGTTCGCCGTCGATTCCGAACCCGTATAGACCGTGAACATGACGGCCCCGGTCGAGACCATCTGCTGGTTGACGGCCCCGTGCACGCGCGAAATGTCGCTGCCGACCACGTCGGGATCGGAGGCGACCACGAGATAGCGTTCCTCCGGTCTCGTCCTGAGCATCGCGGTGAGCGCCGTGCCGCGGAAATGGACCGCCTCGCGGTCGAGTTCGCGCAGCATCCCGCCGTCCTTGTCGAGCAGCACGATACGCGGCGCGAGAATGCCGCTCGTGCTCGGCAGGCTCCGCACCGTCACGATGATCGGATAGGAGAGCTCCGGCAGGGCGAAGACCTCGTAAAGGCTCTTCACGCCGCCTTCGTCGAGGCACGGGCTCTGCTCCTCGATGGTGAGCCGGACCGGCTCCGCCTTGTCTTCGGTGTCGAAGGGCAAGGCATGCGCCCGCGTCACGTCGGGCGCGGCGGTGCAGGACTTGGGCGCGATCTGCACCAGCGGGGCGAGATCGGGCGCCCTCGTCGCGCATCCCCCGAGTGCCGCCGCAAGGCAGAGGCAGGAAAGCCATCTGGTCAACGTCATCTGTTCCGCCTTTCGTTCAGCGCAACAATGTGCCGATGGCTTCCGTGGACTTCGCAAAGGCAACGTCGAGCCCTTCCACCGTCCTGTTCGGGTCGTTTTCCAGATCCGAGAAATCCGGGAAGGAATAGGCCGGGTCCGGCGAAATCGTCACATTCGTCGTCTCGATGCTGGAGTTCAGGCGGTTGTAGTAGACGACATCCTCCATGAGCACGCTCGAATCCCTCGCGCTCACGAGCCGCACCTGGGTGACGACGATGGGCCGGTAGGGCGTGCCGCTCGCGATGCCGGCGGCGATATACCCGTAGCCGCTCATCACCAGGTCGAGATAGGCGTCCACCTTCTCCGTATTCGACGACGGATAGGCCTTCATGAAATCCCGCTCCGTCCGCGTCACGGCGACCTTGCGCACCGTGTATCCCTGCGCCTCGAGCGAGGCCGTGATGCCGTCGATCAGCTTGTCATGCGCGACGAACTGCTTGCTGTTCAGGATGGCTTCGAGGTCGCTTTCCCGCGCTTCCTGCATGCCGGCATCGATCAGCGCGCCGACAAGGCCGAAGCTCTGGCCGACGCTGCTTGCGAGAATGGCGGACGGCTCGTCCGGCATGCTCGGCGTCAATATCCCGATCGTCTTGATCTCTCCGGCCGACGAGCTGTCGAACGGAATGGCCGGCTTCGTCGCACAGGCCGCAAGCATCAGCAGCGCGGCAATGGCCGCACCCACGCGAATGATGGATTTCATCCTCGTCCCCCAGACACCCGATTCGGGCCGATGCTGCCGCACCGGCCACCCCAAGGTGAAATCGTACGTTCGGTTCGCCGAAGACGGCAACAATTATTATGACCGCAGCGATGTCATTTTCCTGTCGCCTCTCGTCCGGCGTTCCGGCAGGCGTCCGGGAACCGCGTCATCATTTCCGCCAGTTCCTCCCGCCTCATCGCGCCTTGATCCTCCGGCCGCGCGGCCCGCGCCGCCGCGGCGAGTTCCGGCAGCGTCATCCGCCAGAAGATGTCCGGCGGATGACGCAGCGTGCCGAGGCCGAGCGTCATTGCCTCTTCCCAGGGAAAGCGCGTCTCGTTCACGGCGCGCCGCCGAACGTCGCCGACAGCAGGTCCGCCACGATGGCGATGAAGCCGGCCGCGCCGCCCTCCGCCGTCATGCGCGCAACCTCTTCGTCGGAACGCTCATAGCCCGCGCCGCGCAGTCCGGCGCCGATGATCTTCACGGCGTCCATCGCCGCAATGCGCCCCGTCTCGAAGCGGCCTGCGAGCGAGAGCATGTCCTCGCCGCCGAACGCCTGCTCAAGCTCCGCCAGCGCGCCCAGCGTCAGCACCAGCGTCATGCGCTCGCCGCCGAGCACGGCCTCGACCTCGCCCCTGTGCCTGTTCGCCATGCTCCGTCCTTCCCGGTGGATTTGCCTCGCGTAAACCCGTTATTCTTCCTTCGGGGTGGCGCTTCAGGGGGAAGCGCCCGCAATGAGGGGCTTGCCGTGAAACTCCGTCTCGCCAGTGCGCTGTTCCTGCTGCTTGCCGTTTCGGCCGAGGCGCAGGAGCGCGAACCCGCGCCGCCGCCGCAAGACCCTTCGCTTGCCACCATTCGCGGCGATGTCGTCGGCGGCACCTTCGGGAAGGACAGCTCCCGCGTCCTCTATATCGACGGGCGTTTCCTGCCCGGCGAACTCGAAACCTGCGACCGGCACGACCTCGCCCCGGGCCCCCACTCGCTCGTCGTCGTCTACAAGAACCGGCTGATGCCGGTCCGGATCGATGCCGCACCCGGCGATGTCTTCGTCGTCAAGTGGGAGGACGACAGCGACGACACGGTCTATGTGGAGAACGAGGCGACGAACGAAACTGTCTTCCGCAGGCCGCTGCGGGACGCGGAAGTCGTGCTCATGAGCGAAACCCTGATCGGCCAGATCATCGGCGACAAGGCACCGAACGTAAGCTATGTGGAGCCCGCCGGCGAAGACACGGCTCTCGTCACCGCCAGGGCCAGGAAGGTCGAGAAATTCCTGCTCGGCGAGCAGGACGAAGGCGAAGTCAGGATCGTCGCCATCGATGGCGAAAGGCTCGCCGAAGATACGCACGCGATCAGGGTATCGTCCGGACCGCGCGCCCTCGCCTTCTATCTGAGTTTCTATATCGGCATGGACGGGAACTATCAGCCCATCTATGGCTGGGCGAAGATTCCGGTCATGCTCGATGCGAAGCCCGGCGCGAGCTACACGCTCGGATACGAACCTCCGCAGATCGGCCTCGGCCCGAAACATATTGCCATCTGGATCGAGGACGGTGCGACCGGCGAAGTGGTTGTCCCGAAGGCGCTTGCCCTCATCAATATCGGCTATCAGCTCGGCGGCTTCTCCTACCGGGAAGCGCCTTCCTTTCCTGAAGGCAAGGGTCAGTTGAAGCGCCCGCCGCCGAAGCCGAAGCTCTGGTGCGAGCGAGAGGACTGACCCCCGTCACATCGCCACAAAGCCGATCTCGCCCGCGCTTTCGAGCGCGAGGTCGAAACTGACTTCGCCGTCATGGTCGCCGGAGAATTCGAGCGCGGTGATCTGGAACTTGCCCGCCACCGTGCCGAAATCGGGGATCACCACCTGCCAGTCGCGGATCGCACCCGCAAAGAAGATCTCTCGCACGCTGGCATCGGATGCCGCATCCCTGAAAATGCCGCGCCCGGTGAGCGCGGCCGAGCGCACGCCCGCGCCTTCCAGCAGCTCGCGCCAGCGCCCGGCCGAATCCGCATGGGTCACATCCACCGCCCGCGCGTTGAAGGCAATGGCGCGCGAGCGCAGTCCCGCCACGGTCACGAAGTTCCCCGCGCCGTCGCTGTCGAGCTTCAGCAGCAGGTCCTTGCCTTTCTGGGCCGTCATGTCGCCTCTCCCGTTTCTTCCGTCACCGCGCGAAAGCGGATCGTGCCGCGCCAGGTGGTGCCGTCCGCCTCGCGCCGTGTCGTCGCGTCGAGGAAGCGCAGATTGACGAGCGCATGTCCTTCCAGCGCAAGCGCCGCGTCGTGCAGCGCCGTCTCCACCGCATCCATGAGGCGTTTCGCTTCCGCGCGGCCGCCGCCCCGCGAAAAGACGTGGAATGTCAGCCGGTGCTCCCGGCCGCCCGGCCAGGCGCGCGTTTCGTTTTCGCCCAGTGTGAGATAGGGAAAGCCGGTGTCTCCCGGCGGATTGTCGTAGATGCGCGCCGCAACGAGCGCGGCAAGCGCCGCATCGCCCGCCAGCCGCTCGTAAACGGCCTTCTGGAGCGCCCCGTCGGCGTTCATGCCTCCTCCTCGCAATCCAGCACAAGAAAGCGTTTGCGTCCGTCCGGATCGCGCAAGCCCGTGATGCCGAGCGCGCGCCCGTTCCACAGCAGGCGCATCTCCGCCGTCACGCCGGCGCGGTAGCGGATCGTCACGCGGAGCCGCGCCCGCGCCGCCAGCCTTTCGCCGGCCGCGCGCTCGTCGCCGCCGCGCTCTTCCACGTTCGCCCAGACCGTCGCGCCCGCGTCCCACGCAATGTCAGCGCCGCCCGCGCCGTCCGGCGCGCGCACCGGCGATTGCAGCGTCACGCGCTCGCGCATCTCGCCAATGCGCGGCCGCCGCGTCACAGCCGGTGTCTCCGGTAGCGCGCAATGAGCGCCGAGACGGTGAGCGGCAGCTCCACGCCGTCGCCCACGGGCTCGCGGTTCTCGAACCAGTGCGCCGCGAGCAGCAGCACCGCCTGGCGGAGCGGCATCGGCACATCCGCCGCCGTGCCGTAGCCCGCCTCGAAATCGACCGAGATCCCGGCGAGCCGCGTCGCGGGCATCGGCCAGGCCTGCCCGCGTTTCGCGGCAAGGCGTGGCGGTTCGCCCTTCGCGTCCACCTCGTAGAAACCGGGATCGATCGCGATCATGGCGCCGCTCATTGCCGCCACCTTCACCGCGATCACGCTCGCGACCGGCGCGAGCGGCAGCGCCAGGGCGCCCGCCGGCCATTCGTCCAGCGTCAGTTGCCAGCGCTGCGTCAGGAAGGCGCGCCGGGTTTCCGCCTCGAGCAGCGTGCGCGCGGCGGTGACGAGCGCGCCGAGCAGCGCGTCCTCCTCCGTCGCATCGAGCTTCAGATGCGCGCGCGCTTCCGCCAGCGACACCGGCTCCGCCGCCGGGCCTTCGATGAGGGTGAGGGTCATCAAGAAGGTTCCATTCGAAGAAAGATTTGCTTCCCACCCTCCCCTCGGGGAGGGTCGAAATTCATGCGGCTTTTAAGCCGTGTGAATTTCGGGGCGGGGGCGCCGTTCATTTCCCCCGCCCCGAAAAATTCCTCGCAAGCTCGAATTTTTCGACCCGCCCCCAGGGGCGGGTGGGCTTGCATCGCTGAGGATCAGTCCACCGGCTTCAGCTGCGCGGCGCCGAGAAGCGCGAGCGCCGCGAGGGGCGTGCCCTCCGTATGCGTCCCCGTCAGCACGACGCCGATGCGCGTGTAGCGCGCCGGGCCGACATAGCCGATGCGGTAGTCGCGGAGGTCCGCCGCCGCGCCGTCGAGCATCGCGAAGACGCCCGCTTCGTCGGGCGCCTCGCCCAGCACTTCATGCGCCGCCGTCACGGGGGCCCATGTCGCGCCGTCGTCGGAGGCCTCGATCACGCAGGCGATCGACACCGTCTCCGACAGCGCGTCGCCCGCCGTGCCGACGGAGACGATGTGTTCCACCGCGCCGAAGCCCTTGCGGTCGACGGGCGCGCCGTAGCGCGTTTCCGCCGTCACTTTCGGGGCGAGCGTCTGCACCGCCTTCAGTCCGTTGTGAATGTCACGCATGGCTTCACCCTCACGACGAGAACTGGAGGAACTTGATCGCCTCGAAGTTCTGCACGCCGCCGCCGACCCGCTTCGTCGTGTAGAACAGCACGTAAGGCTTGGCGCTGTAGGGATCGCGCAGCACGCGCACGCCCACCCGGTCGACGATGAGATAGCCGCGCCGGAAATCGCCGAAGGCGACGGCGGGCGCATCCGCCGAGACGGAAGGCATGTCTTCGGCCTCCGTCACCGGATAGTTCAAGAGCGTCGGCGGCTGGCCGGCCGCAAGTGCGGGCTGCCAGAGATAATTGCCTTCGGTGTCCTTGAACTTGCGGATCGCCGCCTGGGTGGTGCGGTTCATCACGAAGCGGCCATTCGCGCGGTAGCCGGACTTCACCGCATAGACGAGGTCGATCAGCTTGTCGCCGGGGTTCGAGGTCGGAAAGCCGCCTTCGTTTCCGGTCGCGATGAAGCCGAGCTTGCCCCATTCCCAGGCGCCGTCCGCCACGCGGTCATAGTCGAGAAAGCCGCGCGGCTTCTTCACGCCGTCGCCATTGACGAAGGCCGCGCCCTCCTGTTCCACGAAGGCGGTCTGCACTTCCTCGGCGAGCCACTGGTCGATATTGACCGCGGCATCGTCGAGCAGCGTCGGCGTCGCCGCCGGCATGGCATAGAGCTCCATCGCCGGAAACTCGATCTCGGCGAGCGAGGGCGTCGCCGTCTGCGGCCGCGCCTCCGTCTCGCCCACCCAGCCGGTCTGCGCGCCGCCCGTCGAGAAGGGCTTCTTGTAGCTCTGCGCCCCGATCCGGCGAAGGCCGGCAATGGCGCGGATCGGCGAGACCTCGGAGACGATCCGCTCGATCATGCGCTCCGTCTCGGCCGGCACCAGATAGCCGCCATCGGGATCGGACTGCATGGACAGCGCCTTCGCCTCCAGCCCGCGCAGCTCCTGCGCCTCGCCCTTGCGCACATAGCCCTCGAAGGCGCGCTTGTGCTCGCGCTCGGCATGGCCGGTTTCCGCCCGGCCGCCGAGGTCGGGGCGCTGGGCGGCGAGCGTCAGCTCGTCGAGCTTCTTCTTCTGCTGGTCGAGCGCGCGGTTGATGCGCTCCACCTTTTCCTCCGCAATCACGTCGGCGGTCAGCTTGCGTTCGAGTTCGCCGAGCCTTTCGTCATTCGCGGATTTGAATTCCTCGAAGGACGACAGAAACTCGTCCATCGCCTCGCGCACTTCATGCGCGCTCGCCTGGCCCTCGCCGCTCTTCGTCTCGGGCGCGCGCGCCTCTTCCTTCAGCGACGCGCCGATGCGCGGCACGCCGTCGTTCCATTGCGACATGTGTCGTCTCCGTTGATGTGTCGGGATGATGGTGGGTGAGTGTCGGGTTCAGCTCGTGAAGAGCCGCGCCGCCGCACGGAACGCGCGGGCCAGCGCCTGGTCGCTCGCGCTCCCCGCCTCCCGCGGGGCGGGCAGCGCCTTGAAGCCCCGGTGGACGATCGTCCGGGCTTCCGTCCGGCTGAACCCAGCGTCCTGCATGAGCCAGCGTTCGAATTCGCGTGTCGTCGGCCGCGTGCCCTTCACCGCGCTCACCCGCGCGGCGGGCAGCATCGGAAAGGTCACGACCGAGATTTCCCAGAGGTCGACTTCGTGGAGGCGGCGCGCGCCGCTCGCGCGGTCGCTCTCCGCCTTCACCACGTGATAGCCGATGGAGAGCCCGTCGACGGCGCCGGCGCGCATCAGCGCCAGCACCTCGCGGGCGCGCATGACGTCGGTGAGGAGCTGCCCGCGCACGAAGAGCCCGCGCGCATCTTCCGTGATCTCCTCCCAGGTGCCGATCACCTCGTTCGGTTCATGCTGGTAGAGGAGCTTCACACCGCGCGCGCCCCGCTTCAGAAGCGACTTGCGGAACGCGCCCGGCATCACCACGTCGCGGCCCAGATCCTCCGCCCCGAACAGCGAGGCATAGCCCTCGAAACTCCCGTCCGCCTTCACCGCCTTCGCCTCGAAGCGCGCGGCCTTGCGCTCGCCAGCCTGTTTCGTCACGGCCTCAGTCACTCGTTTCCTCCGTGGTGGGATGTTTCCGCGCAACAAAAAAGGCGCCCGAAGGCGCCTTCACTTTCCTTCTTCCCACCCTCCCCTTGAGGGAGGGTCGACAATTTGTGAGCGTCAGCGAAACAAATTTCGGGGCGGGGTCGCGGCGTTGCCGCAATGAACACACCACCGAATTAGTCCGGCGATATTCAGCGCCCCCGCCCCAAACGGTCTTCGACCGTTTGACCCTCCCTCAAGGGGAGGGTGGAAAAGCTACCGCCCCAACCTCTCCTCGATCCTTGCCAGCGCCGCGTTCGCACTCTTCACCTGCTCCTCCAGCCGCGCGGTGCGCTCGACGAGCTCGCCGATCCGCTCCGTCCGCGCCTCGAGCGCGCCGAGGCGTTCGTTCGCCGCGCCGGCCCAGAGAAGCGCCGCCGCCGACTGTACGAGGATCGTCACGATCACCGCCACGGGCACGCGGCGGTCTATCGCCCACACGGACGTCTCTTTCGTGTATGATGTCTCTTCCACCGTTCCGTCCCTCGCGAAAGAACCCGCTTCATGACGACCGACCACTGGATGATCCTCGGCATGGGCGCCGCGCTGGCCTGCGGCCCCATTCTCCTCGTATGGCTCGAAGAGCGGACGCGGCTTCGCGGCATTTCCGTGCCCGCCCTCGTCGTCATCAAGGGCTACAGGATCACGCCGCACAGCGCCTTCAGCCTCGCCGTCGCGGTCATGCTGATCTTCCTGTCCTGGGAGATGCGGGAAATCGGCCTCGGCTTCGTCTTCATGATCTTCGGCTTCATCGACGTCATCATCGCCGTGCAGAACATCAGGAAATCGAAGTCGCTCGCGCCGTAGTTCCTCTTTTCGCCACGCCATATCCCACCGCCTCGCGTTTCTCGGCATCGCTGAGGAAATCCGCGCGCGACACGCGCGCCCAGAGCGCGTCGCGGTCGGCCGAGAGCGCGTCGACGCCGTCCGCGTCGTACCAGAGCCGCAAGCGTCCCTCGTAGCGGGCCCCGAGCCAGTGCGTCAGCGCCCGCGCCGTGCGGCCCGCCAGCGGCAGCACGGTGCCGCGCCAGAAGGCCCGGTTTGCTTCGCGCATGTTCGCATAGGTATTGTCGCCGGGGATGCCCAACAGCATCGGCGGCACGCCGAAGGCGAGCGCGATGTCGCGCGCCGCCGCGTGTTTCGCCTCGATGAAGTCCATGTCCTTTGGGGAAAGCCCCATGCTCGTCCAGTCGAGCCCGCCTTCGAGCAGCAGCGGCCGCCCGGCATTCGCCGCGCCCTGGTAGTTCTCGGCAAGCTCGCGCTTCAGCCGCTCGAACTGGTCTTCGGTGAGGTTCGCGCCCGCCTCGCCGCCCTTGTAGACCAGCGCGCCGGAGGGCCGCGCCGCATTGTCGAGCAGCGCCTTGTTCCAGCTTCCCGCCGCATTGTGGATGTCGATGGCGCAGGCCGCCGTTTCCAGCGGGCTCTGCCCGTAATGATCGTCCACCGGGTTGAAGAGCCGCATGTGCAGCACGGCGCTCCGCGTCCCGGCGGGGATCGTCACTATCCGTCCGTTGACGGAATACTCATAGGCCTCCGGCCAGCCGTTCCGCCCCGGCACGGCCTTCATTCGGTCGGGGCGCAGCACGTAGAGTTCGCGTGGGCTCCCGTCCACCTCCACCAGCTCCATGTAGCTGTTCCCCGCCACCTGCAGGAAGCTGTACCAGCTCTCGAAGAAGTCCGCGCCCGCTTGGCTCCCGTTCGGCCGCTCGATCAGCGAGAGCAGCGGATGGTCGGAGAGTTCCCGGTCGCCGTCGTAAAGCAGCCAGGGCAGGCTCGCCGCCGCCTCCGCGATCATGCGCACGCAGCGATAGGCGACCGCGTTCCGCCTGTAGCCTTCGTCGGCCAGCGCCGCATAGTCGCGCGGCGTCCAGACGGCGCGCCCCTGCATGTGCAGCGCGATCATCGGCGCAACGCGAGACTGCTTCGTTTCGGACGCGCGAAAGCGCAACGCGCCGAGAAGCACGGCAAGCGGATTGGGCATGGAGGTTGTTCCTTGGATTCGCGCGCATCCCCCAACAATGTCATCCCGGCGAAAGCCGGGATCCATGGGCAGGCGCTAACAGTACGGGAGTCAGATGGACCCCGGCTTCCGCCGGGGTGACACTCGGTGTTTGAAGCGGATTACATTCACGAAAAAATGTAAGGCGCGGCCCTTGCCGATTTCAGCGATGCCACCGCTTCTTCCAGCGGCACCGGGTGGCCCAGCAGGTAGCCCTGGCCTTTCGAGATGCCGAGCGCCTTCAGCACTTCCAGTTCTTCCGCCGTCTCGATCCCTTCGGCGACGATCTCGCTGCCGGTCTGGCGCGCGAAGAGGAGCAATGCGGCGGCGAGCGAGCGTTTCGCCGGATCGGTGTGCACGTCGCGGGTCAGCGACATGTCGAGTTTGATCATGTCGGGTTCGAGCTTCAGGATGTGGTGCAGGCTCGCATAGCCCGCGCCCGCATCGTCCACCGCGAGCTTCAGCCCCTTGGCGCGCATCGGCTTCAGCGCCACGCGCAGCGCGTCGTAATCGGCGGCTTCCGCATGCTCCGTCACCTCCAGCACGACCCGGTTCATCGGCCATCCCGCGAAGATTGCCGGAAAACCCTCATGCAGCAGCGTTTCCGGCGCGGCATTCAGCGACAGCGTCACATCCTCCGGCAGATGCGCGAAACTCTTCAGCGCGGCGCGCAGTGCCGCCAGTTCGAGTTCCGTGCCGAGCCCGACTTCCGCCGCCTCGTTGAACCACAGATCGGGCGTGCGAACCGGCAACGCGGCGAACCGCGTCAGACATTCATAGCCCATGGTCTGGTTGCTGTAGAGATCGACGATCGGCTGCAGCACCGGCGAAAAGGCTTCCGCGTCGATCGCCGAACGGATACGCGCAATCTTCTCGTCCCGCTCGCGGGTCGATTCCAGGTCGCGGCCGATCTGTTCCGCCGCCAGGCTCGCAAAGGCGCGCGTGATGTTGAGATCGCGCTCGTTCAGCGACGGCTTCGGCTTCGACGAGAAGCAGCAGAACATGCCGTAGGTCTCGCCGTCCGGGCGGCGCAGCGGCACGCTCACATGCGAACCGATCATCGCCGTGATCGGCATGGCGGCCGCGAAGGGGATCTGCGAGGTGTCGGGCATCAGCTCCGGCAACCGGCCTTCCAGGATATGGCGGCAATAGACATCGTCCAGCGAGTTCGCATCGCCCGGCTTCACCAGTTCTTCCAGCCCCGGCGCGTCGACCTGCCGCATCACGGAGAAGTTGCCGACGAATTCCGAGACATAGGCGACATCCATCTCCAGATGGGTGCGGATCGCCTCGAGCGTGCGCTGGATCGTGTCGGACTTGATGAGCGCGCTTTCGCGCGCCAGATGCTGAAGAATGCCGATCGGCATGGGCGGACCTCGGACAGAACTCTACCAACCCGCTGCGAAGCCTTCCGGCAGCGGCCCCTCAAGGTCACATTGTCCGTTTAATGAAAGACTAACCGCGTGGGCCCTTGCGTGTTTCACGCTGAAAACAGGCGCCATTCTCGCAATCATGAACGCCTCAGTTTAGGCTCCCTTGCCCCACCCTTGAGCGTCAATTCCGTCAGTGTCCAGACGAGCGCGTCGAGCCGGTCCGGACCTTTCGCCCTGCGCTCCTTCCCTTCTTCCCACCCTCCCCTTGAGGGAGGGTCAAACGGTCGAAGACCGTTTGGGGCGGGGGCGCTGAGGTGCTGCGGATGGAGGCGCGGGCGTGTTCGCTCAATTTGGTGCTCCGACCCCGCCCCGAAAAATTCTTCGCGTACCGCTCGAATTTTGTCGACCCTCCCTCAAGGGGAGGCTGGGAAGAGAAT
>CAJXOU010000082.1 GCA_913057645.1 uncultured Rhodobiaceae bacterium | reverse complement strand
TTTTACCTCGTTCGCAGCGATCCGGGGCCTTGGTATCGCGCGTGAACCGGAATTCATCGTTGCCGAGGCGCTTCAAAAAGGGTCGCTGGTCGAAATCCTTAAGGAATATAATTCGCTGGCCAGTGGCGGGATTTATGCCGTATATCCGGAACGACGCCATCTTCCGACCAAGGTACGTATTTTCATTGATTTTCTAGTGGAAAAGTTTCGCGGTGGATTATGTAATTTCCACAAAACGATGTATCCGGTCGACTAAGGCTATTTGCTTTCGATCCGCCAGCCGATCAGACACATCAACCCCAGAAGAATAGCAACGACCGGAAGAGGCAACAGATTGGTAATGCCGCCAATCACTGTGCGATAGCTTTCCGTTTCCATCAAGCCTGCCCAGTTTGTGCCAAACCAGACACGTTCCTCTTTCACCCGGCGGAAATCGGGAAGCCCTTTTTCGATGCGATCAACATATCCGCCATTGGCCAGAACCAGTTCGCGTAAAAGGTCCGATGTCGAGTTGGTGTTGCGACGTTCACTGGTCAGAACATCGCGGTCGACATGCAATGCTGACTGGGTAACGCCGTCGCGATCAAGGGCCTGAACACGGATCAGGCCGCGCTCTGCGATGGGCAGGGTGGCCTGCCATGTCTGATCCGATGTTCGTTCAAATGTTGTGCGCACGACTTCGCCGGTTTCCGGATCGGCACCGGTTGCGGTTGTCGGTTCAGCCCCGATCTTGCGCCAGCTCAGGGTCAGACTTTTACCATCGGCACTGCGTTCGGTGGCAATGGTGTTTTCGTCAAGGGCCGGTTCCTTCATCAGCCAGTGGGCGAGACGGCGCAGCAGCGGCACGTACGGCCCGCCACCCTCGAAGCCGCGCGCCCACAGCCACACATGATCCGACAGCATCAGCGCGATGCGGCCCTTGCCCTGGCGCGCGAGGAGGAGCAGCGGCTTGCCGTCGGGCCCGGTCATCACCGTGTCGCCGGCGATCGGGTCGGCCTCGATCAGCCGGAACCACTGGCTCCAGTCCGGCGGATCGCCGGCGGCGCCAGGCAGGTCGCGGGTGACGGGGTGCTTGTCGCCAAGTTCGCTCACCTCCGGGTAGAACGGCTGCTCGATCACCTGGCCGGTCGGCTCGGCCGGCAGCACGTCGGCGAGCGGCGTGTAGAAGATGCTCTGCAGGCCCGCATAGTCCGGCCCCGACGCGACCAGCACGGCGCCGCCGTTGCGGATGTACTGGGCGATGTTGTCGAAGTAGAGCGACGGCAGCACGTTGCGGCGGTGGTAGCGGTCGAAGACGATCAGGTCGAACTCGTCGATCTTCTCCGAGAACAGCTCGCGGGTCGGAAACGCGATCAGCGAGAGCTGCGAGATCGGCGTGCCGTCCGGCTTTTCGGGCGGACGCAGGATGGTGAAATGAACGAGATCGACGGAGGCGTCCGCGATGTTGAGCCCCTCTCCCATCCTGTAGTCGATACTGCCGGAAACGGCCGCTTCGTGCGGACCCGCCTTGAATGCCAGTTCCTTCACGGCAACCTGACGGGCGTCGCCGTCGATATCGACCTTACCCTGCGCCTTTTCGAGCGGGATGGAGGTGCTCCACGGCTCGGGCAGATTGATCTGGCCGGTTCCCGATTGCAGGCTCAGCCGCGCCGATTCGAGCGAGCCGTCCCGTTTGACCGAAAGCTCGCCTTGCGCAAAAAGCGGCGCATCGAAGATCGCATAGTCCTCGAAGGCCGGAGAGACACGCGCGAGCGCCGCCGGCACGACGTCGGAGGCCGAAATATCGATGCGGGCAGCATCGGCGGTGGCGGGCAGGAAACCGTTCAGTTCGAGATGCGCTTTCGTCTCCGCAATGGCGAAGTCGGCGTTCAGCATGCCCGCGATGCCGCCATCGCCGCGAAAGATGACGACACTGGCGGTCGGCGCCTCGAAGCTGACGCCGTTGACCTCATCGACGAAGTAGAGCTTCGCCTGCCTGATGCCGAAGCGGGAAAGATAGCCGAGCGGCGAGGAGCGGTCGTTCTCGTCGAGCAAAGCTTCGAGCATGGGACCGACAAACGACGTATCCGACTGCGGCACTTCGCCGGCCGCCGCGAGAGCAAGCGTGATGCCGGTGTCGGGCCGGCGGAGCACGGTTGCGCTGACGCCGTAGAGATCGATCGATGTGGGCGCGAGCATGCCTCGAAAGAGCGCAGGCACGCTCAACTCGAAGGCAATCTGCGGCACCCTGGCAATTTCATTGCCGTCCGCTCCCTCAAGCTGGACATCGGAGAGACGGAGCGACAATTCGCGCTCTTCGGCGGCCCAGATGAGGATCGTGTCGCCAATGGTGAGATCGCCGCCCTGGAGCGAAGGCCGCGCGGCATCCTCGATCATCTGGTTCAGGATGGAGACCGAGACCGGGCCGGCCGAGAGCCGCCATGCCAGCACGGCCAGAAGCACGGCCGTCACCGCGACGGCAACACCGACTATTTCCAACGCGATTTTACTGGTCCGGCGGATCAAGAAATACGTCAACTCCTCACGCTGGCCGCTATGGAAAACGCAGAATTGCGGCGAAAGCGAGTCAGGGACTTTTATCCCCTGCCCGCTTCCAAGTCTGCAAAATTGGGCCCAACGCGATCCTGCCGTTCGTCAATATTAACGGCGGCGGGACGCCTTCCCGTCGTGCTATCAAGGCCGCGAAACCGGACAGGAGGCAATCCATGAGCAAGACCCCGACCAGGAGCAAACCCGGCGCCCGGGAAAAGACGGCCGGAAAGGCGCTTCCCGAAGAAGGAAAGAAGGCGCCGGCCTTCTCGCTGCCGGCCGATGACGGCTCGACGGTCTCCCTGAAATCGCTCGCGGGCAAAAAGGTGGTCCTCTACTTCTACCCGAAGGACGACACGCCCGGCTGCACGACGGAAGGCATCGCCTTCAGCGCGCTGAGGAAGAAGTTCGACGCGGCGAAGACGGTGGTGCTCGGGGTTTCGAAGGATTCCATCGAAAAGCACTGCAAGTTTCGCGACAAGCACAACCTCACCGTCCGCCTGCTCTCCGACGAAGACGGCAAGATGCTCGAAGCCTATGGCGTCTGGGGCGAGAAAAGCCTCTACGGACGAAAGTTCATGGGCATCACCCGCACGACTTTCCTGATCGACGAGAAGGGTGTCGTGAGAAAGGTCTGGCCGAAGGTGAAGGTGAACGGCCATGCCGACGAGGTTCTCGTTGCCGCGAAGGAGCTGTGAGCCCGGCATGAGCGAAAAGCGGTCACTCGCGGCGGCGGCGCGCGAGGTTCTTCTCTGCGGTGACGCCGACGGCAAGGCCCGGCTTGCGCGCGACGTGGCCGCCGCCTGGCGCGAAGGCAGGCTTTCGCCCGGCACCGGCGTTTCGATGCCCGACCGGCCGAACCGCCCGCAACGCCCCGAACTCCGCCTTCCGCGCGACATGCCGCGCCGGAGTTTCAAGGGCGAGCGCGGAAGGGTCGCCCTCCTCCACTCGCTCGCGCATATCGAACTGAACGCCATCGACCTCGCCTTCGATCTCGCGGGCCGGTTCGCGGGCGCGACGATGCCGAGGGAATTCTTCGACGACTGGGTTGGCGTTGGCGAGGACGAAGCGCGGCATTTCGCGATGCTGCAAGCGAGGCTCTCTGCCCATGGCGCAACCTATGGCGACCTGCCCGCCCATGACGGGCTCTGGCAGGCGGCGGAGGAAACGCGGCACGACCTCCTGGCGCGTCTCGCCGTGGTGCCGATGGTGCTGGAGGCGCGCGGCCTCGACGTCACGCCCCCGATGATCGACAGGCTGAGGGCGGCGGGCGACCACGAAAGCGCGACGGTGCTGGAAACGATCTACACGGAGGAACAGGCCCATGTGGGCGCCGGCGCGCGCTGGTTCATTTTCCTTTGCGGCGAAGAAGGAATTGATCCGGAAGCCGCCTTTCACACCCTCGTACGGCGGCATTTCAGAGGCGCGTTGAAGCCTCCCTTCAATTGCGCCGCGCGCGGTGCGGCAGGTCTCCCGCCCGGCTTCTACGAACCGCTGGCGGACCCGTCCTGCTGCGGATGACGCTTTTTCCAAGATATGGTGAATTTATATTAACCATTAACATCAAAACTCTACGCGAGTATGTTGTCTTCCTGTGCCAATTTGGGGTGAGATAACGGCATACATTAGGGGGCGAAGGGGCATTGAGGGGCATGCACCAACGGCAGGGCTGGGCCGACAGATTCCGCAGTTTCGTGCGGCACATGTATGTGGAGCGGCAGATCTACATCCGCAGCCACGGACATGTGCAGTTCATTTCGCTGTCGCCGCTTACGCAATCGGCGTTCGCGGTGATCGCTTTCGCGTTCCTGAGCTGGATCGCGTTCGCGTCGGTCAACGTCGTCTTCAAGGAACAGATCATCGCGTCGAAGGACCGGCGCTATGTGAAGATGCAATCCGCCTATGAAGAGCGGATGGCGCAGCTTCAGTCGGCCTATGACGAACTCAACGGCCAGCTCGTCATCACCGAGGAGCGCTTCCTCGCGACGACCCGGCAGCTTGAGGAAAAACACAAGCAACTGTCGACACTTATGAGCCAGCGCCAGACGGCCGGCTCGGTGCTCGACACGATGCGGCGGCGCTATGCGGCGACGCTGACGGGCCAGGAAAAGGCGGCCGCCGGCAGCGACGGCAACACCGTGCTGATGCGCGTCGACGGCGCCACCGAGGGCCCGGACGTCGTCCACACGACCGCCCGGCCGCAGCAGACCGCCGAACTCGAACGCTTCATCATCGAGGGACCGGACGAAGGCGCGCTGATCGACGTGGCGGGCCTGGCGGGCAACGGCGAAAGCCCGAACGCCGCCGTCTCCCAGATCGACGCCCGGCTGGCCTGGCTCGACAATGCCCAGCAGGGCCTCATCAACAATGTGGAAGAGATCACCGACAGGCGGGTGCGCGAGCTGAAGTCGATCATTGCCATGACCAAGGTGATCGATCCCGACGCCATTCTGGAGCGCGGCAGCGAGCGGCGCGACGCGCAGGGCGGTCCGTTCATCGACCTGGCCGCCGGGGACGCGCTGGCGGGCGGCGGCGACGAGAGCGCCTTCGCAAAGCAGCTTTTCCGGGTAAGCCAGAACCTCAAGAAGATGGCCGATCTTGAGGATTCCATTGCAAGAATGCCTCTTGCCGAACCGCTCGTCAGCTACCGCAAGACGAGCAGTTTCGGGCCGCGGCGGGACCCCTTCAACGGGCGCATGGCCTTCCATTCAGGCGAGGACATGGGGTCCTACTACGGAGCGCCGGTCTATGCGCCCGGCTCCGGCACGGTGACTTTCGCCGGCTGGAAAGGCGGCTATGGCCGCATCATCGAGATCGACCACGGCAACGGCTTCCGCACGCGCTACGGCCATCTCGGCAAGATGACGGTCAAGACTGGCCAGAAAATTGCATTCCGTGAGGTCATCGGCAAAGTGGGGTCATCTGGACGTAGCAGCGGCCCTCATCTTCACTACGAGGTCTGGTTCGACGGTGTCGTTCGTAACCCCTCCAAGTTCATCGAGGCAGGGCATTATGTTTTCGCGAAGCAAGGATAAAGAGTCCGAGAAGGCGACGGCGACAGCCGCCGCTCCCGTATCCGCACCGGTGAACAGCGGCGGACGACGACCGAGCAGCACCCGCACGGCGCCCTCGATCATCTCCGGCGACCTGGTGGTGCATGGCAATCTGACCGCGACCGGCGACATTCAGATCGACGGCACTGTGGAAGGCGATATCCGCAGCCAGTCGCTGACGATCGGCGAGAAAGCCTCGATCACCGGCGAAGTGGTGGCGGAAGACATCGTGATCCGCGGCCGCGTGGTCGGCACGATCCGCGGCCGGCGGGTGCAGCTTTCCTCCACCTGTCATGTCGAGGGCGACATTCTTCACGAGGCGCTGGCTGTGGAAACGGGCGCGTTTTTCGAAGGAAACTGCCGCCATTCCGACGACCCGATCAGCCAGTCGAGCAATTCGGCGGCCCGCACCAGCGGCACCGCCCCGCGCCCGGCCGCACCCGCCGCACCGAGCCTCGGCGACGGCCCGCGCGCAACGCCGCGCCCCACAGCCGGCAATGACAGCCCGGTGGTGGTGAACGATGGCGGCGTGGTGGTGAAGCGCCCGGCGGCGCAGTAAACCAGCCGCTTTCGACGGAAATTCGAAGAGGCCGGAGGTCATTCCTCCGGCCTTTTTCGTTACGGACCCGTGGCAAACTCCGGCCGGCGGATTTCCGGGCTTTTCTGCAAACCGCGCACGACTGTCATCGAACTGTCATCGAAACGTCACGAATGGACTGCGGGAGCACTGCGCGCGACTTGTCCCCGGGACCGGGAGACCGGGCCGCAGACCGGCCCATAGACCGCCAAGGGGACGGGAAAGACACGAATACGCATTTGAGCCCCTTCCCGCGCTCACCCGGCCGTGCCGGGACACGTGCCCCGGACTGTGCCGAATGCGGTCATTTTTCGTACTGTTTCGGGACAGCCGCTCAAAAAGAAATCCCCACCCCGATCGTTTTACAGCGCTGCGCGGACGGCCTGGCCTGGTCCGGCGTCGCTTCGGCAGGCGACGAAAATATTACTGACGATAAAATTTTATCGTTGATAAAGATTTTTTCATGCCCTATGGATGGAAGCGTCGATGGCCTGACAGGAGCGGAGCATGGAAAATCTGTCGCCGGAGCTGCGAGCCGGGTTCACACGCCTGGACGAGAGCACGCAGGAAGACTGGAACATCATCATGCGGCACAACGAGCGGTTCTCCGCCGCGCTGCCTGACCGCATTCTCGCTCATCTGGATCTGCTCAGAGGCGACTATTCCGGCTTTCCGGTTACGCGCTACGAGCACTCCCTGCAAACCGCAACGATGTGCCATCAAGCCGGCAAGGACGAGGAATACATCGTCTGCGCTCTCCTGCACGACATTGGCGACACGCTGGGCTGCTACAACCACGCCGATGTCGCCGCAGCGCTTCTGAAACCCTTCGTCAGCGACGAAAACCACTGGATCATCGAGCATCACGCCATCTTCCAGGGACAGTATTTCTTCCATCACCTGGGACTCGATCCCAAGCTGCGCGAGCAGTTTCGCGGACATCCTCACTTCGAAGCCTGTGCCGAATTCTGTTCCTTCGATCAGGCTGCCTTCGATCCCGGCTTCGACTCCATGCCGGTAGAAGCATTCGAGCCGATGGTGCGGCGTCTTTTCTCGCAGCCAAGAAACTCGATCTATCTGGCGGCAGAGCGATGACGGGGCCGGTTCCGAGCCTTCGGCACACCAACATGCAGTTGAGGCGGGATCGCATTCTCGATGGCGCCCGCGGGCTGCTGGCCGAACGGGGATATGAGGGATTCAGCAACAACGATCTGTGCAAGGCCGCAGGGGTAACCGCGCCCACCCTCTACAATCTGATCGGCAGCAAGAATGACATCCTGATTGCGCTGATGAACAAGAGCACAGATGAGCTCGAGCAGTCCCTGACCGGAAACGACGATCTTGCCGCCCTTGCCTTCATTGAAGGCATTGCCATCGAAGCCGCGAAACTCGCCGCAAATGACGGCTCCTTTTTCCGCGCATCCGTCATCGCGCTCGACCAGATATCGGAACCGCAGGCCCGGGATTCGGCAGAGCGCCAGATCTCGGAGCGGCGCGTGGCGGTGGCCGTTCGAGGCTGCATCAAGGCCCTGGACGAAGGCCTGCTTCGCGGGGACATCCCTTCGGCGGATCTCGGTACGCAGATGTATGCGGTCTTTTCCAGACCCTGGCGCGAATGGGCTTATGGCCGCATGACAATTTCAGAGTTCAAGCGCCAGGTGCTTCTCGGCTTTTACATGTGCCTGTGTTCCGACGCCTCTCCGGATTTCCTGAAGACGTTGCGCAGGAAGATTTCCGAACAGAAGGGTGCCAAAGCCGGCCCGGCCGCGCGAACGCGCATCACGTAGGCAAGGAGACGAACAAGATGAAACGTGATCTCCAGTTCAAGATTCTGAAAGAGCTCCTCTCGCAGATCGACGAAGGCAGGAACGTCGATGCAGGGGTTCAGTACCGAATGCCTGTCGATGCCTATACATGCCCCGAAATCGCCGAGCGGGAATGGAACGAATTCTTCGGGAAGATGCCTCAATTGATAGGCCTGTCCGGCCGGCTTCCGGAGAATGGCAGCTTTTTCGCTGTCGACGATTTCGGTGTGCCGGTCCTGGCGACACGCGGAAAGGACGGTGTATTCCGGGCGTTCCTGAACATCTGCCGTCACCGGGCCGTGCGGCTTGTCAGTGAAGAGGCAGGCCGCGCCAGCAAATTCACCTGCCCGTTTCACGCATGGACCTATTCGAACGAAGGCGACCTGATCGCCGTTCCGCAGGAAAAGGACTTCGGGGCGGTCGACAAACCATGCATGGGTCTCACGCCACTGCCCGCCGAAGAGCGCCACGGAATGCTCTGGGTGCACCCTCAGCCCGACGGGGTGCTGGATCTGGAGTCGCATCTGGGCCCGGTTCTCGATGAAGTCTCCGACCACGGGTATCAGGATCTTGTCTATATCGGCCAGTCAGTGATCGAGAAGAACCTCAACTGGAAGCTGGCAAACGACACCTTTGGCGAGACCTACCATTTTTCACGCCTGCACAAGGATACGCTGGCCAACATATTCGTAGGCGATCATCTCGCTTATGAAGAGTTGGGTCTTCATCATCGTTTCGTTTTCGCGGTGAGCGCGATCAACGCGCTGCGCGACAAGCCCGAGAGCGAATGGGGCCTCGCCGGCTACACCAATCTTCTCTATTACATTTTCCCGAACGTGCAGTTTGCGCATGGAGCGGGTTTCAGCTCGCTCGTGAAAATGTATCCCATTCCCGGGAACCCGGGACGTTCGCTTACCCGCATCGATCATTATTCCTCCGCGGAAAATATCGCGGCGGTGCGGGCGGCAGAAGCCCAGGGCAGCGAATTGCTGTCGTCGGAGAACGCCTATTCGACCGAGCAGTTTCAGAAGGTGCCGACCGGACTGTCGGCACTGACGGAAATCTTCGAGAGCACGGTCGCTCAGGAGGATTACCTGATGGGCGAGCAACAGCAAAAGAATGCAGAGAGCGGCGCCGTCAAGGAACTGCTCTTCGGACACAACGAGGCTCCCCTGCACCACTACCACAATACATTTCGCAAGGTCCTGGGAATGCCCCCTCTTGAACGGGTGCGCTGAGCGAACCTGCATCACTCAGCCATCACGACCGACGGTTTGCGAGAGAGTGCAGTGTGCCGTGCCTGGCCCTTCGCTTCGGACGTTCGAGGCTCGAAAAGGTTCCCGGCCTGCGCGGGGACAGGCCGCCGGACCTTTTCGTTCGCTGGCGCGAACCGCCTCTCACCCAGCCTTGTCGAGATCCAGCGGTTCGTAGCGGGCGAAGATTTCGAGGACGCGTTTGCGAAGCCAGCGGTGGGCGGGGTCGGTGTCGTGGTCCTTGTGCCAGACCATGTACCAGTGGTGGACCGGGCGCTGCAGCGGCGGGCGGAAAATCTTCAGGTTCAGTTTGTCCGCGAAGGTTTCCGCCATGCGCCGCGACATGGCGCCGGCGAGATCGGTCGATGAGACGATGTAGGGGACCGACCACATGCGGGTGACGGTGCCGACGATGTGACGCTCGACGCCGCGCGCCCTGATCTCGTGTTCGAGATGGGTTTGCGCGCGCAGCTCGGCGGCGATCGAGACGAGCCCCACTTTGCCCATGTCCTCGAGCGTGAACTCGTCCCTGCCGCCATAGACCGGGTGATCGGCGCGGATAGCAATGCAGGCTTCATCATCGACGAGATAGGCGGAGTTCAGCTTGTCGTCGCTGTTGGGCAGCGTGGAGAAGCCCAAGTCCATCGATTTCGATATCAGCGCCTGGTTGAAGTCCGTTCCGAAAAAGGGGTGCACGTCATAGCGGATGCCCGGGCTCTGCCGGAAGCTTTGCTGCAGCAGATCGTTCATGAAGAGCGGCTCGATGGCGTCCGGCATGATCATGGAAAAGACGCGGTCGCTCTTCGCGGGGTCGAAGCCGTCGGAGAGCGAAATGCCCTGCTCTATCGACTTCAACGCATTGTGGATAATGGGCGCGAGACGATGCGCCTCGGGCGTCGGCACGAACTCCTTGCCGACGCGCTCGAAGAGCGGGTCGCCGAGATGATCGCGCAGGCGCTTCAGCGCATTGCTGATCGCGGGCTGGGTGAGGCCCAGCCGCTCGGCCGCCGCCGTGATGCCGCCAGCGTCATAGACCGCGTCGAAGACCTGCAGGAGATTGAGGTCGAGCTTCATTCATTCACGCCTTGAATGCATCTCATCGCGAGATTGAATTTCCATCCCATAATCTATCGCGATCTACTCTTCAGCACTAGGAAAAGCGCCATTTTTATCAAGGCAATCGGCGCTCAGGTGTTGGGGGACATCATGACGATGAATGAGTGCCATTCATCCGGTCAATCGAGATTCAGGCCTTCCGGCAGAAAAAGGGCCTCGGCGAGAGGCTCTGCCGGGCGGTGGCTCGCCACCCTCATCCTGTTCGCGGCCACCCTCGCCACCGCGAATTTCGGCTTCGCCGTCTTTTCCGATGCGCAGGCGGCCGCCTGCACCGGCGGGCCGGAGAGCGTTACCCATCCGACGCCCGCGACCGTCATTTACGACCATTCCGCAGGAACCTGTGAAATCGGCGGCGTAACTTCCCCGGCGGCCGGCGACGTCAGATTCTCTCTCGAACCCAACTTCGGACTCGGGCGCGGCAAGGCGGTCCGGTACGTGACAAGCGACGCCGGCTTCTTCGCCGGGTTTGGCTTCTGCGATTTCGGCGATGGCAATGGCGATGTGTCCGCCAGTTCCTGCAGCGGCATGACGGGGCCGCTCGATACCGAACTCACCGCGGTCTTCGAATGGGATGCCGCATCGCCGGCCGTGCCAGGCGCTTCCAACCGCCGCATGACTGTCGTCTATTCGATCAGCGCCACGGGCGCCACGATCACATCCGCTTCGCTCGACACCATCGAGGGGGAAATCGACGTCACCGGCAATGGCGTTTCGATCACCAACGGAGACGACACGCCGAGCCTGACAGACCACACCATATTCACGGGCGATGTGGGGCTTGGCCCGTTCACGCGCAGCTTCACGATCAACAATACGGGCACCGGGGGGCTGACGCTCGGCGCCGATGCCGTGTCGCTTTCAGGCGCGGGCGCCTTCACGGTTTCGGCCCAACCGGCAACGACCGTCGCGGCGAGCGGGTCGACCACATTCAGCATCGACTTCACGCCCATCGAGACCGGCGAGCAGGTGGCGACGGTCACCATCGCCAACAGCGATGCGGACGAAGCGCCCTTCACGTTCGATATCAGCGGCGATCCGCGCGGGCCGACCGGCGGCACATTGAGGGACTCCGTGCTCAATGTCGTCATCGCCAATAACGACCTGACGCCGGACACCGCCGACGGGACGGATTTCGGAGACCGGGAGATTGCGGCGGGCGCGCTGAGCCGCACCTTCGAAATCCGGACGGACGGCTTCGGCGCGAGCATTTTCGGCGCCGATGCGGTGTCGCTTACCGGCAGCGGCGCCTTCTCGGTAAGCGACCCGTTGCCGCTGCAGGCGAACCCGGACGGCTTCGGGGAGGCGCAAGCCACGTTCGACATCTCTTTCGATCCGTCGGCGGCGGGGCTGCAAACGGCGACGGTGACCATCAACTCGAACATTCCGGGCATGGACCCGCAGGTCTTCGCGATCCAGGGCACCGGAACGGATGCCAGCGCGAGCGCGCCGACGGTCACGACCGACGCCGCGACACTGGTGACATCGAGCAGCGTGCAGCTCAACGCCACCGTCAGCGGCAACGGGGCGACGACCACGGGCTCTTTCGAGTTCGGCACCACGACCGCCTATGGCACCACGCTTGCCACCACGCTCAACGACAGCGGCGACGATGTGGCCGTGGCGCTGGCGCATGGCGGGCTCACGCCCGGCACCACCTATCACTACCGGATGGTGGCGACGAATTCGCAAGGCACGACCAATGGCGACGACGCGACGTTCACGACGCTGGCGGCTCCGGCGCCGGAGATCGAGGTGAGCGGCAACGGCGCGGAGATCGCCTCCGGCGACGCGACACCGGCAACGATCGACCACACGAATTTCAACAATGTCGAGGTCGCCGCCGGATTGCAGGACCGCACCTTCACCATCGCCAATACGGGCGATGCGCTGCTGACGCTCGGCGCCGACGCGGTGACGCTGAGCGGTGCGAACGCGGCCGACTTCACGGTGCTCTTGCAGCCCGCGCCGACCGTGGCAGCCTCCTCCTCGACCGGCTTCATCATCCGCTTCGATCCCTCAGCAGTGGGTGTGCGCAGTGCGAGCGTCTCCATCGCCAATGACGATGACGACGAGGCCCCCTACACATTCGCCATCCAGGGGACGGGCGTGGTGATTGCACCGGAAATCGAGGTGCAGGGAAACGGCGTGGAGATCACGTCCGGCGATGCAACGCCCTCCGGCGCGGACGACACGGATTTCGGCTCCGCCGACCAGACCACGGGCCTTGTCAGCCGCTCCTTCACCGTCGCGAACACGGGCATCGGGGCGCTGACGCTGGGCGCCGTCTCCCTCACGGGCTCGAGCGACTTCACGGTGACGAACCAGCCCGGATCGGGCATCGGGCCGGGCGGGTCGACGTCCTTCACCATCGCTTTCGATCCATCGGGGCTCGGCCTGCGCAGCGCCACCGTCTCCATCGCCAATGACGATGACGACGAAGCGCCCTACACTTTCGCCATTCAGGGCACGGGCGTCGACGGCGGCAGCATCACGCTGGTGCTGAATGTGGGCGGGCCGGACACGAGCGCGGACTTCTCCTCGCCGACGGCGGAGCTGAACACGTCGCTCACGACCAGCGGCGGCACGGCCTTCGTCACGATTCCAAACGTATCGCCGGGCACGCACAGCGTGAGCGCCGCCGGGCTCACGGGCGCGGGCTACGGCATCACCTCGATCGGCTGCGACGATGGCGACTCGAGCGGCGATACCGCTACCGCCACGGCGACCATCGTGCTCGGCGCGGGGGAGACGATGATCTGTACCTTCGCCGCCACGGAAACGCGCGGCGCCACATCGAGGCTGATCGCGGACTTTCTCGGCGCGCGAAACACCTTCCTGCTGGCGAACCAGTCGCGCGCGAACCGGGGAAAGAAGCGGTTCGGACCGCGCGGCGGAGAGGGCGGCACCGCGTCGGCCTTCGGGCTCTCGGGCACGATCCCGCTTCCGGTCGATGCGTCGTTCAACGGCAGCGACCTCTCGTTTGCGTCGAGCTACACCTGGTCCGGCCGAAGCGGCCTGAACGCTGGCGACGAGACCGGCGGCGGCGGCGCGCCGGAGCGCACCATATGGGTCGAGGGGACCATCGCCGGTTTCAACGATGCCAATGCCGATGGCAGGTTCGGCGTCGTCTATCTCGGCGCGGACCAGTTGATCGCGCCGAACATCCTGCTGGGCGCGCTCGTCCAGTTCGACTGGTTTTCGCACGAGGCGGACACCGGCAACGCCGAGGTGTCGGGCGAAGGATGGATGGCGGGGCCCTACGCCACGTTCAGGCTCAACGACACCTTCTTCGCCGACATCCGCGCGGCCTGGGGCACATCCCGCAACGACATCAGCCCGACCGGCAGCTACGAGGACAGTTTCGACACGACGCGCTGGCTCATCAGCGGCGCGCTGACGGGCAGCTACAGCCATGCGCCCTGGACCGTTCAACCGGCCGTGTCGCTGAGCTATATCCGCGAAACGCAGGAGAGCTACATCGACAGCCTGAGCGTCGTTATCCCCGAACAGACCGTGTCGCAGGGTGAAGTCCGCGCGGGGCCGCGCCTTGCCTATGCCCATGTGCTCGACAGCGGCACGCGGCTGACGCCGTCCGTCAGCTTCGAGGGCGCCTATACGTTCGGCAATGACGGGCTCACCTCCAGCGGATCGCTGGCGCGGGAGGTTCAGGGGATGAGGGGGCGGATCGGCATCGGGCTCGACATCGCGACGCGGGATGGCGTGGCGCTTTCCTTCGCCGGCCATTATGACGGGATCGGCACGGCGGCGGCGCTTTACGGATTGTCGCTCGAAATCTCGATGGCGCTGAACTGAGGCAGCTAGTCGATGTCCTCGACGGCTTCGGCGCCGCCATGGACGCGGGCGGCGAGCGCCGCGGCCATGAAGGGGTCGAGGTCGCCGTCGAGCACTTTCGAGGGGTCCGGGCTTTCGACGCCGGTGCGCAGGTCCTTCACCATCTGATAGGGCTGCAGCACATAGGAGCGGATCTGGTGGCCCCAGCCGATGTCGGTCTTGCCGGCTTCCTCGGCCGCGGCGGCCTCCTCGCGCTTCTGCAGCTCGCGCTCGTAGAGCCGCGCGCGCAGCATGTCCCAGGCGGCGGCGCGGTCCTTGTGCTGCGAGCGCTCGCTCTGGCAGGAGACGACGCTGTTGGTCGGGATATGCGTGATGCGGGCCGCGCTGTCGGTCTTGTTGATGTGCTGGCCGCCGGCGCCCGACGCGCGATAGGTGTCGACGCGGCAATCGCTTTCGTTGATCTCGATCTCGATGCGGTCGTCGACGACCGGATAGACCCAGACGGAGGAGAAGCTGGTGTGGCGGCGCGCGGCGCTGTCATAGGGCGAGATGCGCACGAGCCGGTGCACGCCCGACTCCGTCTTCAGCCAGCCATAGGCGTTGTGGCCCTTGACGAGAATGGTCGCCGACTTGATGCCCGCTTCCTCGCCGTCGTGGCGCTCGACCAGCTCGACCTTGTAGCCGCGCTTCTCGGCCCAGCGCGTGTACATGCGCAGCAGCATCTGCGCCCAGTCCTGGCTTTCGGTGCCGCCGGCGCCGGCATGGACCTCGACATAGGTGTCGTTGGCGTCGGCCTCGCCGGAGAGCAGCGTCTCGATCTCGGCCTCGCCCGCCTCGTCGCGCGCGGCGCGGAGCGCCGCCTCGGCTTCCGCGACGATGGCCTCGTCGCCTTCCGCCTCGCCCATCTCGATCAGTTCGAGATTGTCGTTGAGGGCGGCCTCGAGCTTGCGGTAGCGGCCGATCGATTCTTCCAGCCGCGTGCGCTCGCGCATCATGTCCTGCGCGGCGGCGGGGTCGTTCCAGAGGTCGGGGTCTTCGGCTTTGGCCGTCAGTTCATCGAAACGGCGAAGGGCGGCATCCCAGTCAAAGATGCCTCCTCAGCAGCGCGAGCGACTGCTTGATTTCATCGGCGAGGGTCTGCGTCTCGGCGCGCATGGGCTGGAACTCTTCTTCCGTGTGTCCGGGGCGGAAAGCCGCCGGATTCGTCGTTTGATCGGAGCCGGAAAATAGGGGGGATGGGGGGTGGTGTAAAGG
>CAJXOU010000081.1 GCA_913057645.1 uncultured Rhodobiaceae bacterium | reverse complement strand
CGGCAAGGCCGGGCAATGAACGGGCCAGCAATGGGCCAGGAAACGGGGATAACGGGATGACCACGCGAGCGATGATGGCGGCCATTCTGGGCCTTGCGCTGCTGACGGCGGTTTCGGCCTGCGGACGCAAGGGCGAGCTCGAACTGCCGCCGGGCGCACAGCCGCAGGCGAAAGCCGATCCCGGCCCGACCCTCGAGGAAGTGCTGGGCGACGATGCGCCCATCGACGCCGAACCGCTGGACGAGGAACTGGACGACATCGCCCCCCGCCGCCGCGTGGAAAACTACCACTACTGAGCGCGCCTTCCGCCGCGGAAGACGCCGGCCCCGGATTCTGAAATGCATCATTTCGACTATCGCGGCGGCGTTCTCCACGCCGAGGACGTCGCGATCCCCGACATTGCCGCCGCCATCGGCACGCCCTTCTACTGCTATTCGAGCGCCACGCTCGAACGGCACTACCGCGTCTTCGCGGACGCCTTCAAGGGCCAGCCCGCCCGCATCTGCTATTCGGTGAAGACGAATTCGAACCTCGCCGTCATCGCCACGCTCGCAAGGCAGGGCGCGGGCGCGGACGTGGTCTCGGAAGGCGAATTGCGCCGCGCGCTCGCCGCCGGCATCCCGCCGCAGAAGATCGTCTTTTCGGGCGTCGGCAAGACGGAAGGCGAAATGGCCTTCGCGCTCGAAACCGGCATCGACCAGTTCAACGTCGAATCCGAACCCGAACTCGAACTCCTCTCCGCGCTTGCGGCAGCGCGCGGCCTGACCGCGCGCGTCGCGATCCGCGTGAACCCGGATGTCGATGCGAAGA
This sequence comes from uncultured Rhodobiaceae bacterium, assembly GCA_913057645.1. Classification (GTDB taxonomy): domain Bacteria; phylum Pseudomonadota; class Alphaproteobacteria; order Parvibaculales; family Parvibaculaceae; genus Parvibaculum. The sequence continues at coordinate 14,678 of CAJXOU010000081.1, read as the reverse complement.
CGCATGAGAAGATCGCGACCGGCAAGGCCGAAAACAAGTTCGGCATCTCCTGGAAGCACGCGCCCGCCGTCTATGCCCGCGCGAAGGACCTGCCGGGCATCGAGGCGAGCGGCATCGACGTCCACATCGGCAGCCAGCTCACCGACCTCGCGCCTTTCGAGGCGGCCTTTGCCCGCGTCGCAGGCATGATCGAGGAACTGCGCGCCGCGGGCCACGAGATCGCGCATATCGACCTCGGCGGCGGCCTCGGCATTCCCTATCGCGGCGACAACGACATTCCGCCGCATCCGGACGAATATGCGGCGATGGTGAAGCGCACCGTCGGCCATCTCGGCTGCTCGCTCACCTTCGAGCCCGGAAGGCTGATCGCGGGCAATGCCGGCATCCTCGTTTCCCGCGTGATCTACGAGAAGCAGGGCGACGACCGCGCCTTCCTCATTCTCGACGCGGCGATGAACGACCTGATCCGGCCGACGCTCTACGACGCCTTCCACGAGATCCGCGCCGTTGCGGAACCGGCCGGCGACGCGGAACAGGCGGTCTACGACGTGGTGGGCCCCGTCTGCGAAACCGGCGATTTTCTCGCCAGGGGACGGAGGCTGCCGCGCCTTCAAAGCGGCGATCTCGTCGCCATCATGTCGGCGGGCGCCTATGGCGCGGTGCAGGCCTCGACCTACAACACGCGGCCGCTGGTGCCGGAGGTGATGGTGAGAGGCGACGTCTTCCAGGAAGTGCGCGCCCGCCCCAGTTATGACGCAATGCTGAAACAGGATATTATTCCCGCCTGGCTCGATTGAGGCGCGCGTCGCGCCCGGGCCGCAACGAACAGCGCGAGGGCGAGAGGCGTTGACCGGCCCCGGAAACGGCACTTCGGAACGGAAGGAAGACACGCGCGGCACGAAGCTGCCGCCGCGCGTCGAACGGCGCGTGCGCGCCTCGCGGGCGCTGCTGGTCTTCGAAGCATTGCTGCCCGCGCTCTGGCCCGCCGCGGGGCTCGCCGGACTGTTCGTCGCGCTTGCGCTTTTCGGTTTCTTCTCGAGCCTGCCATCCGCACTCCACTGGACGCTGCTGGCGGGTTTCGGCGCGCTCTTCGTCTGGCTGCTCTGGCGGGGCTTTCGCGGTTTCACCTGGCCGAGCCGGACCGAAGCGCTCCGTCATCTCGAAAAATCGTCCGGTCTGCCGCATTCGCCGCTTTCGGCCTATGAGGACGTCGCCGCCGCGAACACGGGCGACGAGGCACTCTGGGCCGCGCATCGGCGCTGGATCGCCGAGCGGCTGACGCGGCTCCGCCTCGGCCTGCCCGCCTCGATCCTTGCAGGCCGCGACCCTTATGCGCTGCGCGCGGCCGTGCTGCTGCTTCTCGTCATCGCCATCGCAGGTACCGGCCCCGAGCACCTTGCGCGTCTCGGCGATGCGCTTCTGCCCGGCGCGGCGGGCGCGCGCGCCGCGAACATCGAAGCCTGGATCACGCCGCCCGCCTATACCGGCAAGCCGCCCCTCTATCTCGAGCAGGAAAAGGACACCGCATCCGCCGGCGACGAGCCCGTTACCGCACCGGAAGGCAGCACGCTGTCGATCCGCGTGCACGGGCTGAAGAACCCGCCCGTGCTCGAACGGCATGACGGCGAACGCGAACGGCCGGAAGAACTGGAGACGGTGAGCGCCGGCAATTACGCGATCGACGCCAGCCTCGAGGAAAGCGCCGACGTGGCGCTCACCGAAGGCGGCCGCATGATCCGCGCCTGGCGCATTGAAGTGACACCGGACGAACCGCCCGCCATCGAACTTGCCGAACCCATCGCGCAATCGGCCTCGGGCGCGCTGCGCTTCGCCTACAAGGCGAGCGACGATTTCGGCGTCGCTTCGGCGGAAGCGCGCATCGCGCTCGACAGGAGCCATGTCGAGAAACCCCAGCAGAACATCGACGCACCGCAGCCACGCGTGAGCGCGCCGGACGTCAGCCTCAACCTGCCGACGCTGCGCCCCCGCGAAACGGAGGGCGAGTCCTACGCCGAGCTGATGGCGCATCCCTGGGCCGGACTGCCGGTGACGATCACGCTGGCGGCAACCGACGACCGCGGCCAGGAGGGGCTTGCCGAACCGGTGGACATGCTGCTGCCGGCACGCGAGTTCACCAAGCCGCTGGCCCGCGCCATCGTGGAACAGCGCCGCCGCCTGGCGCTCGATCCCCGCTCGGGCGCAAGCGTCGCGCGCTTCATCGACAATTTCACGCAGGACGCCGAGCGCTATATCGAGGACAAGGTCGTCTACCTGTCGCTGCGCGCCGCCTATTGGCGTTTGACCGAAGCGGAACGCGATACGGACCTCACCGGCATCTACGACCTTCTCTGGTCGGTCGCGCTCCGGATCGAGGATGGCGACCTGTCGCTCGCCGAACGCGATCTGCGCGACGCGCGCAAGGCGCTCGCCGACGCGCTGGCGAACGGCGCGGGCAACGAGGAAATCGCCGAGCTGATGCAGGAACTGAAGGAGGCGTTCAACCGCTACATGGAAGCACTCGCCGCGCAGATGCAGTCCGGCGACATGCCGATGACGAGCGAGTTTCCCGATGGCGATGTCGAAACCGTCGACCGGCAGCAGTTGCAGAACATGCTGGACGCGATCGGCGAACTGGCCCAGAGCGGCGCGCGCGACCAGGCGCAGGCGATGCTCGAACAGCTGGAAAGCATTCTCGAAAACATGCAGGTGCCGAACGAACAGGCGCGCATGACGCCCGGCGAACAGGCCATGGCGGACGCGATCCAGGAAATGGGCGAGCTGATCACGAAGCAGCGCGAGCTGATGGACCGCACCTTCCGCGAACTGGAAAGGCTGCGTCGCGATCCGGAATCGGACCGGAATCTCTTCATGGAGTCCGAAGAAGGCGAAGGCGGCGGCGGCACCGAAGAAGGACAGGAGGGCGAAGGAGGTCCGGCGCTCGCGGAAGATCAGGAAGATCTGAACGACGAACTCGACAGGATCCTGAAGCAGTTGCAGGACAGCACCGAACCGCCGGACGCCCTGCTGGAAGCCCTGAACGCAATGAAAACCGCGAAGGACCGGCTTGTCCGGGACCGCAAGGATCTCGCTGTCGGCTCGCAGGGACAGGCCATCGAGCGGATGCAGGAAGGCGCACAGGCCATGGCCGACAAGCTGATGGAAGGCAAGTCCGGGCGCGGCCGCGGACAGGGTCAGGCACGGACCGACCCCTTCGGCCGCCCCACGTCGCAATCGGGCTCGCCGACGGGCGAGGATGTGGCCGTCCCCGACAGGATCGACATGCAGCGCGCAAGGCAGATTCTGGAAGAGCTGAGGGAGCGCGCACGCGAACTCGGCCGTCCCGAAATCGAGCTCGACTATCTCGACCGGCTGTTGAGAAGGTTCTAGACGCCGTCGAGCACCGTCTGCACGCGCATGACGAGTTCGTCGAGCGTGAAGGGCTTCAGCAGAATATCGTGGATGATGGCGTCGAGCCCGTGCGCGCGTTCGCGCTGGTCGGAATAGCCCGTCATCAGCATGATCCTGAGCGCGGACTGATCGCGCGAGGCGAGAAGCGCAAGCGATACGCCATCCATCACCGGCATCAGGATATCGGTGAGCAGAAGGTCGTGCGGCCGGTTCGCTTCGCGCGCGCGGGCGAGCGCGGCAAGTGCATCGCTGCCGTCTCCGACGCCTTCGACCTCGTGTCCCGCCCCGCGCAGGGCGCGCACCACGAAGGTGAGAACGTCCGGCTCGTCTTCGGCTATCAGGATGCGCGCCATCTCACCGCTCCACATAGCCGACGAAGGGAAGCTGACGATAGGCATGGGCGACGTCCATGCCGTAGCCGACGACGAAACGGTCCGGACAGTCGAAGCCGGTGAAATCGGCCTTCACGTCGACGGCGAGCTTCCCGGGCTTGTTGAGCAGCACGCAGGTTCGCACGCGGGCTGCGCCACGCGCGCTCATGAGGTCCTTGGCGAAGGCGAGCGTGCGGCCGGACTCGAGAATGTCGTCGACGATCAGAACATCGCGTCCCGCAATCGTGGCCTCGGTGTCGCGAACGATGCGAACTTCGCCGAGCGACTGCGTGCCCGCGCCATAGCTCGACAGGCTGATGAAGTCCATGTCGGGCTCGGCGCCCGCCTCATGCAGGGCGCGCAGAAGATCGGCGGCAAAGATGAAACTGCCCTTGAGGATCGGGATGACGAGAAGATCGCGCCCCATCGAGGCGGCGATGTCCGCGGCGAGCGCGTGGACACAGGCGGCGATCTCATCGGCGGTATAGAGAACGGAGATACGGGCGCCGGCGGGCGCAAGACGGCTCATCCGCTACTCGGCCGCCGGCGCTTCGGGCGCGGCATCCGTTGCGGGTTCGTCATCGCTGCCGGAAACATCCCCCGCCGCGGCGACATCGGTCTCCTGCACGAAACGCACCTCGATGTCGCGCGATTCCGGCGGCGGGCTCGACAGCCGCGTGACGAAGGACGTCGCCTCGCTGGGCGGCAATTCCGTCTCGGCGAGCGCAAAAGTCCAGTGATAGAGTTCCTTCTGCTCCTCATCGAGCAATCCGACGCGAAGGCGCGGCAGAACCGCACGCTCGCCGCTGACGTTCACGACCTCGCCCGTGATCGCGAGGACGGGCAATCCTTCCTCGGTCTGGCGTTCATAGGAGACGTTGCGGAATTCGAAACCGCGCAGATTGATCTCCTCGCCGACCGCCGCATAGACCTTCGTGGTCGCAGGCCACCAGGCGGCGATCCTGTCGCGGTAGATCCAGCCGCCGCCAAGCGTTCCCGCGACGAAGAGCGCAAGCACCGTCCAGCCCGCGGCAATGAGAACCCGGCCCCGCCGCATGGAAGCGGCGCGGCGAACTTCGGCCCGGAACCGGTTGCCGATATCGGCGGTGACGCTCTTCTTCGGCGCAGGCGGCGTCGCCTCGTCGGCAAAGACGACATCGTCGGCATCGTCCGGCACCGCCTCGGCCTTGACGGCTTCGGGAGCGGCGTCCGTCACCGCATCCGCCTTCGGCTTCTCGCCGAAAATCTTCTTGCGCACCGGCGACCCGACCGGCGGCAACGCTTCGCCTGCCGGTGGCGGCGCTTCGGCGGATTGCGGCTCCTGATGCCAGCTATTCCCGCATTTCGCGCAGCGGACCTTGCGGCCCGACGGCTCGAAAGAAGCCGCGTCCACAGGGTAGCGCGCGGCGCAGGACGGACAGGTGATAATCATCCAGACAACAATTCCGGCCGTTCGGGATACCGACAAGAGCCTTGCGGCGCGGGTCCGGCAGGACAATGCGCGAGCGGGCTCCGAGTGAGCCTATTGAAAGAACGCGCGTGGTTAAAGCCGGGTTAAAATCGGCCCGCATTATCGCAATATTCGGCAGAAAACCGGGCTCTCCGGACGGGCGGCGCTGCATGGAGCCCTGCGTTCCGTGATACCGTCGCTGCATGATTCGCTTCGAGAATGTGGGCATGCGCTACGGCATGGGACCGGAGGTGCTGCGCGATGTGAGTTTTCACCTCGCGCCGGCCTCGTTCCACTTTCTCACCGGTCCCTCCGGCGCGGGCAAGACCTCCCTCCTGAAACTGATGTTCCTGGCAAACCGCCCCTCGCGCGGCCTCATCACCATGTTCGGCGAGGACATCGCGACCCTGCCGCGCACGGAACTGCCGCCGCTGCGACGGCGGATCGGGGTGGTGTTTCAGGAATTCCGGATGCTCGACCACCTGACGACCTATGAAAACGTCGCCCTGCCGCTGAAAATCCAGGGCCGGAAGGAAGACAGCTACCGCGACGACGTCGAGGAACTGCTCGCCTGGGTGGGGCTCGGCGAGCGCATGAACGCGAAGCCGCCGACGCTGTCGGGCGGCGAAAAGCAGCGCGCCGCCATCGCCCGCGCCGTGGTGGCGCAGCCCGACCTCCTGCTCGCCGACGAACCGACGGGCAATGTCGACACCGAAATGGGCCAGCGGCTGCTCCGCCTTTTCGTCGAGCTGAACCGGCTCGGCACCTGCGTCCTGATCGCGACGCATGACCGCGCGCTGGTCGAAAGCGCGGGCGCGCCCGAACTGGTGCTCCGCAACGGAGGGCTCACCGTCCGTGGCTGATCCCCTCCGCCAGCCGCCGCGCCCGCGCGGATCACATGGCCCCGCCCACGCCGACGAGGATCGCGGCTTCGGCGGCGCGCTTGCCGCGCTGCTGGTCGAGACGCGAAGCGTCATGCCGGCGGCGGGCGCAACGGGACTGCCGCTGATGCTGGTCGTCGCCGCGATGTGCTTCCTTGCGGGGCTTGCCCTCGGCGCCGCTCTTTCCGTGGGCGACAAGGCGGGCGAATGGACCTCGGATATTTCGGGCTCGCTCACGGTCGAACTGCGTCCCTCCAAGGAGATGGAGCCCGAAGAACAGATCGACGCGGTGATGGCGGTGCTCGCCGAAACGCCGGGCATTCTTTCGGCGACGCCGCTGCGGCGCGAGGATACCGCCGCACTCCTCGAACCCTGGCTCGGCCAGGGCGCGGTGACGGACGACCTGCCGCTGCCGCGTCTTGTCGACATCCGCATCGACCGCGAGACGCCGCCCGACATGTCCGCACTCGCCATCGACATCGCCGCCGCCGCGCCCGGCGCCTCGCTCGACACGCACCGGCAATGGCGAAGCGAACTGATGAGCGCGGCGCGCTCCGCCGAATGGCTCGCCTATGGCGTGCTTGCGGTCGTCGCGGGCACCACCATCGCCATCGTCGTCTTCGCAACGCGGGCGGGGCTCTCGGCGAACAGGGAAGTCGTGGAGGTGCTGCATCTGATCGGCGCCCGCGACAGTTTCATCGCGGCCGAAGTGCAGCGGCACTTCCTGCATCTCGGGTTTCGCGGCGGGCTGATCGGCACGGCCCTCGCGGCGCTCACCTTTCTCGCGCTGGGGCTCGCAGGCGGCGGCGGCGACATGTTCCTGATCGCCGCCTCCGGACTTGCGGCGGAAAACTATCCTTTTCTTCTCGCCATACCTTTCGCAGCCGCCCTCGTGACGGTTGCGACCGCACGGTTAACCGTGTTCAACACGCTGGAGCGCATGCTCTGAGGCACGTTCCGGGGGCGCTTTACTTGGGACCGCCCGCACCTATCATGTGCGCATGTCCCGCTGTGATAGGCTGAGGGCGGTGACCGGACCCCGGCGGAGACGAACCGGGACAAGCAAGGGCAAGAACGGCAATGTCGGCCAGAGACACGCTGCGGCAGACGATTGGGCAGCGCATGACCCGCATCGCCGTGGGTCTTGCGGCGCTGCTGGCCGTTGTCTATGTCGGCGGCTTCTTTCTCTTCACCGCCCGCCTGGAGCGTACGCCGCCTTCCGAAGTCCCGGTCGCCGACGGCATCGTCGCGCTGACGGGAGGACCGGACCGCATCACCGCCGCCTACAGGCTGCTGGAAGAAGGCAAGGGATCGCGGCTGCTGATCACCGGCGTTCATCCCGACGTGACGGCTGCCTCGTTGAAGGAGATCGTGCCGGGCGCGGCACCGAAATTCGACTGCTGCGTGGATGTCGGTCACCGGGCCGAGAACACCATCGGCAATGCGACCGAAACAGCCGATTGGGTGAAGCAGCGCGACTACCGTTCGATCATTCTCGTGACCAGCACCTATCACCTGCCGCGCGCGCAACTCGAACTCGGCCGCGCCATGCCCGGCGTCGAGATCAGCCCCTATCCGGTCTTTCAGGACACGTTGCATCTGGACGGCTGGTGGGCCTATCCCGGGACGACGCGGCTGCTGATTTCCGAATACACGAAATATCTGCTGACGCTGACCTATGGCCAGCCACAGATGCAGACCTGAAGCGAGAAAGGAAACCCGCTTGCTCTTTCTCCGCTCCGCCGCCTTCAACCTGACTTTCTATGCGATGTCCGTGGTGATGGTGATCGCCGCATCGCCGGCCTTTCTGCTGCCGAGCGGCGCCACCTTCCGGGCGATGGAAGTCTGGTCGCGCGCGACGCTCTGGCTGCTGCGCGTCGTTGCGGGCACGACCTACGAAGTGCGCGGCAAGCTGCCGGAGGGCGGCGTGCTCGTCGCCTCGAAACACCAGTCGATGTGGGACACCATCGTGATGACCGCAATCCTGAAGCGGCCCGCCATGGTGCTGAAGCGCGAACTCCTCTGGATTCCCTTCTATGGCTGGTACGCGCAGAAATCGCGCATGATCGCCATCGACCGGGGCGCAGGCTCGAACGCCATCCGCCGCCTGGTGGCGCAGGGCAAGGCCGCCATCGCCGGGGGACGGCCCATCGTGATCTTCCCCGAAGGCACCCGCTCCGCCCCGGGCTCGAAGCTCGAGTACAAGCCCGGCATCGCCGCGCTCTACCGCCAGCTCGGCGTCGAATGCGTGCCCGCCGCCGTGAATTCCGGCCTGTTCTGGGCGCGGCGCGGATTTGCACGCAGGCCCGGCACCATCGTCCTCGAATTCCTGGAGCCGATCCCGGCGGGGCTCGACCGCAAGACCTTCATGAGCGAGCTCGAAACCCGCATCGAGACGGCGACGGCGAAGCTCGTAGGCGAAGCGGGCGGACCTTCCGCGCTCGCCGCGGAGCCTGTGGAAAACGAGCCGCACCCCCTCCGTGGAAACCGGGGATAACAGTAATTATATTGTAATTTCAGGTTCTTAGAGTCGCCCGTGCCTGTGTCTTTTTCGGGTACGAAAGAAGAACATTCGGGCGCCCCACGGGCATGATAGACTGCGCCCCTCCGCCGCCAGAGAGACGACTGAAAGCAAGATGCATCCGATCGCCGAACAGATCTGGGACATGAAGTACCGCCTCCACGGGGCCGACGGGACGCCTGTCGACATGACCGTGGCGGACACATGGTCCCGCGTGGCGAAAGCGCTGGCGGAAGCCGAAGCGCCGGGCGCGCGCGCGCACTGGGCCGCGCGCTTCCGCGAGGCGATGGAGGGTTACCGCTTCCTCCCTGCCGGCCGCATTCTCGCGGGCGCGGGCACGGGCCGGGAGGTGACGCTCTTCAACTGTTTCGTGATGGGCGAAGTGCCCGACACCATGGAAGGCATCTTCGAGAACCTGAAGGAAGCCGCGCTGACGATGCAGCAGGGCGGCGGCATCGGCTACGACTTCTCGACGCTGCGTCCCAAGGGCGCGCCGGTGAAGGGCGTGGGCGCGGATGCGTCCGGGCCACTTTCCTTCATGGATGTCTGGGACGCGATGTGCCGCACCATCATGTCGGCCGGTTCGCGCCGCGGCGCCATGATGGCGACAATGCGCTGCGACCACCCGGACATCGAAGCCTTCATCGAGGCGAAGCAGGAGCCGGGGCGGCTCACCATGTTCAACCTCTCGGTGCTCGCGACCGATCCCTTCATGGAAGCGGTGAAGGCCGACGCCGACTGGGACCTCACCTTCGGCGGCACCGTCTACAAGACGCTGAAGGCGCGCGCGCTCTGGGACCGCATCATGGCGGCGACCTATGCCTATGCGGAGCCGGGCGTCATCTTCATCGACCGCATCAACCAGCGGAACAATCTCTACTACGCCGAGGAAATCCACGCGACGAACCCCTGCGGCGAGCAGCCTTTGCCGCCCTACGGCGCCTGCCTGCTCGGCTCGATCAATCTCGCCGCGCTGGTGAAGCAGCCTTTCTCGGACGATGCGCATATCGACGAGGAGGAACTCGCCAGCCTCGTCCGCATCGCCGTGCGCGCAATGGACAACACCATCGACGTGTCGCGCTTTCCCCTGCCCGAGCAGCGCCACGAGGCGCAGGCGAAGCGGCGCATCGGCCTCGGCGTCACCGGGCTCGCCGATGCGCTCATCATGTGCCGCACGCGCTACGGCTCGGACGCTTCCATCACGCTCATCCGCAAATGGATGAAGGCGCTGTCGCGCGCGGCCTATCTCGCTTCCGTCGAGATCGCGAAGGAGAAGGGGCCGTTCCCGCTCTTCGTTGCCGACGCCTATCTCGCGGGCGAAACCGTATCGGCGCTCGACAGGGACGTTCGCGACGCCATCGCCGAACACGGCATCCGAAACGCGCTCGTGACCTCGATTGCGCCGACGGGCACGATCTCGCTTTTCGCGGGCAACGTCTCGTCGGGCATCGAACCCGTCTTCGCCTATGCCTATACGCGGAAAGTTCTGATGCCGGACGGCACGCGGCGCGAGGAGAAGGTGCGCGACTTCGCCGTCGACCGTTACCGCGAAATCTTCGGCGCGGAAGCGGCGCTGCCGGATTATTTCGTCAATGCGCAGGAGCTCTCGCCCGCCGAACATGTCGCGGTGCAGGCCGCCGTGCAGGACTTCATCGACAGTTCGATCTCGAAGACGATCAACGTACCTGCCGAAATTTCCTTCGAGGACTTCAAGAGCGTCTACATGGACGCCTACGGAAAGGGCCTCAAGGGCTGTACCACCTACCGCCCGAGCGAGGTGCGCGGCTCCGTTCTTTCCGTCGACGCGGCGCCCGCGCCGGAAGAAGCAGTGGAGCAGCCCGCGCTGCCGCTCACCGCGCCCGCCGGTCACGACATCTACGAGAAGGACGGCGTCGTCTACATGTCGAAGCCGCTGGAGCGCGAGGGCGTGCTGCCGGGCTTCACCTACAAGCTGCAATGGCCGGAGAGCGACCATGCGATGTACATCACCATCAACGACATCGTGCAGGACGGGCGGCGGCGGCCCTTCGAGATCTTCATCAACTCGAAGAACATGGAGCACTACGCCTGGACGGTCGCGCTGACGCGGATGATCTCCGCCGTCTTTCGCCGCGGCGGCGACGTGACCTTCGTGGTCGAGGAACTGAAAGCCGTGTTCGATCCGCGCGGCGGCACCTGGATGAAGGGCCGCTACGTGCCGAGCCTGCTTGCCGCCATCGGCGAGGTGATCGAGCAGCACATGATCGATACGGGCTTCATCGCCGCGAAGGACGGCAAGCCGGTGACGGAAGCGCTGCGCGCGGTCGCGGGCGACCCGCCGCCGCATGACGGACCGGCGGTGACGGCGCTGAAAGGCTGCCCGCGCTGCGGCGAACGCGGCATGGTGCGGCAGGAAGGCTGCGAGACCTGTACGTCCTGCGGCTATTCGAAGTGCAGTTGAGTAATCCGTTCTTCTCTCAACGGAGCGACGAATGACAGCCCGGGATTTTGCCCGTCTACTTATCAAGCTGATGGGGTTATTCGTACTCGCGATGACGCTGGTGCAGGCCACGCAGGCCATTTCCTATCTGCCAGGATACCTGAATCAGACGTCCTTATTCAGCGCGCTGGCGATCTATTTTGTTCCACTCATGGCAAGCGCCCTCATTGGCTGGTTCCTGTTCAAGTCGGACCGCCTGATTGCCGACAAGGTTCTATTCGCGGATGAAGGAAACGACAGGGCCGGCAGTCTGCACTTCGGAAAGGCTGAGGAAGTTCTGCTCTCCGTTCTGGGTATAAATCTCACGGCCTATGGGTTGATCGGACTGACGCGAACCCTCGGATACACAGTGTCCAGTACACCGGAGCATCCCGTAGTCTCGTCGGAGACCCTCTGGCACACTTTCCTCATTCCCTCCATCGCTCAAGTCCTGGTCGGCCTGCTTATATTTCTGTCGAGCCGCGGCCTCGTCGTCCTCCGCCATCATTTTCTTGATCTCCGCGACAAGACGAGGGAGCTCGGGGCTGACAAGTAACCTTCACTCTCACCCCGCCCTTTTCCTGACGTAATGCCGCTCTAGATACCGGAGCCAACATGGCTTCCATCGAGACAGCAGCGCCCGACGCCGATGCGGAACCCTCCGGGGGGACGGAGATTCGCCGCGCGCTGCTCGTCGAGAACCCGAACAGCGGCGGCGGAAGCCATTGGGATGCGGAGGTTTTTCTCGAAGCGGCGCGCGAGCAAGGCATCGAGATCCGCCACGAAAGACCGGACAACCCGGACGCCTGCTGCAAGCTCCTGAGCGAAGCGGAAAACGTGGATGCCATTGCGGTGGCGGGCGGCGACGGTACGCTGAACCCCCTTGTTCAGTGTCTCGTCGAGCGGCAATTGCCGCTGCTGGTGCTGCCCGCCGGAACCGCCAACGACTTCGCCCGTTCTCTTCAGATGCCGGAAAAGCCGGACGCACTGGCGGCGCTTCTGCACGACGGCCGCGTTGCGTCCGTCGATGTCGGCTACGCGAACGACAAGCCGTTCCTGAACGCAGCGAGCATCGGCATGACGAACACGATCAGCCGGCTGCAGAGCAAGCAGAGAAAACGCCAGTGGGGCGTGCTGAGCTATGCGGTGAGCGCCTTCGAAGCGGGCCGCACCGCGCGCTCCTTCATCGCCCGTTTCGAGGGCGGGGAGACGAACCGCGAGATGCGCTGCATCCAGCTTCTCGTCGGCAACGGGCGCTTCTATGGCGGCGGCATGACGGTGCATGCCGATGCGACGCTGACGGACGGGTTGCTGCATCTCTACGCCGCAGTCCCGCGTTCGCTTTTCGGCATGGCGGCGCTGCTGCCGTTCCTGCGTTTCGGCCGCACAGACCTCGCACCCGAAGTGCTGTGCGACGAAGGCGCGGAAATCTCGATCGCGACCGCGCCGAGGCGGCACGTCTTCGCCGATGGTGAGGAACTGACGGAAACACCCGTACGCTTCCGCGTGGCGCGGCGTGCGCTGAAAGTGATCCTTCCGAAGGAGGACGAAAAATGAACCAGCTCCTGCTGACGCAATCCGAAGCCGCGCTCCGCGCGCTCGGCGTCGCCTGCCAGTCCGCCAGCCGGTACTACGAGACGGCATCGAATGTGACGAACAACCACTGGCGCGACTTCGCGGCGAACCGGAGCGTCGCCTATCGCGACATGAGCCGGCGGATCGCCGAGCTGCTGAAGCGCGAGGAAGTGCTGCCGGGCTCGCCGGACGAGGACATGGAATGGCTGAAGGAGATCGCGCTGCGCGCACAGGCCGCCATTTCCGGCGACGAGGCGGGAACGCTGCTCAAGGGCTGCGCCCGCACGGAACAGAAGGTCTGGGACGCGCTCGGCGAATTCGGCTTTGCCGGCATCCCGGCCGCAAGCGATGCGACGATGAAGGAACTCGCGACCCTGGTGACCGAAGGTTTCCTCTGGCTCGGCCGTGAAAAAGAGGCTTTGCTGAAGCAGGAAGAAAACTGACCAGCGGGGCGCCGATGCGCGGCTTCATTCATCACATCGACCTGACGGTGAGGGATCCTTGGGCGTCCGCGCCCTTCTACGACGCGGTGCTGGGCTTCATGGGCTACAAGCGCTGGGACGAAGATGCGCGCGGCATCGACTGGGAGCACGCCTCCTCGAAGGATCGCCTGCCGTCCATCGGCATCTTCAAGGCGCAGGGCCCGAATGCGGGCCGGGGCCATGACCGCTACTCGCCGGGGCTTCACCACATCGCCTGGATCGCGGAAAGCCGAGAAGATGTGGACCGGCTTCACGCGCTGCTGATCGAGATCGGCGCAACGGTGCTCGACCCGCCCGCCGCCTATCCCGAATACGGCGATGGCTATTACGCGGTCATGTTCGCGGACCCGGACGGGCTCAAGCTCGAATTCGTCCACGAACCGAGAAAATAGCGTCCGCTCCCGGCGAGCGGAAAGCGGACGACTCGTCTATTCTTTCCCGATGACGAAACTCGAAATCCGGAACGCCGACGCCCGGCGCCTCTTCCTAGACCATCACGCCCTGACGGGAGACGGCGGCGGACCGCACGGCACCGCCGACACGCTCTCGCTCATCCGGCGGCTCGGTTTCGTTCAACTCGATTCGGTCAATGCCGTCGAACGCGCCCATCACCTGATCCTGTTCTCGCGGGCTCCGGGCTACCGCCGCGAGCACCTCGCCTCGCTTCACCACGACGAGCCTGCGCTCTTCGAACACTGGACGCATGACGCCTCGCTGATCCCGATGGAATTCTATCCGCACTGGCGGCACCGCTTCCGGGCGGCGAAAGCGAAAATGGAAGCAAACCCGCGCTGGCAGGACCGTATCGGCCCCGAGGGCGAGAAGGTGATCCGCAATGTGCGCCGCCGCCTGAAACGCGAAGGCGCGCTGATGGCGCGCGATTTCGAGGACAAGGGTGCCGGCGGCTGGTGGGGCTGGGGTCCGTCCAAGACGGCGCTCGAAACGCTCTGGCGCACGGGCGAACTCGCCATCGCGCGGCGCGAGGGTTTCGAGAAGGTCTACGACCTCGCCGAGCGCGTCATCCCCGACGATGTCCGCCGCGCACGCCCGAGCGAAGCCGCCTCGACAGACTGGGCCTGCCGCGGGGCGCTGGAACGTCTCGGCGTGGCGACCCCGCAGGAGATCGCCGCCTTCTGGCAGCTCGTCTCCATCGACGCATCGAAGAAATGGGCGGCAGCCGCCTTGAAGAAGAAGGAAATTGTGGAGGTCTCGGTCGAAGGAGCGGACGGAAGCTGGAAGACGGCGCTGGCGCCTGCCGACATCGAGGCGCGCATCGCGGCAGCGGCGCCCCCACCCGCCACCATGCGCTTCCTCTCGCCCTTCGACCCCGCGATCCGCGACCGCAAGCGCACCCGCCGCCTCCTCCGCTCCGACTCCCGCACCCACCCTCTCGCCCCCGCGCCGTGCCCGCCACCCTCCTTCGGCTGCGCCCGCGCGCGGTCTCTTGTACCCATCTGACCCTGCCGGCGACCCTACGCGTGCAGTCCTTTACGTCTCGTGCGTCGTTCTATCATCAGACGTCTTCGTATATT
>CAJXOU010000080.1 GCA_913057645.1 uncultured Rhodobiaceae bacterium | reverse complement strand
TGGAGGCTCTCTGTCGTGCGGTTGCGCACTCATCGATTAGTCTATTACAATTCATTAGTCGTATGTCAGATGCTTGGTCTATGTAGTGCTTTGTGACACATGGGTTGATCGTCGTGTACTATGCCTCATGTCTGCAGTCTGTTATCTCTTTTTTTTTTTTTCGAGCAGAAGACGGCATACGAGTTTTCTGCCTGTCTCGTGGGCTCGGAGATGTGTAGACGGGACAGCTGCCGGTGCCGCGCTTCGTCAGCCTCAAATCCGGGCGGGCGAATGTGCGGCGGGGACCCGGCACCGATTTTCCCATCGACTGGGTTTATCGCAAAAGCGGCGTGCCGCTGGAAGTGATCGCGGAATCCGGCAACTGGCGGCGCATCCGCGATCATGAAAGCGACGGCGGCTGGATCTGGCACACGATGCTGGCCGGCGAGCGCAGCGCCATCGTCGAAGGATCTGCTGCAGATGGCGAACCGGCGGCGCTGCTGTCGCTGCCGGACGTCACGTCGGAAATCGTTGCCTATGCGGAGGAAGGCCTCGTCGTGCGCGTCACCACCTGCAAGGCAGGCTGGTGCTACCTCGAAGTGCGCGGCTATGAGGGCTGGCTGCCGCAGACGTTGCTCTGGGGCGTCTATCCCGGCGAGGAATTCGAGTAGGTCAGGCGAAGTCCCTGGCAAGCGCTTCCTTCACCTGCGGCTGCATCACGGCCATATGGTGATAGTTCTCATGCGCGATGACGACCATGACCTGCGTCCCGGGATCACGGAATTTCGCGATCTGATCGTCCGTGAAACGGAAATGCACAAAGTGCACGGATGAGGTCTTGCCGTCGGCCTTGGTGCGCTCGACATCCATTTCGGCTTCACCCTGGACGCGCTCGCCGCCGACATCGATGAAGAGGTGTTTCTCGACCCAGGTGATCGAGCGCAGGAACCTGTCGCGGCGGACCTCGTCGTTGATCTCGAACATGACGGTCGCGACGAGTTCGTTGCCCTGCGGGATCAGGGGATTATAGGCGTGGAGTTCGTCGGCAAGCTGTTCCGCGCCGCCCTTTTCGATGTGCAGCATTTCCTGAACCTGCTGGAACATCGTGTCGTAGTTCTCGAAGTAGAAGGTCGCGTAAGGCCCGACCTCGACGCGACGGTTCTTCTTCAGCGCGGTGATCGCCGCGCGGCGCTCCTTGCGCTCCCTGGCGTAGGTCTCGTAGGGAAGAATGTCGCCGGGCGTGATTTCCTTTTTCATCGCAAGCATCTCTCAGAACCTTTCGGGTTTGACGTTTTCCGTCTCACCCCCGTTAGCGAATGAGCCCCCAGGCCCGCGCCATGATCTCGATCGGATGATGGGGTGCCGGCGGCTTCGGCTCACCCATCGTATCGATCTCATGCACCAGATGCTTGGCGGCGAGCGGGCAATCCGACGTTACATACTTGTTGCCGGTCTTCGAAACATTGCGGGACGCGGTCTTGCCGACCTTCATCGCGACGTCGAAGGTTTCCTTCATGACACCGAAGGTTCCTCCGTGCCCAGAGCAACGCTCGACGACATCGAGCTTGAGATCGGGGATCAGACGCATCATCTCGGCCGATTTCGCACCCATGTTCTGCGCACGGGCATGGCAGGCGAGATGCGCGGTGACGCCGCCCTCGACGGGGTTGAGGCCGGGCGCGAGGCCTTCCTTCTTCGCGATGTCCACGACATATTCGTCGATGTCGCGCGTCGCGGCCGAAAGTTTCTTCACGTCTTGATTGTCGGGCAGGATGAGCGGCCATTCGAACTTGAACATGAGGCCGCAGGAAGCCGTCAGCGTGATGATGTCATAGCCCTTGTCGATCCAGGCGCACATATCCTTCGCGACCTTCTCGGCCTGGGCGGCGACCTTTTCGATGTTGCCCTGTTCGAGAAAGGGCATGCCGCAGCAGCCGGGATAGGCGACTTCGGTCTCGACGCCATTATGCGCGAGGACGAGGCGCGCGGCCTCGCCGACGCCCGGATTGTTGTAGTTCACGAAGCAGGTGGCGAAGAGAACCGCCTTGCGGCCCCTTGCAGGCGCGTCCTTTGGCGCAGCGGCGCCGGACTTGTCCTGCTTCTTCGCGCGCATCGTGAAGGTCTGGCCGTGAAATTTCGGCAATTCGGCGCGGCGGTCGATACCGGCGACGGCTTCGAGCGCGGGGCGCGTCAGCTTGTT
This sequence comes from uncultured Rhodobiaceae bacterium, assembly GCA_913057645.1. Lineage (GTDB taxonomy): Bacteria > Pseudomonadota > Alphaproteobacteria > Parvibaculales > Parvibaculaceae > Parvibaculum. The sequence goes on along the minus strand of CAJXOU010000080.1, from coordinate 13,413 downwards.
GCCGCGGGCCGAGCCCCAGTTCGCAAGCGGCGCGACGGGCGCGGCGAGTTTTCCGTTGCGGTCCGTCTTCGCGAGCTGGCCGGGAACGAGCGGGAACCCTTCCTTCTTCGCTTCGGCCGCGCGGTAGCGGAGCATCAGATGCGGGAAATCGAGATTGAATTCGTGCGGCGGCACGTAAGGACACTTCGTCATGAAGCACATGTCGCAGAGCGTGCAGGCTTCGACGACAGGCGAGAAACCTTCCGACGTCACTTCGTCGAGTTCACCCGTCGGGCTTTCGTCGATCAGATCGAAAAGCCTCGGGAAACTGTCGCAGAGATTGAAGCAGCGGCGGCAGCCATGACAGATGTCGAAGACGCGCCGCATTTCCGCGTCGAGCTTTTCCAGATCGTAGAAGTCGGGATTGTGCCAGTCGAGCGGATGGCGGGTGGGCGCTTCGGTGCTGCCCTCTTTCGGCGTGCCTTCTTGCGGGCTGCTCATCGGCGAGTCTCCAGCGCGGATTGACGGGAAGCATGGAACCGGAGGAGCACCGCTCCTCCGGTTTCAATACGTGCCGACGCGCCTAGCTGCCGAGGCTGTCGAGCGCCTTCTGGAAGCGGCCGGCATGGCTCTTCTCGGCCTTGGCGAGCGTCTCGAACCAGTCGGCGATCTCGTCGAAGCCTTCCTCGCGCGCGGTGCGCGCCATGCCCGGATACATGTCGGTGTATTCGTGCGTCTCGCCCGCGATCGCGGCCTTCAGGTTCTTGTCGGTGCCGCCGATGGGCTCGCCCGTCGCCGGGTCGCCGACTTCCTCGAGGAATTCGAGGTGGCCGTGAGCATGGCCCGTCTCACCTTCGGCGGTGGAGCGGAACACGGCCGCCACGTCGTTGAAGCCTTCGACGTCGGCCTTCTGCGCGAAATAGAGGTAACGGCGGTTGGCCTGGCTTTCGCCGGCGAACGCCTCTTTCAGATTTTCCCAGGTCTTGGTACCGGAAAGCGATGCCATGGTGTTGTTCCTAATCTTATGCGTTTGACGATGCCTGACGAAACGGACGCCAGACGCTATTGCGGCGTCGTGCACCGGCTTTCGGCTTGCGTGGGTCCGCTGTCCTGCGCCGAAGAGAGGACCCCTCCGACGCCCGCCCCGCCTCGCCCCGAGAGGGGCTTCAACGGGTGGTTAAGCATGAGTCTAGGCCCGCCCGAGTGGCAGGTCAACAATCTGGAACTTCTCCAAACAGTCTTTTTAGCTATTGTTTTTGCGAAGAATTCTTAATCGCGACTGCGATCCTGCAGACGGACGATAACGTCCACGCGCGCGACATCCATGCCCTCGGGAGCAGGCGGCAGACGGCCAATGGTGACATCGTCGCCGGCAATATCCATGAGCGCGCCATCCCTCTCCACGAAGAAGTGATGGTGGTCATTGGTGTTGGTGTCGAAGTAGGTGCGCGAGCTATCCACCACGACCTCGCGAAGGAGGCCGGCGCCGGTAAACTGGTGCAGCGTGTTGTAGACGGTGGCGAGAGAAACGCTGACGCCAGCCTTCTGCGCTTCGTCGTGAAGCGCTTCGGCCGTTACGTGGCGGTCGCCGCCATCGAACAAGAGGCGTCCCAAAGCCAGCCGCTGGCGCGTCGGCCGAAGGCCCGCCTCCCGCAGTCTGGTGAGTGTCTGTGCGTAGGGTCTTTCCTGCGTCACGAAACCGATCCTCTTGCTCCTGGCAGGTCCGCTTGCCCATTTTCCGGGCAGCACACGCCTGCAGTTTGTAATCGTTACAAACAATAGATAGTGTGCCGGTCATATAGTTGTCAAGGGCGGCGAGCCCCCGCCCTCAAGCATAAAATGCCGGTCGCCCAAGGGTTTGCGGCAAACGAAGGGTGTGTTACGAAGCGCCTCAGCGTAGGATTTGGGCGAGGAAACCGGGGTGGCGCAAGCTGTCCCATATCGGGGACGGCCCGCACGGCACCGCCGGCGAACGGCGCAGCGAAGCGGGCCTTAATTGAGCGAACGGCAATGGCGGAACAGAAATCGGCATACTCCCTAGAAGACCTGCTCGAATGCAGCCACGGCCGCATGTTCGGGCCGGGCAATCCGCAACTGCCGCTGCCGCCGATGCTGATGATCGACCGCATCACGCATATCAGCGACGAGGGCGGCGAGCATGGCAAGGGACAGATCCTTGCCGAATTCGACATCAAACCCGATCTCTGGTTCTTCGGCTGCCATTTCGAAGGCGATCCGGTGATGCCCGGCTGTCTCGGCCTCGACGGCATGTGGCAGCTGCTCGGCTTCTTCCTCGGCTGGATCGGAGGCAAGGGCAAGGGCCGCGCGGTCGGCGTGGGCGAGGTAAAATTCTCCGCCATGGTGACTCCCGCCATCAAGAAGCTCGAATATGTGATCAATCTGAAGCGCGTGGTAAACCGGCGGCTCGTCGTCGGCGTCGCCGACGGCGTCATCAAGGCCGATGGCGAAATCGCCTTTACGATAAGCGACATGAAGGTCGGACTCGCGACCGAAGGCCAACCGGCCTGAAAAACAGGATCAAGTTTAGACCCGCATTGAAAGAGAGGCTGCCATGAGGCGAGTGGTCGTCACAGGCATGGGTATCGTCTCCAGCATCGGCAACAACGCGCAGGAAGTGATAAGCAGCCTGCGCGAAGGAAAGTCCGGCGTGGTCAAGGCGGACACCTATGCCGAGATGGGTTTCAAGAGCCAGGTACATGGAAGCCTGAAGATCGACCTCGACGAGGCGGTGGATCGTCGCGCACGGCGCTTCATGGGCGACGGCGCGGCCTATGCCTGGATCGCCATGAACCAGGCGATCGCCGATGCGGGGCTCGAAACCAGCGACGTGAGCAATCCGCGCACCGGCCTCATCGTCGGTTCGGGCGGCCCGTCCACCAAGGCCATCGTTTCCGCTGCCGATACGGCGCGCAGCGAGCCCGTGAAAGGCCCGCGCAAGGTCGGCCCCTTCGCGGTTCCGAAGGCGATGTCATCGACCTGCTCGGCGAACCTTTCGACCTGGTTCAAGACCAAGGGCGTCAACTACTCGATCAGTTCGGCCTGCTCGACCTCCGCGAACTGCATCGGCAATGCGGCCGAGATGATCCAGTGGGGCAAGCAGGACGTCATGTTCGCGGGTGGCGGCGAGGAACTCGACTGGACACTCTCGGTGCTCTTCGACGCGATGGGCGCGATGTCGTCCAAACGCAACGCGACGCCGGAAGCGGCGAGCCGCGCCTACGACAAGGACCGCGACGGCTTCGTCATCACGGGCGGTGGCGGCATCCTCGTGCTTGAGGAACTCGAACACGCCAAGGCACGCGGCGCGAAGATCTATGCCGAGATCGTCGGCTATGGCGCGACGGCGGATGGCGCGGACATGGTGGCGCCTTCCGGCGAAGGCGCGGTGCGCTGCATGAAGATGGCGCTCGAAAACGTGAAGGCCCCCGTCGACTACATCAATCCGCATGCGACCTCGACGCCGGTCGGTGACATTCCCGAGATCAAGGCGATCCGGGAAGTCTTCGGCGACAAGATGCCGCCTGTGAGCGCGACGAAATCGCTGACGGGTCACGCGCAAGGCGCGGCCGGCGTGCACGAGGCAATCTATACGCTCCTCATGATGCAGTCCGGCTTCATCTCGGCGAGCGCGAATATCGACGAGATCGATCCGGAAGTGGCGGACGCCAACATCGTGCGCGAGCGCATCGACAATGCGGACATCAATCTCGCGATCTCGAACAGTTTCGGCTTCGGCGGCACCAACGCGACGCTGGCGCTGCAACGCTACAACGGGTGATCCTGGCAGGGGAACCGCGAGCGGGACAAACCCGGAAGCGGAGCAGGACCAATTGGGGAACGATGAACGCATGCACAGTTCTGGTGGCGACAAGGCGGGCGAACAGCCCCTGGTGCTGACGGGCCCGCTGATGAAGGGCAAGCGCGGCCTCATCATGGGTGTCGCGAACGATCATTCGATCGCGTGGGGCATCGCGCGGGCGCTGGCGGCGCATGGCGCGGAGCTCGCCTTTACCTATCAGGGCGAAAGTTTCGGGCGGCGCGTGAAACCGCTCGCCGAATCCGCTGGCTCGAACATCCTTCTGCCTTGCGACGTGATGGACGAGGCGAGCCTCGACGCCGCTTTCGAGCAGCTGGAAAAGGAATGGGGCGTGATGGACTTCGTCGTCCATGCGATCGCGCATTCCGACAAGAACGAACTCAAGGGCCGCTATGTCGACACGTCGCGCGAGAACTTCCTGCGCACGATGGACATTTCCTGCTACTCGTTCACCGATGTCGCGCGGCGCGCGGCAAAGTTGATGACGCGCGGCGGCTCGATGGTGACGCTCACCTATGGCGGCTCGACGCGCGTCATGCCGAACTACAACGTGATGGGCGTTGCGAAAGCGGCGCTCGAAGCGAGCGTGCGTTATCTCGCGGTCGATCTCGGCCGGCACGGCATTCGCGTCAACGCGATCTCGGCGGGACCGATGCGGACACTGGCGGGCTCGGCTGTGGGCGATGCGCGCTTCGTCTTCAAGTGGAACAAGACGCACGCACCGATCAAGGAATCGATCGAGCTCGACCATGTCGGCGGCGCGGGACTCTATCTTCTCTCCGACCTGTCGGCGCGTGTCTCCGGCGAAATCCACCATGTGGATGGCGGCTACAACATCATCGGCCTGCCGCGCCAGAGCGAGCTTCCGGCGAGCCAGCCGGAGAACGGTGGCGAGAGCTGAATGCTCTCTAGCGTCGCGTCATTTCCAGCACGTTGAAGGTCGACTCGAGTTCCGGCCAGGGAAACACCGCGCGCGCCCTTCCGTCTTTCAGGAGAGAGACGACAGCGGGCTCATCGATCAGCTGCGGATCGGTCACGCCGCCCTCGGGGCCGGAATAGTCTCGAATGGGTCCCGAATGGCCCTCGTTCGGCGCGGCGAGCAGCACCCAGCTTTTCTCGTCGCGCTCGTAGAGAAACCCCGACATGCGCTGCGAGCCGGTGAGCTTTTCGAAGAAGAGGCGGCCGTCCTTCTCCACGATCTCGCAGCGGAACCAGCCATAGACGACGAAGCCCGCGAAAGGCCCGCCCGCCTTGATGGTGCGGCAGTTCCACTGGCCTTTCAGCTTTTCCGCATCGGCTTCGACGGTTTCCTCTTCCATGACGGAAACGAGTTCGTTGTAGGTGCCGTGTTCCTCGCCCGCGACGCGCGACTCCATCATGCCCTTCGTCACCGCGTCCTCGTAGCGCTCGAGCCGGTCGAGATCGTGCGGTGTCGCCTGGAAACGCCAGCCCGATTGCCCATCGGCGAAAGCTGGAAGAGCGGCAAGCGAGAGAAGGGCGGCGAAGAGAGCGAGGCGCATGGGTGTCTCCAAAGAAAACGGGGTCGGCGTGAGCCGACCCCGAAATCTTAGCCAGATTGTGGCGATACGTCAGTCGCGGTCGCGACGGCGACCGCGCCCGCCACCGCCTTCGCGCTTTTCGCGGGGCTGCTCGGCGGGCTCGTTTTCGTAAACGATCTCCTCGCCGGTCTCCTGGTTCACATGTTTCATCGAGAGGCGAACCTTGCCGCGGTCGTCGAAGCCGAGGAGCTTCACCTTGACCTTGTCGCCCTCGTTGCAGATGTCGGAAACCTTCTCGACGCGGTTCGGGGCCATCTGCGAGATGTGCACGAGACCGTCGCGCGGACCGAAGAAGTTCACGAAGGCGCCGAAATCGACTACCTTCACGACCGTGCCTTCATAGATGGCACCCACTTCCGGCTCCGCGACGATGCCGCGAATCCAGTCGATGGCGGCCTTGATCGAGGCGGCGTCGGACGACGCCACCTTGATCGTGCCGTCGTCGGAGATGTCGACCTTGGCGCCGGTCTTTTCCACGATTTCGCGAACGACCTTGCCGCCCGTGCCGATGACTTCGCGGATCTTGTCGGTCGGCACCGTGATCACCTCGATGCGCGGCGCGTACTCGCCCATTTCAGGGCGGGCCGTGTCGATGGCCTTCGCCATTTCGCCGAGAATATGAATGCGGCCGCCCTTCGCCTGGGCGAGGGCCTGCTTCATGATGCTCTCGTTGATGCCGGTGATCTTGATGTCCATCTGGAGCGACGTGACACCTTCTTCCGTGCCCGCCACCTTGAAGTCCATGTCGCCGAGATGATCCTCGTCACCGAGAATGTCCGACAGGACGGCGAAGCGGTCGCCTTCGAGGATGAGGCCCATCGCGATGCCCGCGACGGCGCGCTTCAGCGGCACGCCCGCATCCATCATCGCCAGCGAGGAGCCGCAGACGGTCGCCATGGAGGACGAACCGTTCGACTCGGTGATTTCCGAGACGAGGCGCAGCGTGTAGGGGAAGTCCGTCTTGGGCGGAAGCACCGCACGGAGCGCACGCCAGGCGAGCTTGCCGTGGCCCACTTCGCGGCGGCCGGTGAAGCCGACGCGGCCCGTCTCGCCGACCGAGAACGGCGGGAAGTTGTAGTGCAGCAGGAAGTTTTCCTTGTAGGTGCCTTCAAGCGCGTCGATGAACTGCTCGTCGTCGCCCGTGCCGAGGGTCGCAACCACGAGGGCCTGCGTCTCGCCGCGGGTGAAGAGGGCGGAGCCATGCGTGCGCGGAAGCACGCCCACTTCGGAGACGATGGGGCGAACCGTTTCGAGGTCGCGTCCGTCGATGCGGGACTTCGTGTCGAGGATCGAATTGCGGACGATGTCGCTTTCGATTTCCTTGAAGACGCCGCCGACTTCCGTTTCCGGCACGGCGTTCTCGTCTTCCGGATTGCAAAGGGCGGCCTTCACCTTGTCCTTCGCCTTGGCGATCGCTTCGTGGCGCTCGCCCTTGTCCTTGAAGCCATAGGCGGCGCGAAGATCACTCTCGGCGAGTTCGCGGACCTTGGCGACGAGTTCCGAATTGTCCTTCACGTCGACAGCGCGGGGCTCCTTGGCGCACTTCTCGGCCATGCGGATGATCATGTCGATCACCGGCTGGAACTCCTTGTGGCCGAACATGACGGCGCCGAGCATGACGTCTTCCGAGAGTTCCTTGGCTTCCGATTCGACCATCATCACGGCGTCGGTCGTACCGGCGACGACGAGGTCGAGCGCGCTTTCCGGCATTTCATCGATCATCGGGTTGAGCTTGTACTCACCGTCGATGTAGCCGACGCGGGCGGCGGCGATCGGGCCGAGGAACGGCAGACCGGAGATCGTCAGCGCTGCCGAGACGGCGACCATCGCGACGATGTCGGGATCGTTCTCCATGTCATGGGAGAGAACGGTGGCGATCACCTGCGTCTCGTTCTTGAAGCCCTTGATGAAAAGGGGACGGATCGGACGGTCGATCAGGCGGGAGACGAGCGTTTCCTTTTCGCTCGGACGGCCTTCGCGCTTGAAGAAGCCGCCGGGTATCTTGCCCGCCGCGTAGGTCTTTTCCTGGTAGTTGACGGTCAGGGGGAAGAAATCGAGCCCCGGCTTCGGCTTCCGCTCGCCGACGACCGTCGCGAGCACCGTTGTGTCGCCGTAGGTCGCGAGCACCGCGCCGTCGGCCTGACGAGCGATCTTGCCCGTTTCGAGAATGAGCGGACGACCGCCCCATTCGATTTCTTCGCGTGTAATTTTAAACATATCGGTTTCCTGTTCCGCGCCGCCGCTATCCATGCGTTCTTTCCATCATCGGGCGACGGTCGCTTTTCTGCCGCTCCTATCGCGGCCGGACAATCAGGATGGATTTCGCAACTGCGCCGAATGCGCCTGTGCCAGATTGCACGGAACCCGGCGCCCCGAGACGGGAGGCGGCGGGTCCAGCCGCGACAAACCATCCGTAAACGGACGAATGTCTCTTCTCAAGCGGTCCCGAAAGACGCGCGCCCGCCCCTCGGGTTCGCGAAGAACCTCCGGGCAGGCGCCGTGCAAAGCAGAACCGGTGGGGCAATGAGCACCCCGTTACCGCCGAATCCCCAGACGGGAGATCAGCTGTTCGTAACGCGCCTGATCCTTCTTCTTCACATAGTCGAGAAGGCTGCGGCGCTGGCTCACCATTTTCAGCAGGCCGCGGCGCGAATGGTTGTCCTTCGCGTGGCCCTTGAAATGTTCGGTGAGGTTGGTGATGCGCTCGGTAAGGATCGCGACCTGCACCTCGGGGGAGCCGGTGTCGCCGTCCTTGCCGGCAAATTCCTTGATGAGCTGAGCTTTGCGCTCCGGCGTAATCGACATCGGGATCTCCTATGATACGAGATTGAACACGCGCACGGGGCGAAGCTCGCCTTTTCCGTATTCGGTCAGCGCCACCGGGTCTCCCCGGTGGGTGGCCAGAACCGATCCGGAGAGGATGGGTGCGTCACGCCCGCGCAACAAAACCCCCTGACCCTTTCTCAAGCGGGCCGCATCCTCACCGCTCACGGCCAGCGCCGGGATGTCGTCCAGCGCGGTCTCAAGCGGAAGCAAATGCGTCCCAAGGCCGGGAGCGGGCGCAATATGGCCCAAGGCGCAGAGTTTATCCAGAGGAATTGCGGCCTCTTCCCCAAACGGGCCGTGGCGGGTCCGGCGCAGCGCCGAAACGTGGCCGACAGTGCCGAGCGCGAGCGCCAGATCGCGGGCCAGGGAGCGGACGTAAGTCCCTTTGCTGCAAGAGATTTCCAGCTCGGCATGGTCCTCGTCCGGGCGCGAAACAAGGGCAATTTGATGGATCGTGACGGGGCGGGCGGCAAGTTCCACGGCCTCGCCCGCCCGCGCTTTCGCATAGGCGCGCTCGCCATCGACCTTGATGGCGGAGAAGGCGGGCGGAACCTGCTGGATCGGGCCCCTGAAGGCGGAAAAAGCCGCCTCGATCTCCGCATCCGAGGGGCGGCGGGCGCTTTCGGCCGTGACCTCGCCCTCGGCGTCGTCCGTCGTGGTCGCGCATCCGAAGCGGATGGTGAAGCGGTAAGCCTTGGTCGCGTCGATGACGAAGGGGACAGTCTTGGTCGCCTCGCCGAGCGCCACCGGCAGGATGCCCGACGCCAGCGGGTCGAGCGTGCCGGCGTGCCCCGCCTTCTGCGCGTTGAAGAGGCGGCGGACCCGGTTCACCACATCGGACGAGGTCGGCCCCAAAGGCTTGTCGACGACGACCCAGCCGGTTATGGCCTCGCCCTTCTTCCGCCGGGACATGGGGCTCAGTCCTCTTCGCCGGGTTTCGACAGGTCGCGCGCGACTTCGGGCTTGTGAAGCAGGCGGTCGATCGCCTCGGCATTGTCGAAGGAGGTATCGGGCTCGAAGGTGAGGTCCGGCATGAACTTGAAGGTGACTTCCTTCGAAAGCTGGCCGCGCAGCCAGGCCCGAACGCGGGTGAGCGCAGAGGCGAGGGCGACCGCGTCGCCGTGCCCAAGCGGGGCAACGAAGCAGGTCGCGTGGCGCAGATCGGGGCTCATGCGCACTTCGGTGATGGAGAAACTGCGCTCCGCGAGTTCAGGATCGCGGATCGTACCGCGCGTCACGACATCGGAAAGCGCGCGACGCACGAGTTCGCCCGCGCGCAGCTGGCGCTGGCTCGGCGCATTGGCGCCGCGATGTCCCTTGTTCGATCCGGATTTTCTCTGCATGGGGCGATTCCGTTTACCGCCTCTCCCGGCTTCTCATCAGAGAAACCGCAAAGGCAGGCCGGGTGGGCGACAGCCTCAATCGAGGCTGCGCTTCACCACCTCGACGTCGAAGCATTCGATGACGTCGCCCTTGCGCATGTCCTGATAACTCTCGAAGGCCATGCCGCATTCCTGGCCGGACTGCACTTCCTTCACTTCATCCTTGAAGCGCTTCAGCGTCGAGAGCTTGCCTTCGTGGATCACCACATCGTCGCGGATGAGACGGACATGGGAACCGCGGCGCACCACGCCTTCCGTGACGCGACAGCCCGCGACCTTGCCGGTCTTGGAAATGTTGAATATTTCCAGAATCTCGGCATTGCCAAGGAAGGTTTCGCGCAGTTCCGGCGAGAGCATGCCGGAGAGCGCCGCCTTGATGTCATCCACGAGGTCGTAGATGACGGAGTAATAGCGGATTTCGATACCCGCCTGACGCGCCGCGTCGCGCGCCTGCGCATTGGCGCGAACATTGAAACCGATGATCGGCGCATTGGACGCGGTTGCGAGCGTTACGTCCGACTCCGTGACGCCACCCGCACCGACATGCACGACGCGCGCAACGACTTCGTCGGTACCGAGTTTTTCGAGCGCCTGCACAATCGCTTCGGCAGAACCCTGCACGTCCGCCTTGACGATGATCGGCAGTTCCTTGCGATCCTGCTCCTTGAGCTGCGACAGCATCTGATCGAGCGAAGCCCGCCCGCCGGTGCCGACGCGCTTGTCGCGCTGGAGACGCTGACGGTAGTCGGTGATTTCACGCGCGCGGCCTTCGGTTTCGACGACGCTCATCACGTCGCCTGCTTCCGGCGCACCGCCGAGACCGAGCACCTCGACCGGCACGGACGGGCCGGCGGACGGTACGTTCTCGCCGCGATCGTTGATCAGCGCACGTACGCGGCCCCATTCGGTACCTGCGACGATGATGTCGCCAACATTGAGCGTGCCGCGTTGCACGAGCACGGTGCCGACGGGACCACGGCCGCGATCGAGTTTCGCTTCGACGATGATGCCCTCGGCGGCGCGGTCGGGATTGGCCTTGATGTCGAGCAGTTCGGCCTGGAGGAGAATGGTTTCCTCCAGCTTGTCGAGGCCGAGGCCCGTCTTCGCGGAGATCGGAACCAGCAACACATCGCCGCCGAAGTCTTCGACAACGACTTCATGCTGCAAAAGCTCGTTCTTCACGCGGGACGGATCGGCTTCCGGCTTGTCCATCTTGTTGACGGCCACGATCATCGGAACGCCGGCGGCCTTCGCATGATTGATCGCTTCGATGGTCTGCGGCATGACGCCGTCATCCGCTGCGACGACAAGCACGACGATGTCGGTCACCTTGGCACCGCGGGCGCGCATGGAAGTGAAGGCGGCGTGGCCGGGCGTATCGAGGAAGGTAATCCGCTCGCCGGAGCTGAGGTTCACCTGATAGGCGCCGATATGCTGTGTGATACCGCCTGCTTCGCCCGCCGCGACATCCGTCTTGCGCAATGCGTCGAGAAGCGAGGTCTTGCCGTGGTCGACATGGCCCATGACGGTGACGACCGGCGCGCGGGGCTGCTTGAGCGCGGCGGGATCGTCTTCGCCCACAAGCCCTTCCTCGACGTCCGATTCCGCCACGCGCTTCACGGTGTGTCCGAGTTCCTCGGCGACGAGCTGGGCGGTGTCGCTGTCGATCACATCGTTGATCTTCAGCATGATGCCCTGCTTCATCAGGATCTTCATCACATCGACCGCGCGCTCCGCCATGCGGTTCGCGAGTTCCTGGATGGTGATGACTTCCGGAATGACGACTTCTCGGATGATCTTCTGTGGCGCTTCCTGTACGCCCATGTGCTTCTTGCGTTCGCGCTCGACGCGACGGCGCATGGAAGCGAGCGAGCGCTGGCGGCCACTATCGTCGTCGAAGGCCTTCGTGATGGTGAGCTTTCCACGGCGGCGCTCTTCCGTGCGGCGCGCGGGCGGCTGCTTCGGCGCTGCATGACCTGCGCTGCGTTTCGGCTTTTCGTCTTCTTCGGCCTCGGCGTCAGCCAGGTCCTTGCCGCTCGGGCGAGCGGGCGCGGCGGTACGATCGTCTTCGCGACGGCGGGGATCTTCGGTGGAGCGGCTGCGCGCTTCCTGCTCGGCGGCGAGACGGGCCGCCTCTTCCGCGGCGCGGGCCGCCGCGGCGGCGCGTTCCTTTTCGCGGCGTGCATCTTCCTCGGCGAAGCGCTTCGCCTCTTCCTCGGCCCTGCGCCGGTCCTCACCCTCACGCTCGCGGGCGCTGTCGAGCGCCTGCGCGCGGGCGGCCTTCTCCTCTTCGGTCAGCGTGCGCAGCACGACGCCGGAACGGGAGCGACTCTGGGATTTCTTTTCGGGAGCGGGAGCGGCGGGCGCTTCCTCGGCCTTCTTCGGCTCGGGCCTGGCGGCCGGTGCCGCCTCGGCGGCAGGCTTCGGCTTTTCCTCGGCGGGCGCCGCGGGAGCCGCATCGCCGCCGGTCTTCAGCGTCCGCTTCTTCTTCTTCTCGACCACGACCGACTTCGAGCGCCCATGCGAAAAATTCTGGCGCACATGGCCAGACTCCACCGTCCGCTTGAGGCTGAGGGTCTTCCCGCCCGCGGCTTTCGGTTTGCGTTCGCTCGTATCGGCCTGATCGGTCATTCGTATCCTTCGTCCACTTTCCCGTACGCTCACATGACGCGGGCATTCTCCGGGCGGAGTTTCCGCCCATAACGCGCGAGCCTGGCAAGATCCGCCACGACTTTCGCCTGCATGCGCCCCGGGATCAGGGCTGCATGTATCACATTTCCGCGGCCCAATGCCAAACCCATTTCGTCAGCCCAGAGGGGGCTCAGGACCGGCACATCGCCCAGAATTCCTTGCTCTTTCACCACCCTGAGGCGCTGTTCGAGCTTGCGGCGGCCATCTTCGGCGCCATCGCGCGCCTCGACGAGGGCCGCAATCCGGCCCCTCTCGATGGCCGTGAGGACCTTTTCGAAGCCCGTTTCGAGGGCCCCGGCCTTGCGGGCAAGGCCCAGCGCATCGGCGGCGCGGCGCGCGAGCAACCGCTCGACAAGGTCCGCCAGTTCCGGGCCGGCCTTCGCTGGCGCTTTCGCAGCCTTCGCGAAATGACCCTTCAGAGCCGCTTTTTCAACCATTTCACGGACCGCCGTGACCCAAAGGCCACGGCCGGGCAGCTTTTCGGCGAGGTCAGGGACGACCTGACCCTCCGGATCAAGCACGAAGCGGATCAGCCCGTCCTTGCCGCCGCTCTCGCCGGAAACGATGCAGCGGCGCTCCGGACCTTCCCGCTCCGCATCAGGCTTCTTCACCAACCTCGTCCGAGCCCTCCGCTTCTTCGTCTTCTTCTGCGGGCGCGAGATCGGCCTCGGTGATCCAGCCGGCCTTCAGGCGCGCCTTCATGATGAGGTCGTTCGCATCGTCGGCCGACACATCGAAGCCCTCGAGGATGCCCTGCTGGTGCTTGCGCTCGCCGTTCACGGTCTCGTTCCAGCCGACGAGATCGTCGGTGGCGCACCCGGCAAGATCCTCGACGCTCTTCACATCGTTCTCGCCAAACGCGACGAGCATCTTCGGCGTAACGCCCTCGACCTCACCCACCTCGTCGGCGACACCGAGCTCGCGGCGCTTCTCATCGTACTCGGCATTCTGGCGATCGATATATTCGAGCGCGCGGCTCTGGATTTCCTGCGCCGTGTCCTCGTCGAAGCCCTCGATATCCGCGATTTCGTCGAGATCGACATAGGCCACTTCCTCAATCGAGGAAAAGCCTTCGGAAGCGAGAAGCTGCGCGGTCATTTCGTCCAGCTCCCACTTCTCGCCCAACGAGCTCGCACGG
>CAJXOU010000079.1 GCA_913057645.1 uncultured Rhodobiaceae bacterium | reverse complement strand
AAGAAGGACAAGGAAGGCGCCCGCGGCGGCGAGCGGTGAAACACCGGTGCTGCGAAGGGCGTTCATGCGGGTGCTTCCGCCATCCGCCGGGCGCCTCTCACAGATCCCCGGCGAGGAGATAGCGCTTCAGATCGTCCACGCTGCCGGCCGTCCCTCTGCGGCGGGTGAGCCCTGTCCGGGGCATGTCGTTCGCATGGAATTCCTCGGTAAAGGCCGGGAAGGCGCCGTGATTCACCTGCCGCATGAAGCCGTCGCGCGGCGCGAACCATTCGCGGTGCCGCTGCTGAAAGCGTTCGACGTCGCGCTCGACGGAACTGGTGTTCTCCCGCGCCTCGCCGCCGGCCCCGGCGGTGTGGCTGGTGAATTGCGGCCGCCGCGGCGTGATGAGGATGAGAATGGAGCGTTCGAAGACCCGGCTCGCTTCCTGCGAGAAGAACAGGTTGATCCCCGGAATGTCGCGAATGATCGGCACGCCGTCCGTCGAACTCGTCGTCTCCTTCTCGGTGAGGCCGCCGATGACGAGCGTCTCGCCGAAATCCATCGTGACCGTCGAGTTGATGTTGGTCTTCGTCGTGTCGAGCCGGAACTCGAACAGGACCGAGGTAGAAGGGTCGGTCAGGAAGGTTCGCTCGGCCGCGACGTGGAGGCGCACCTTGCCGCTGCCGAGGATCGTCGGCGTGACGGCGAGCTTCACGCCGACTTCCTTCTCCACGGAAACGGAATCGCCGTCGCCGCCCGATACCGCGGCCGCCAGAACTTCCGTGCCGGAGAAGAATTCGGAGGTTTCCCCGCTGAGCGCCACGAGCGAGGGCTTGGCGAGGATTTCGCCGTAGCTGTCCAGCGCGTTCGCGATGTTCAGCGAATAGCGGATGGCGGGAATGTTGATGAAGTTGGTGATGGTCTGTGTGTTCTCCGCCAGGCCGGAATTGAGCGCGTCGTTGATGCGGGTCTCGCCGAAGCTGACGCCGGGCACGTTTTCGAGCGTGTCGCCGAACTGAAGCTGCAGGCCTTCGAGGAGATTGACGCCGCGCGAACGCCGGGCGTCTTCCTGCGTGCCGATCAGGACGACTTCGACAACGACCATGTCGGTGGAGGCGGGCGTTTCGTCGGTCCCGTCCACCTCGCCGACTTCGTTGACATCGTCCAGTTCGTCGAATTCGCCGAGATCCTCCGCATCGCCCGGCTCGTCGAGCTCGTCCACTTCTTCCGCGACATTCGTCAGCGAAGCGTAGGTCAACAGGTTGTTCGCATCGTATTCGTAGAAGTCCCGCCAGTTCCGAAGCCGCCTCTTCACGAAATCGAGGCTGTTGGCGCCGGCCAGCGTTTCGCTGTACCGGGCGAGCAGGGCATCGGCCGCCTCGCGATCGTTGACGGCCGCCGTTGCGATGGAGAGGGCCTGGGCGAATTCCGGCCGGTCCGCGACGGCCGGTGAAGTCGCGGCGAGCTCTCTCAGCACCGCTTCGGCGGTCAGCGGATCGCGCGCATAGTAGGAGGCCGTCGCGAGGTCGTAGAGCGCGGCCGGATCGTCGGCGTTGTCGAGCGCGACGGCGGCGAAGTAGCCCTTTGCGAGCGCGTATTTCCGTTGCGCCATGTAGACGGCGCCGAGCTGATGCTGCACGCGCGTGTTTCCGGGATCGAACTTCAGCGTCTGCAGATAGCCTTGTTCCGCCAGCTGATACTTGCTCGTGTCGCCGCTCAGTCCCATCTGCTGGTAGACATAGGCATTGAGGAACTGGAGCCGCGGGTTCGTGATGTCGAACTTCAGGGCGGCGTTGGCCCGGTGCGATGCCTTCTCCAGATCGCCGTCCGCCAGCGCCTGCAGGGCCTGCTCCACGAGCTGATGGCCGATGCGCTCGTCCCTCGCAGCGTAGGAGGCGTTCCTGGCTTCATTTGCGGGATCATGCGCTGCCGCGGCCTCGTAGCCCGAAAAAGCGTCCATGCGGCTGGCCCGGTCCGGCGTTTCGCATCCCTGCAGCGCGAGCGCGGCGAGCGGGAAAAGAAGAAGATGTCTGATGATCACGGATAACACTCGCCCAATGCAGCCGATCCTGTCGTTCACGCGCCTTACAGGCGTTCAAGCCATTCGGGCGCTTCCTCGCGGCTTGCGGCCGGAGAATCCTTTGCGGCTTCGGACGGCGTCTGCACGAGCGCGCAATTCACCGCCTTGCCGGGGTTGAAGCCGAAGCGGCGCCGGAACTCGCGCGAGAAATGCGCGGTCGAACTGAAATGCCAGCGGTTCGCCACTTCCCCGACAATGCCACGCATGTCGGGTCCGAAGGCGAGCTCCTTGCAGGCCTCCTCCAGCCGTCTGCGAATGATGTAGCGTTGCAGGCCGCCCATCTCCTCGACGTCGCGGTAGACCGTCGCCCGCGAGATTCCGAATTCCGCAGCGAGCATGCCCGGCGTGAGGTCGGGAGAGAGGAGGTGATTTTCGACGAAGGTGCGGATCGCCGCCTGGCGTTTCTGCGTTGGATCGGGCGGCGACGCAGTCTCCTCGAGGCTCTGCTCGAGCATCCGGGCAAACAGCGAGAGAAAGTGGTCTACCGCCGCCTCGGCCTCCTTGACGGTGAAAACCGGCAGACCCTTCATGATCCGCAGAAAGGCGGAGGCAAGAGCCGCGCCTTGCGGACCGTCCGGCGGCATCCGGATATGAGGAGCGTGAACGGAGGGATCGTAATTGACCGCCTCATGGGAGACGACGAAGGTGAAGAAGCGCACCCGCGTCGAGATCGAACTGTAGGTCTCGGTGAAGTCGACCACGTTGAGGTCGCCGGGCTTCGTGATGTAGGCGTCGGATCGCACCTCGCTGGAGCTGTGTCCGAACGCATGCATGCGCGTGACCAGCGTCGGCTTCGCATAGTTGCGGACGTGATAGGTCTCGCGCTTCGTCACATGCGGTTCGATCAGCGTATCCGTGAAGACGGCCTTACCGGTGGGCCAGGCTCGAGCACGCAGGATGCCATCCGTTCCGCGCCAGTTCAGCGGTGCGAAATCGCAGATGGGCCGCGTCCACTCGGACCACTTCGCCAGGCGCTCCTCGGGGCCGACGAACTCGGGGTTGAGGTCGAATACGGGGACGCGATCGGCAGACTCTGCGAGAGCCATGGGACGGTACCGTCTATGTGAAAATCGCTTATCTTCCCTTTCGCCGCGAACGGTCTCGCGGACTGAATTAGTATCGGGAACTGGCTGCGCTCTCATAGACATTTATGCATTTCCGACTGTCGGCACTAACCGCAAACGTCTCCTGTATCGTCCAGATCGTGGGGATTTTCGCCGCATCCAACGACGATTCTGAGCTTGTCGCGCGACCGCTCACTCGCGTTGGTGCAGGATTTGGAGATGTAGTTGCTGTTGCCCGGCCCCCAGCATTTGGCTGCGCAGGACGTATCCTTGTTCTCCTGCTTGATGGAGATGTTCTTCGGATAAGGCTTCGTTCTGCCCGTGCAGACCGCGCGGTATTCTCTCCGGGTGGATGCCTCGAGCTCGTCACCGAATTCGCAATGGGCCGAGTTGCAGCGCAGCGTCTCGACGGGATCGGCCTTCGCAACGGTGAAGGAAGAGGGCGGAAACAGAACGGCCCAGCCCATCGCAAATGCAAGGAAATGCACGGATTTCGAGATCATGCGGCGCCCCCTGGCCTGCATCCGATCAAAGCGACACCCGTCTGCGCGCGTCGGCAATGCACGAGCGAGACAGCCCCGCTGACGATCCTAGATCGGGATTGCCATTGAGTCGTTGTCTGAGCGTCTCATGGGACGAGGTCGCCCGACGGCGGAAATGCTGCAGCTGATCTACTTCGCGATGAGCTGGCTGCAGGTGTCCTCGATCCCGCCCGAGGTGTCGGGATAATCCCCGCACCAGACAACGATCTTGAGCTTGTCGCGCGAGAGCGGATCCCAGTTGGTGCATGACTTCGTGATGTAGTGGCTGTCGCCTGCTTGCCCGCGGCATTTGGTCGTGCAGGTCGTGTTCTTGTTTTCCTGCCGGATCGACATGTTCTCGGGATAGGGATTCACGCCGTTGGAACAGACCGCCCGAAATTCCTTGGTGACGGACTTGCCGAGCTGCTCCTTGAATTCGCAGCGCGATGAGTTGCAGCGGAGCTTCTCGATGGCGTCGGCCTTCGCGATATCGATGGAAGGCGGCAGCAGAAGAAGCGTCGACGCTGCAAAGAAGACATTGAGACAGAAGGATTTCCAGTTCATCGCGTTTCTCCTCGCCATGCGCGCCGGGCACGCGTGAATTCCCCTCGCCCGCACGAATGGGTGCGAAGAGGACGGACAATCCGACTCGATTTTAAATCGCGATCCGGGAAGTGTCTTTGTCTGAGCGTCTCATGAGACGGAGCGGACGCGAACGGGCGCCGAAGGCGAATAATATGCTGGACACGGATGATGTCATGGGAAAGGTTTCGGGCGGGGTACGTTCACCGTCAAGGACATGGGACTCTCATGGTCGAATGGAAAAAACTGCCGCTCGCGCTGGCGCTCGCGGCCTTCGTAGCGCCGCTTGCACCTGGCGCGGTGAGCGCCGGCGGTATCGGCGATTGCACGCACAAGATCAAGCTTCCGACACGAGACGACGGCGAAAATGTCCGCATCTCCGTTTTCATGAAGACGCCAGGCGAGGAGCTGACGGCTTATACGGGCAAGAAGGGGGTGAACGAGGCGAAAGTGAAGGTGGGCAACAGTTTTCTGAACTACGAGAACGAAAAGAAAAAGACCAAGGAAGCCTCGGCAGAGAACGTCGATGACGCCTACGAACTGGCCGACGCGCGCCGTGCCGCTGTCTACGATGACACGAAGCCCGACAAGGGCGGGTTCCAGATCTATATCCACCTCAAGCATCCGGACGGGCGGAAAGCCGTCTGCGTGATCGACGGGGATCAGAAAAACGACCGCGTCAACGCTCTCATCGAGGCGAAACTCAGCCGTCTCAAGTGCATAGGGACCCAGGGGGGAGCCGAAATACGCGTCAATTCCTGCCAGGCGCGGGATTTCAGGCAGGCGAACGGCGTTCGCGTCGGCTACTGGGCCGACGTCGAATTCGTCGATTGATCGCAGGGCCGTGCTTCGGTTCGCCGGAGACGGAAAAAGGAGAAACGGAAATGAACAGGTTCTCGCGGCGTTTCGCCGCCCCCGCGCTGCTGTCCGCTTTCATCGGCAGCGCCCTTGTCGCGACATCTGTCGCGGCCGAGGCGACCAATGACGAGATTCGCGTCCAGGCGATGAACAGCTCGTTCTTCACCATCAGCCATATCAGGATGGAGAATCTGGATACCGGAAAGAGCGACAAGAACACGAAGAACTACCACGGCCGTGGCGACCTCACACGGCGCGTGAAGATGAAGGTCAGCGACGGCGAAGACGTCACCGAGAGCTACAAGTTCTTTGTCGACCCTCTGGGCGGTCTTTCCGGCGATTCCGGTGAGAAGATCTGCCTCGCCTTCGATGTCTCTTCGAGGAACGGCAAGGTCTACAGCGTGCTGCCCACGGGCCCGTGGGACACGCAGGGCGTGAAGCGGGAGCAACTCTGGGACTCGGAGAAATCCAACCCCCAGATCATCACGATCGCCCTGGAGGTGGAAGGCGATCTGAACGACATGCTCTGCCGCATCAGCTATGTGCGCCGCCGGCAGAACGACTGAATGCCGGCCTGCCGTTCATATGACCGGCGGGCGTCGCGCGCGAACGCGCCTCACGCTTCGAGCTGGAAGACCGTTTTCAGAATTTGCTCGATGTGGTGTCGAAGCCATTTGTGACCCTGAACTTATCCCCGCCTCGCCCGCGCGGCGCGATGCTCTCGCCTTTCACGAAGGAAGGGAGAGATGCATGAACAAGTTCTTCGATGAGGCCGCCGTCAGCGGCAGTTCCGCGCCCATGCTCTGGCAGGGCGGTACCGGCACGTTCTGGGTCTGGGGCGCGTTCGACGGCGCGAGCGTCATGCTGGAGGCGAGTCCCGACGGCGAAAACTGGTTCACCGTCGGGGAGTCCGTGCAGTTCAGCGAGCGCGGCATTGCCGCCTTTGCGCTCGGGCCCTGCCGCCTGCGCGCGACCATCGCGGATGCGGGCGTGGGCACGAGCATCTCCGCCGTCGTCTAGCGGCGACCCGCGAAGGGATGCGTGCTGGACAGGCCGCCATCGACGGCGATCGCCTGTCCGTTGACGTAGGACGCATCGTCGCTCGCGAGGAAGAGCGCGGCCTGCGCGATTTCCGGCGGCAGTCCGTAGCGCTTCAGCGGATTGAGCTGGCCGATCCTGTCGTCGGTGCCGCGGGCGCGCGCGCCGTCGAAGATCGGCTTCGTCATGCCGGTCTCGATGAGGCCGGGGCAGATCGCGTTGACGCGCACGCCCGTGCCGTAGAACTCGTTGGCGACGGTCTGCACCAGGCTGACGACGCCCGCCTTGCTCGCGCTGTAGGGCGTGCCGCCGGCATTGGCGCGCAAGCCCGCGACCGAAGCCGTGCAGATGATCGAACCCTTGCCTTGCCGGATCATGTGCGGGCTCGCCGCCTTGATCGCGAGGAAGGGGCCGATCAGGTTGATGGCGAGAATTTCCTTCCAGTAGTCGACGGTCTGTTCCTGCAGGGGAACCATGCCGCCGCTGATGCCGGCATTGGCATAGAGCACGTCGAGCCCGCCGAATTCCGACACGCAATGCTCGACGAAGCCCTTGACCGCATCCTCGTCGCTGACATCGGCCGCGACCGATGACACCGTGCCGCCTTCCTTGCGGATCATCTCGGCGGTTTCGTCCACCGCGTCTTCCACGCGGTCGACCGCCACCACTCTCGCGCCTTCATGGGCAAAAAGAAGGGCGCTGGCCCGGCCAATGCCGCTGCCAGCGCCCGTCACGATTGCCTGTTTTCCCGATAGCCGTCCCATGAGCCTTCTCCCGATATCGCTGTGTTTCGATGCCGGGACTTTAGGCGCTGGGGACGTAGGGGAACAGCCGAAAAGCGGTTTAGAAGGCCTTCCCTTCGCTCACCGTCCACTCGACATTGCCCTGTTCGCCTTCGATCACGCCGGAGCTGCCGACGGCCGGGGCTTCCTCGATGGGGGCGGTGCAGTTTTCCGGCTGCTCGCCGACGGTCGTGCAGATCGTGTTGTCGCTGACGCGCCACGTGCCCTGCGATTCCGAACCGTCCGCGCCCTTCACGACGATGCTGGAATCGTCGGGATAATAGATCTTGGTCACGGCGCCGTCCGGCCCGGTGAGGGTCACCGTGTTGCCGACAAGGCCCGCGCCCACATTGGCGCTGGCGGCGCCCGCTAGCGCGAAGGTCGAAACGGCGAAAGCGGCGGCGAGAACGAATTTTTTCATTGATACCTCCCCAAAAAATATCCGTACACGAAGAAGGGATTATCCCGTCGTCGTTAACCAAGACTCTACATGGCCGGAGGAGGCGGACAAGGGGGTGGGTGCTGAAAATCAGCCCGAAATCAGCCCCGAAAATCAGCGGCGGAAGCCCGGCGGTTTCAGCAGGAAGATGATCAGCCAGATCGGAATCAGCACCATCGCGCCGAGCAGGAAATGCGGGATCGCCCAGCCGATGCCCTCGCGCACGAAAGCGAGGATCGCCTCGGGGGTGAACCCGATATCCTGAAGCACGTCTTCGGCTCTGATGTCGAACGCGTTGAGCAGCGCGCCCACGGCGACCGCTCCAATGAAGAATTTCAGCAGCGTCGACAAGGCGTTGTGGATCATGAAGGCGCCCGTCCGGTCCCCGGCGAATCACTCTCCGAGAGTCTAGTCGGGAGCGGCGCGAGGCACAAAGCCCGGCCCGGCGAAAAGCCTCGTTTCTCCGGGGTTTACTGCCCGAAGAGCTTCTTCAGCGCGTCCTCGGGCGAGGGCTTCGTCTCGGCGGGCGGCTCTTCTCCTGTTTCGCCGGTGCTTTCACCCTCCGCCGCCGGCTCGCCCATCAGGCTCTTCAGGAGCCCCTTGCCCTTGTCTTCCTTGATCGACTTGATCGTCTTCTCGATGTTTTCGCGGTTCTGGATCATGGATTTCAGATCCGGCGCGAAGCGCGGATTCGACCAGGAGCCGGTAATGAGGATCGGCACCTCGATTCCCGTCGCCTCCTGCTCGCCGCCCTGTCCCTCGAGCGTGGCGGCGAGTTTCGGCTCCACGCGGTAGTTGAGCGTCTTCTGAAGGATGTTCGCCGTGCCCGAGCCGGTGACGCGGATCAGCGGCGAGAGAAGCGCGAGGTCGTTGTTGCTGAGCACGCCGTCGGTGATGGTGAAGGTGCCGCCGAGCTCGGAGAAATCCGTGTCCTGCGTGCCGCCGGACTGCCAGCCCGTCGTCGCTGCGCTCAGCACCGTGCGCGTCAGCTGCGCGAGGTTGATGCCCTTGATCTTGCCGTTGGTGAACCTGACGCTGCCATTGCCGTCGAGCGCCGCCACCATGTCGCGCTGCGAGCGCCCCGCCGTCGCGACCGAAAGATCGATGGCGGTCTTGCCCTGCAGCCGCTGGAAATCCGCTGCATCGGTGAGGAAGGGCTCGGCGTCGAGGCCCGCAAGCTTGAAATTGGCCTTCACCTGCGGCGTTGCGCTCGCGCCGTTCACGGTGAGCGTGCCCGAGCCCGATCCCTCATAGAGAGTGAGTTTCGAAAGATTGGCGTTCAGCACGCCGTTCGACAGCGCGAGCTTCAGCGCGCTCTCGCCGATCCGGATCTGCTGGAAGAGGATTTCCTGCGCCGCGAAGCTGAGGTCGGCATCGACCGCCTTGAGGCCCGACAGGTCGATGGGCTCCGTGCTCCAGCCGCTGCCGGCATTGCCGCCGCCACCGGACCCGCCGCCTCCGCCGCCCTCGCTTTCGGCGAGATAGGTGTTCACGTCGATCCTGTCGACGGCGAGATTGCCCGCGAGCGTCGGCCGCGTGCCGCCGGTCGTCACGGTGAGCGCGCCCGTCGCGTTCATGCCGTCGAAACCGATCTTCGCATCCGTGAAACGATAGGTGTTGCCGCTGCCGCTCGCCTTGCCCTCGATGGAGAGCGCGCCGAAGCCGTCGCCCGCGGGCATCGGGCTTCCCGCCCAGGCCGCGAGGTCGCGCACCGACGGCACGTCGAGGCTGACATCGCCCGCGAAGGCGAGCCCGTCCAGCGGCTTCAACGTGCCGCTGTAGCTGGTGTTGATCTTCGGCGCATTGATGGTGAGCGCGACGGGCGTCTCGCCGCCCTCCGTCAGCGCGCGCGGCCGGTCGGCCTTCAGATCGATGCCGATTTCGTCGCCGTTCCACACGAGCGAGCCTTCCGCGAGAAAGGGATCGTCGAGGCCCGGCAGCGCCAGGTCGATGTTCACCTGCTCGGCGGCGTAGCTCGCGCCCGTCTGCGCGTTCGTGTAGGTCGCGGTGCCGTTCTGGATGGAGACCTCGCCGAGGCTGAGATCGCCAAGGCCGGAGCCGCCGCCGCCCGCGCCCTCCGCATCCGCCGAAGGCTCGGCGGGCGCGGTCTGCGCCGTTTCGAACTGCCAGTTCGGCGTGCCGTCGCGGCGGACTTCCAGATGGATCACCGGATCGACCAGCACGAAGCTGTCGATCTCCACATTGCCGCTGAAGAGCGGCATCAGCTTCAGAGATGCACGCATCTCCTGCATCGCGGCCATTTCCTCTTCCTTCGCCCATGAGGCGTTGGAAAAGCCGACATCCCCGATCGAGACCGCGATGTTCGGGAAGAAGGAGAGGCCGATATCGCCGTCGATCCTGAGATCGCGGCCCGTCTGCTCCTTCACGACGTTCACGACCTGGTTCTTGTAGGTCTCCATCGGGATCAGCATCGGCACGATGAGGATGGCCGCGATCACGATGAGGACGAGACCGGCGAGAATGGCGATCAGGCGGGACATGGGGGGCGCTCCGGTGACTTTGTTTCTGTCAGAATGGCGGCGAATTATGGCTGCAGCATGATAGGCGGTCGCGCGCTCGGTGTCGTTGCCGGCGCTCCGTATCGTGGTGCGGCGCAAAAAAGCGTGGACGTCATGCCACAGCTTCGCGCGATTCCGTGCCCGCGCATTCCCTCGCGTCCGTCAGGGGTTTTCAATCGCAAAAAACGGATGTATCAAGAAGACCTCGCTGCGCCGCATGAGTCGGCCGCGGCGCCACAGGGTTCAATCGAGCGCAACGCGCGAAACAGGGAGAGCGGAATGCAAGTCGTAGCAGCACCTTCATATCCGCATCTTTTCCCGGACCGCTGTCGTTAAGCTGAACGCCGCGCCCGGGTAAGTCGCCGGGCCTTTATCCATCCGAGAAAATTCCGCCAAGCGGTGCCGCGTGCGCCGCCCGGAGGCGCTTTCCGATGGTCCCGGTTCCTCTCGCAACCGGATAGCGGCGCTGCGCGCCTTTTCCAGAATTTTCCAGGGATACCGTTCCGGCCCACCCGGACGGTTCAGTCAGATGAACGATCAAGTCACCGCGCGGCGGACCGCCGCGTTCCTGTGGGACCATTGGCGCCGCTACCCCTTCACGGGCGCGGCCCTTCTCGTCCTCATGCTCCTGTCCGTCGCTTTCGACGTCGCCTTCCCGATCGTCTCGGGCAGGCTCGTCGACGCCGTCGCCGAAGCGGGCTTTCCGCCCGCGGAGGAAGACGTGGACCTTGCCGTCTTCGCGCTCCTGCTCTTCCTCGGGCAGGGCGTCGGCTTCCACCTGTCGCGCCGCGCCGCCATGCTCGTCTGGGCGGGCTTCGCGTCCCGCGTCATGCGCAACATCGTGACGGAAGCCTTCCACCGCGTGCAGCGCTACACGGCGGAATGGCACTCGAACAGCTTCGCGGGCGCGACGGTCCGGCGCATCACGCGCGGCCAGTGGGCCTACGACACGCTGGCCGACACGATCTATATCGGCTTCTTCCCGACGATCTGCGTGCTCATCGGCGTCGTCATCAGCATCGCCTTCCACTGGCCGCTGATCGGGCTCTATGTCCTTGTCGGGATCGTCCTCTATTTCGCGCTCACCGTGCTGCTGGTTCGCTATTACGTGTCGCCGCGCAACCGGCTGAACGTCGCCGCCGACAGCCTCATGGGCGGCGCGATAGCGGATGCCGTTTCCTGCAATCCGGTGGTGAAGTCCTTCGGCGCGGAAGCGCGGGAGGACGCGCGTCTCGGTGTCCTCACGCTCGACTGGTCGAAGAAGGCCCGCCGCGCCTGGCGTTCGATGGACCTGTCCATGCTCGCCCAGGTCGCTGTCCTTCTTGCATTGCAGGCCGGGCTCATCGGCCTCGTCATCCTGTTCTGGACGAGGGGCGAGGCAACGCCCGGCGATGTCGCCTATGCCATGACGAGCTACCTGCTCATCAACGGCTATCTGCGCGATATCGGCATGCACATGCAGAACCTGCAGCACGGCGCGAACGAGATCGAGGATGTGATCCGCTATGCCGACACGGCGCCGGAGGACGAGGACGACAGGCGCCTGCCCGCGCTCCGCGTGCCGGGCGGCGGCATCCGCTTCGAGAACGTGGACTTCCGCTATCCGAACGGCAATGGCGCCTTCTATCGCGATCTCTCGCTCGATATTCCCTCCGGTGCGCGGATCGCGCTGGTCGGACAGTCGGGCAGCGGCAAGTCGACCTTCGTCAAGCTGCTGCAGCGGCTCTATGAGCCCGATGGCGGACGCATCCTGATCGACGGGCAGGACATTGCGGGCACGACGCGCGCCTCGCTTCGTCGTGCGGTTGCGCTCGTGCCGCAGGAGCCTGTGCTCTTCCACCGTTCCATCGGCGAGAACATCGCCTATGCGAAGCCGGAAGCGACGCGGGAAGAGGTCGAGGAGGCGGCGCGTCTTGCCCATGCGGACGAATTCATCTCCCGCCTGCCGCAGGGCTACGACACGCTGGTCGGCGAGCGCGGTGTGAAGCTCTCGGGCGGCGAGCGCCAGCGCATCGCCATCGCAAGGGCCTTCCTTGCCGATGCGCCCATCCTCGTCCTCGACGAGGCGACGTCGAGCCTCGACGCCGTCACGGAGGCGCTTATCCAGGATGCGATGGACCGCCTGATGGAGGGCCGCACGACGCTCGTCATCGCGCACCGCCTTTCCACCATCCGCCGCATGGACCGCATTCTGGTCTTCGAGCGCGGCCGGATCGTGGAGCAGGGCGCTCATGCCGAGCTGATGGCCAGCAAGGACGGCGTCTTCCGGCACCTGCAGGCGACGCAGCTTGCGACCGCCCGCAACGTGCTGGCCGATACCGCATAAGGAACCGGTCATTCGTCCGATCGGGTACTTGAACCCTCATGAGGCCGCTCCTAATGTGCCGCGCAACGCGGGAGGAGCGGCCTCATGAACACGACGAAGACAATGGAAACCCCTCTCTGGTCGCCGCTGGCGGACGCCGTCGCCGCGTCGAACATGAGTGCCTTCATGGGGCTGGTGAACGAACGCCATGGCCTCGCGCTTGCCGGTTACGACGCGCTTCATGCCTGGTCCGTCGAAAATCCGGCGCTCTTCTGGGATGCGGTCTGGGATGTCGCCGGCGTCATCGGCGACAAGGGCGGTACGGTGCTCGCCGATCCGGACAAGATGCCGGGCGCGCGATTCTTTCCCGACGCGCGACTGAACTTCGCGGAGAACCTGCTGCGCGGCGAAGGGGCGGACGTGGCGCTCCTCTTCAACAATGAAGGCGAGACGCGCGAACCCGTCACCCGCGCCGCGCTGGCGCGCGACGTCGCCCGCTTCGCCGCCGTGCTGAAATCATGGGGCGTGGGGGAGGGCGACCGCGTCGCCGCCTTCATGCCGAACTGCCCGGAAACGATCGTCGCGATGCTTGCCGCCGCCAGCATCGGCGCGGTCTTTTCTTCGTGCTCGCCCGATTTCGGCGTGAAGGGCGTGCTCGACCGCTTCGGCCAGATCGAACCGAAAGTGCTCGTCGCCTGCGATGGCTACCGCTATGCGGGCAAGGTGCTGCCCGCGCATGACAAGCTCGCCGAAATAATCGCGGGCCTTCCCTCGCTCGAACATGTCGCCATCGTGCCGTTCATCGGCGGAGGCCCGAAAGGTCTTGCGAAAACGGAGGACTGGACGACGCTCCTCGCTGCCGCGCCGGACGATGCCCTCACTTTCGTTCGGCTGCCCTTCTCGCATCCGCTCTACATCATGTATTCGAGCGGCACGACCGGCATTCCGAAATGCATCGTCCATTCGGCGGGCGGCACGCTTCTCCAGCATCTGAAGGAGCATCGCCTCCATGGCGATCTGAAGCCCGGCGAAACGCTCTTCTATTTCACCACCTGCGGCTGGATGATGTGGAACTGGCTCGTCTCCGGCCTCGCCGCTGGCGCGACGCTGGCACTCTACGACGGCTCGCCCTTTCATCCCTCAGAGCGCGTTCTTTTCGATTACATCGACAGGGCGAAGATCGACGTCTTCGGCACCTCGGCGAAGTTCATCGATGCGGTGAAGAAGTCCGGTCTCGTCCCGCGCGAGACGCATGACCTCGCCTCGATGCGCATGATCCTCTCGACCGGCTCGCCGCTCGTGCCGGAGAGCTTCGACTTCGTCTACGAAGACATAAAGAGCGATGTCGCGCTCTGCTCGATTTCCGGCGGCACCGACATCGTCTCCTGCTTCGTGCTCGGCTCGCCGCTGCTTCCGGTCTGGCGCGGCGAAATCCAGGCGAAGGGCCTCGGCATGGCGGTCGAGGTCTGGGACGAGGCGGGCAGGCCCGTCACGGGCGAGAAAGGCGAACTCGTCTGTACCCGTCCTTTCCCCTCCATGCCCGTCGGCTTCTGGAACGATCCGGACGGCGCGAAATACCGCGGCGCCTATTTCGAGCGCTTCCCCGGCGTCTGGTGCCATGGCGACTTCGCCGAAATCACGCCGCATGGCGGCATCGTCATTCACGGCCGCTCCGACGCGACGCTAAACCCCGGCGGCGTGCGCATCGGCACGGCGGAAATCTATGCGCAGGTCGAGCAATTGCCGGAGGTGCAGGAAGCGCTCGCCATCGGCCAGGACTGGCAGGGCGATGTCCGCGTCGTGCTCTTCGTGGTGATGAAGGGCGGCGCGGCGCTTGACGAAGCGATGCAGAAACGCATCCGCGACCGCATCCGTTCGGGCGCCTCGCCGCGCCATGTGCCCGCGAAGATCGTCGCCGTCGCCGACATCCCGCGCACCAAGTCCGGCAAGATCACCGAGCTTGCGGTGCGCGACATCGTCCATGGCCGCGAGGTGAAGAACCGCGAGGCGCTGGCGAACCCCGAGGCGCTGGCGCTCTATCGGGATTTGCCCGAACTCGCTTCCTAGTTCTTCCTTGGGAGCGGCAATTTCTGTATCGGCATCGGGATCACCCTCCCCCTGTGGGAGGGTCGAAAAATTGAAACGCAGTGCAGAATTTTTCGGGGAGGGGTAAGTGAGGAAATCGGGAGCGCGCCATTTGCCGGGAGCGGAGTCCCCCTCCCCGAAATTCGCTTCGCTGTCGCTCACGAATTTCGACCCTCCCACAGGGGGAGGGTGGGCATCTCCTTCCGTGCCTTGCAGCCGTTTGAAATGACGGCGGAACTCTAGTTCTCCGCGATCAGGAGCCGCCCGCCGAGACCCGCCTGCGGCACGTGCCGCCCCTCGATCCAGGCGCGGATCATCGCGTTGACGGCTTCGGGCGCTTCCTGCTGCACCCAGTGCGACACCTGCGGCAGGTAGCGGATGGTGAAATCCGTCACGAGGTCTTCCGTCCCGTAGGTGAGCTCCTTGCCGAGCGCCGCGTCCTCCTCGCCCCAGATCATCAGCGTGGGAACATCGACAACGGGCGGGTTCGCCCATTCCACCGGTTGCTCGCCGCGGAAATTGGCGCGGTAATAATTGATCATCGCCGTCATCGCGCCGGGCAGTTGCGCGTTCTTGCGGTAATGGTCGAGCACGCTTTCGGGAAACCGGCTCTTGTCGATCGCCATGCCGCGAAAGGCTTCCGCAATCGCCCGCGCGTTCCGCGCCAGCATCAGCTTTTCGGGCAGCCAGGGAATCTGGAAGAAGAAGATGTACCAGCTCTTCTTCAGTTGTGCCCATGTCCTGAGCGCCTTCCCCATGAGGGTCGGATGCGGCAGGTTCATCACGATGAAGCGTTCGAGCGGGCGCACCTTCTTCAGCACGAAGGTCCAGGCGATGGCGCCGCCCCAGTCATGCGCGACGAGCGTCACGGGCCCCGTGATGCCGCGCGCCCGCGCCGCGTCGATGATCCCGGCAACGTCGGCGAGGAGATGGTCCATGTGATAGGCCTCGCGCCCCTTCGGCCGCGACGAGCCGCCATAACCGCGCAGGTTCGGCGCCCAGACCGTATAGCCGAGCGCCGCGAAAACCGGCATCTGGTGACGCCACGAGAACTTGCTTTCCGGAAAGCCGTGCAGCAGCAGCGCGAATTTTTCTCCCTCGCCGCACATGTCCACCTCGAAGGCAAGTCCGTTCGCCTCGATATAGGCCGTGCTGATTTCCGTCGCGCTCATGGTTCTCCCCGCCGCCTCGTCGTATGTCAGGACGCGACTATAGGCGATTTCGCTCAGGCGCAAGCCCCGGATCGCCCGTTTTCCCCGCCGGGAGCCTGACAAATGGCGGCGTTTTCCGTATTGTCTCGACACATTCGAAGTGCGGTCGAGCGGCGGGGGCGCCGGGGGCCGTGCCGCCAGAGGGGGACCTCCATGACTACACCGGTCG
>CAJXOU010000078.1 GCA_913057645.1 uncultured Rhodobiaceae bacterium | reverse complement strand
GGTCCATGCAGGGATCGAACCGTCGGCATTAGCGCCTCTCTCCGCTCCCGTCGGCGTGAGATCGTTTCCAAGACGCGCAGCGATCTCGGCTGGAACAGCGGCAGCTGCCGCTTGCGCGATGCCGAGCAACGCAACCGTGGTTGCGGTCAGTAGGGAAATTCTACGGCGCTGCCGTTCGAAACGACGGACGAATTCCATGGTGTTCCTCCCACCTTTGAATGCCATCTTCCGGCCTTGCGTCATATGGTAAAGAAAATTTACTAAATCGCAAAGTGGCTTCCAGAACGAAAAAAGGCGGCTCGTACGAGCCGCCTTTCACATCGGGTTTGCTTGAGGGCCGTCAGGCGTCTTCCGACTCTGTCTCCAGTTCGTCGTCGGCTTCCTTCGCATTCTTCTTCGGCAGCTTTACCGCCCGAAGAATGAAGGCAGGCACATGGTCTCCGAGGCCGACGACCGGCTGGTCGTCATCACGATCGCGATCGCGCCCGCGTCCACCGCGCTCACGGCGTGCCGGTTTCTCCTCGGACTTCGCCGTCTTTTGAGGGCCGCTGTCGTCCGTCTTTTCGGTCGTTTCGGCCTTGGGAGCGGCTTCCTGAGCGGGCTCGGCTGCAGCTTTGTCCTTGCTGCGGCCGCCGCGGCGTCCACGGCCCCGTTTGGTTTCCTTCTTGCCGTCTTCTTCGGCGGTGGCGGCAGTTTCGGGTTCGGCCGGTGTTGTCTCGCCTGAACCCGCTGCAGCATCCTTCTCCAGCGCTGGAATTGGATTGCCTGTCAGCTTCTCGATGGCGGCCAGATACTTGCCGTCTTCGCGCGTTGCCAGCGTATAGGCAGTGCCGGTCTTGCCGGCTCGCCCGGTACGGCCGATGCGGTGAACATAGTCTTCGGCATGGCTCGGCACGTCGTAGTTGAACACATGGCTCACATCCGGAATGTCGAGCCCGCGCGCCGCGACGTCGCTCGCAACCAGGAGACGGATGGTGCCCTTGCGGAATCCATCGAGCGTTTTTGTGCGCGTCGATTGATCGAGGTCGCCGTGAATGGCGCCCGCCGACAAACCGCTTTTTGACAGGGCGCGCTCCAGCACGGAAACGTCCCGCTTGCGATTGCAGAAGATGATCGCGTTCTTCACATTCTCGTCTTCGATGATCTTCTGCAGAACGTCGCGTTTGTTGTCCCGCGTCGTCTTGATCAGGACCTGCTTGATATTCTCGTTCGACGACGCAGCGCGGCTGACTTCGATCCGCTCCGGATTGTGCAGGAACGTGTCGGTAAGGCGCTGGATTTCCGGCGGCATGGTCGCCGAGAAAAAGAGCGTCTGCCGCGTGAAGGGCAGTTTCTTGCAGATCTCTTCGATATCCGGAATGAAGCCCATGTCGAGCATGCGATCGGCTTCGTCGATCACGAGGATCTGCACACCGGTGAGAAGCACCTTGCCGCGTCCGCAATGATCGAGAAGACGGCCGGGGGTTGCGATCAGGACATCGACGCCTCGGTCGAGTTTCTTTTCCTGGTCGCCGAAGGAAACACCGCCGATGAGAAGGGCCATCGATAGCTTGTTGTATTTGCCGTAGGTCTCGAAATTCTCCGCAACCTGGGCGGCAAGCTCGCGTGTCGGCTCGAGGATCAGCGAGCGCGGCATGCGCGCCCGGGCGCGTCCCCGCGACAGCTTGTCGATCATCGGAAGCGTGAACGAAGCGGTCTTGCCCGTACCTGTCTGCGCGATGCCGAGTACGTCGCGCCCGCCCAGAACGTGAGGAATGGCTTGTTCCTGGATGGGGGTAGGGGTCGTGTAGCCGGTTTCGGCCACAGCTTTCAGAATCTCCGGCGCGAGGCCGAGGTCGTCGAATGTCATGAAGAAGCCCTGTATACCTTAAACTGTGCTGTCCGGATGGCCCACTTTCAGGGCCTCGTGGACGAACCTGCCGAACGGATTCGGCAGGGTCGGACAGATCGTGCGCGTGGGTTCGCGGCCGCGCGACTCCGCAAACATTGGGCGGACCATAGGGGCAATCGACAAATTGTCAACAGAACGGGCCGTCATTCGCCTGATCGGGCGCGCCCACGTCCCTCGGTAGACGAAAATATCCGGGATTGTGATGAAAACGGCTCACCCGGCCGGCACTCATGGGAAGAAATCCCCTTTGGTTTCCTGTGCGTTAAGGCTTTTTGCCCGAGTATGGGTGGGCAAGATGGCACGCAATGGTCAGCACGAAGGTATGACCGAGCAACCCGCGAAAGAGCCGAGAATCGCTCCTGAAGCGAGCGCCGCAGGACCGGTACGGTCCGGCGAACGGCGGAGTCTGTTTTCGTCGTTCAACCGGCTCCTCGGTCGTATGAGCATATTTGCCGCAACCGCCTCGCTGACCGGTGTCGCGGTCGTGCTTGCGCTTCTCGTGAACTGGCTCATCGGGGCGACCGGCTTCGTCGAACTCACATGGCAACTCGTGGTTGCGGTGATCGTCTCCACGGTTCTGGTGGGCGTTCCGATCATCATCTATTCGCAGATCATCATCCGCGAGCTCAAGACGTCGCGCGGCACGTTGCGGAAGATGACGGAGCAGCTTGCCTGGGCCGTGAACAATGCCGAGCACGCCAACGAGGCGAAGTCCCATTTTCTCGCAAACATGAGCCATGAGCTCAGGACGCCGCTCAACGCCATCATCGGTTTCTCCGACATCATCCGGAACCAGCGCTTCGGCGAAATCGGCAACCCCCGCTACAGCGACTATGCGAAGGATATCAACGACAGCGGCCTGCATCTGCTCGGCATCATCAACGACATTCTCGATCTGGCGAAGATCGAGGCCGGTCATGCCAGCGTTCAGGAGCAAGTCGAGTTCGAGATAGGCCCGGCCATCTCAAGCGCTGTACGCATGGTCGCGCCGCTTGCCGAGCGCCGCGGTGTCGATCTTGCCGTTCTCTCCTGTCCGGAACCGGTTCGTCTCATCGGCGTCGAACGAATGATCCGCCAGGTGCTCGTCAACGTGATGTCGAACGCCGTCAAGTTCACGGAAGAGGGTGGTTCCGTAACGGTGGTGACCGAACGCCGCGCTGGCGGGAGCTTCCGCATCTCGGTCATGGACACCGGCATCGGTATGTCCTCCGAGGAGGTGAAGATTGCGCTCACGCCGTTCGGCCAGGCCGACAACATGCTGACCCGGAAGCATGAAGGTACGGGGCTTGGTCTTCCGCTCGCGAATGCGATGATGGAGTTGCATGGGGGACGATTGCTGGTCAAAAGCAAACCCGGCCGCGGTACCACGATCGTGCTCCTTTTTCCCGCGGCACGTGTATCCGTGGCTTCACCGGAGGAAACCGTCGCGGCGCGCGCATCTTCCTGAGACGTCTCAGATATCGAGATCGTGGGCGAACTCGGCGCGTTCCTGAATGAACTGGAATCGCAGTTCAGGTTTGTTGCCCATCAGGCGGTCAATGGCGCCGGCCGTTTCCTTCGCTTCGTCGTCCGGCACGATCACGCGCATCAGCGTTCGCTTGCCGCGCGCCATTGTCGTCTCTTTGAGCTGTGCGGGCATCATCTCGCCGAGACCCTTGAAGCGGCTTACCTCGATCTTGCCCTTGCCGGTGAACTCCTTCTTCACAAGTTCGTCCTTGTGGGCGTCGTCGCGCGCATAGAGCGTCTTGCCGCCCTGCGTGATCTTGTAGAGCGGCGGCACGGCCATATAGAGATGACCCGCTCTTATGAGCGCGGGTAGCTCCCGGTAGAAGAAGGTAATGAGAAGCGATGCGATATGTGCGCCGTCGACATCGGCGTCGGTCATGATGATGATCTTGTCGTAGCGCAGGTCTTCGTCCCGGTAGTGACTGCCCGTGCGGACGCCGAGCGCCTGGATGAGATCCGATATCTGCTGGTTCTGAGCGAGCTTGGCGCCGCTTGCGCTGGCAACGTTGAGGATCTTGCCCCGGAGCGGCAGGATCGCCTGGCTTGCGCGGTCGCGCGCCTGCTTCGCGGATCCGCCGGCGCTGTCGCCTTCGACGATGAAGATTTCAGAGCCGTCCGCGGCCGATTGCGAGCAATCGGCGAGCTTGCCGGGCAGGCGCAGCTTTCGCGTTGCGCTTTTCCGCGCCACGTCTTTTTCCTGCCTCCGCCTCAGGCGCTCGTCGGCCCGGTCGATCACCCAGTCGAGCAGCTTGTTCGCCTGCTGTGGGGCGGCGGTCAGCCAGTGATCGAAATGGTCGCCGATCGCGCGCTCGACAAGCCGCTGTGCCTCGGCACTGGCGAGCTTTTCCTTGGTCTGTCCCTGGAATTCCGGTTCGCGGATGAAGACGGAAAGCATCGCACCTGCCGTGCCGAGCAGATCGTCCGCCTGCACCTGGCCGACCTTCTTGTTGCCGACCATCTCGCCATAGGCCTTGAGGCCCTTGGTGAGCGCCGCACGGAGCCCGGCCTCATGCGTGCCGCCTTCGGATGTCGGTACCGTGTTGCAATAGGAATTGAGGAAACCGTCGCCGCCGCCGAACCAGGCAATCGCCCATTCGACGGAGCCGTGATTGCCGGCCTTCGATACTTTCCCCGTAAACGGCTCCGCCGTCACCGTGTCGTAACCGTTGATCGAGGCCTTGAGATAGTCGACGAGGCCGCCCGGGAAATGCAGCACGTCGTTTGCCGGCGTATCGTCCTTCTCGCCGATCAGTCCGGCCGCGCAGTTCCAGCGGATTTCCACCCCGCCGAAGAGATAGGCCTTGGAGCGCGCCATCTTGTAGAGGCGCTTGGGAATGAAATGCGCGCCCTTGCCGAAGATTTCCGCGTCCGGGTGGAAGGTGATCTTCGTGCCGCGCCGGTTGTGAACCTTGCCTTCGTTGACGAGCTTCGTCTTCGGCGCGCCGCGCTCATAGGTCTGCGTGTAGAGAGTCTGGTTCAGCGCCACTTCCACATGGAGCCGATCCGAAAGCGCATTCACCACCGAAACGCCGACGCCATGCAGACCGCCCGATGTCTCGTAGGCCTTGCCGCCGAACTTGCCGCCCGAATGGAGCGTCGTGAGAATGACTTCCAGCGCCGACTTGTTCTTGAACTTCGGATGCGGATCGACCGGAATGCCGCGCCCGTTGTCCGCGACTGTCAGACTTCCGTCTTCTTCGAGCGTCACATCGATCCAGGTTGCGTGACCCGCAACGGCTTCGTCCATCGAGTTGTCGAGGACTTCGGCGAAGAGGTGGTGAAGTGCCTTCTCGTCGGTGCCGCCGATATACATGCCCGGCCGCCGGCGCACGGGCTCGAGTCCCTCGAGAACCTCGATGTCCTTCGCCGTATAGGTGCCGTCGCTCTTCGTAGCCGATTTGGCGGCCGGTTTGCTCTTCGGAGCGGCCTGCTTCGGCGTGCTCGGCGCAGAGGAAAAGAGATCGTCGGTGTCGTCGGATTTGCGCGTCTTGCGGGCGGCCATGAACTCGGAACTTTGTGTGAGAGAATCAGTCAGGATTGTAGGGCGGGGCGGCCCCGGGGCCAATCGCACCCGCTTGCCCCGCCTTATAGCCCATTCACCTGAGAAGTGCGCGTTCCAGCGCGGCCGCGATCGTTTTCGCGGCGTGGCTCGCGCTCCAGCCGCAATCCCGCGTGAGGAGACCCCAGTTCTCGACCGATGTGCCGGCCCAGAGGAAGTCCGCCGCTTTTGTGACGTTCCATTGTCCAGCGAGCTCGCCTGCCTTGTCGAGGCCGCGGATGAGTTGCCGGAAGGCCTGTCTCAGATCGTTCATCCGGTCGTCCCAGGCCGCGGCCGCTTCGTCGTCCGTGGCGCGCAGGCGGATCAGGTCGCTCGCGACCGGATAGATATGAGGCACGAAGTCGAACCATACCGCAAGGCAGGCGCGAAAGCGCTCCCGCGGGTTGGGAGTGGCGAATGCGGCATCGAACTTCTTCCAGATGTCGGCGCGCTCGTCGGCGCGGCGGACGAGAGCGAGGAGAAGGCCGCCCCGCGTGCCGAAATGCACATAGACCGACTGCCGCGTGATACCGGCTGCTGCCGCGACCTCGCCCAGCGAGACGGAGGCGCCGCGCTCGGCGATCAGCGCCCAGGCGGCGTCGAGGATTTCGGTGCGGGTACGCTCGGACTTTGCGGTTTTTGACATGTGTCGCATTTCCAAATATTTTACACATGTAAAATAACAGGAGGTGGCCATGAGCACCAGTCCCGACCGGCAAGGCACACTGGATCTGCGGATCGAAAACCTGATCGCGGCCTATGGCGAGGGTAGGGGAGTGCCCGCCCGCGCGCAGTGGCAGGCACTTCTGAATCTGCCCGAAGATGCGCCCGTTACGGTGCTCAATTTCTTCAAGTTTCGGGCAGAGGCCCAATATGACCCAAAGAGCGGTGAAACGCCTTGCTCCGGGCAGGAAGCCTTCTCGCGCTATGCCGCCGTGAGTGCGCCGGCTCTCGAGAAGGTGGGAGGACGTTTTCTCCTGCTTGCGCCGTTCGGGGGTTCTTTCATCGGCGATCAAGAAGATTGGGACTTCGTGGTGGCAGGGGCCTATCCAAACAGAAACGCCGTGCTCGCGCTGTTCGAAGATCAGGACTATCGCCACTGCTATATCCACCGGCTCGCTGCCTGCGAGCGGCAGAGGGTGCTCTTCTGTCCCGCCTGAGCGTTTTCCCCTCCGGCCGGGATGTGCCACATTCGCGGATCGCTATTCCGAAGGCCGGGAGGAACTTGCCATGACCGCCGACATCTCGTCTCCGCTCACGCTGCCCTGCGGCGCCACGCTGAAGAACCGGCTCGCCAAGGGTGCGATGACGGAAGGTCTCGGCGACGGCCGCAACCGGGCGACGGAAGCCCATACGCGCCTCTATCGCCGCTGGGCGGACGGCGGCGCCGGCATGCTCCTCACCGGCAATGTCCAGGTCGACCGCCGTTACATGGAGCGTCCAGGCAACGTCGCGATCGACGGTGAGCAATCGAACGAGGCGATAGCCGCCCTCCGGGACTTCGCGAAAGCGGGCACCGCAAATGGCGCCCATCTCTGGATGCAGATTTCGCATGCCGGCCGCCAGACGCCCGCGCTCGTGAACAAGGAGCCGGTCGCCCCCTCCGCCAAGCCGCTCGACATGCCGGGCGCGCAGTTCGGCAAGCCGCGCGCCATGACGGGGGCCGAGATCGAGGACGTCATCCGCCGCTTTGCCCATGCCGCTTCCGTGGCGCGCGACACGGGCTTCACCGGCGTGCAGATTCACGGCGCGCATGGCTACCTCATTTCGGAGTTCCTCTCGCCGGATGTGAATGCGCGTACCGACGAGTGGGGCGGCAGCCTCGAGAACCGCGCGCGGCTTCTTCTCGAAATCGTGCGCGCGGTCCGCGCCGCCGTCGGCACCGACTTCCCGGTTTCGGTGAAGCTCAACTCGGCCGATTTCCAGCGCGGCGGTTTCAGCCACGAGGATGCGATCCGCGTCGCGGCATGGCTGAACGCCGAAGGGCTCGATCTGCTGGAGGTGTCGGGCGGCACGTACGAGCAGCCGCGCCTGGTCGGCATGGACGACATGACGCTGCATCCGGAGAAGTCGGAAGTCCGCCGCGAGAGCACCATCGCGCGCGAGGCCTATTTCCTCGAATATGCGAAGGACATCCGCGCCGCCGTGACGATGCCGTTGATGGTCACCGGCGGTTTCCGGACGGTCGAGGGCATGAACGCGGCGCTCGCGAGCGGCACCATGGACGTCGTCGGCATTGCGCGCCCGCTCTGCGTCGATCCCGGCATTCCCGGAAAGCTCCTTTCCGGCGCGGCGACGGAAACGCCGGCCTACGAAAAGACATTGCGCCTCGGGCCCGGCTTCCTCGGTCCCCACAGCCCCGTCAATCTCATCAAGGCGATGAACGGCTGGGGCCAGCAGGGCTGGTTCTGCCTGCAGCTCCTCCGCATGGGCGCCGGAAAGGACCCGGACCCGAAGATGGGCGTCTTCTCCGCCTTCCGGAACTACGCGAAGAACGAGGCGAAGACCGCCGCCGCGCTCGAGCGCTGAGCGGACGGGCGGCATGGAGCGGGTTGAAGGACACAAGGTCGGCTTCGGCCGCCGCCAGATCACGGGCTGGGTCGCCGGGCCGGCGCTCCTCCTGCTGACGCTCGTGCTGCCCGCACCCGAAGGGCTCGGCGAGCTCGGCTGGCGGACGGCGGGCGTTGCCGCCCTCATGGCGGTCTGGTGGATCACCGAGCCGATCCCGATCCCGGCCACCTCGCTTCTTCCGATGGTGCTCTTCCCGCTTCTCGGCATCGCTGATATCCGGTCGGCGGCCGCGCCCTATGCGCATCCGATCATCTACCTCTTCTTCGGTGGCTTCCTCATTGCGCTCGCCATGGAGCGATGGGGCCTCCACCGGCGCATCGCGCTCGGCCTCATCGGGCTCATGGGCACGGAGCCCTCGCGCATCGTCGGCGGCTTCATGATCGCCTCCGCCTTTCTCAGCATGTGGGTGTCGAACACGGCGACGGCGCTGATGATGCTGCCCATCGCGCTGTCCGTCATCGCGCTCCTCGAAGCGCAGGCGCAAGGCGAGGAGGACAAGCGCCATGCCGGCACCTTTGCGCTCGTGCTGCTTCTCGCCGTCGCCTACAGCTCGACCATCGGCGGTCTCGGCACGCTGATCGGGACGCCGCCCAACGCGCTGCTCGCCGCCTTCCTGAACCAGACCTATGGCTTCCGCATCGGCTTCGCGCAATGGATGCTCGTCGGCGTCCCCGTCGTCCTTGTCGGGGTGCCGCTCGCCTGGTTCCTGATGACCCGCGTGATCTTCCGAATGAGGGACATGGAGGTTCACGGCGTGGCGGATGTGATCGCCGCCGAACGGGGCAAGCTCGGCGCGCTGACAAGGCCGGAGAAATATGTCGGGATCATCTTCGTGGCGACGGCGCTCGGCTGGATTACGCAGCCTCTGCTGGTCGAGGTCTTTCCGCTGATTTCCGACACAGGGATAGCGCTTGCGGGCGGCCTGCTTCTCTTCCTCACGCCGGTCGATCTCCGCAAGGGCGAGTTCCTGATGAACTGGGAGACGGCGAAGCGGGCGCCCTGGGACGTTTTCCTGCTTTTCGGCGGCGGCCTCAGCCTGGCCAGCGCCATCGACGGGCAGGGCGTCGCGCAATGGCTCGGCACCATGTTCGACGGCGCGGACGCCATCCCGCTTCTCCTTCTCGTCGCCTTCGTCTGCGCCTTCATTCTGCTGCTGACCGAACTCACGAGCAACACGGCGACGGCAGCGACCTTTCTGCCGGTGATCGCCGCCGTCGCCATCTCCATCGGCGAGAACCCGCTCCTTCTCCTTGTCCCTGCCGCCATGGCGGCGAATTGCGCCTTCATGCTGCCGGTCGGCACGCCACCCAACGCCATCGTCTTCGGCAGCGGACGCATCGCGCTGCCCGACATGGCGAAGGTCGGCATGTGGCTCAATCTCACCTTTGTGATTCTGATCGTGCTCGCCGCCTATGCCCTGGGATCCGTCGTCTTCGGCATCGAGCCCGGTGTCTCGCCCGATTGGGTTTCCTCCGCGCCACCTGTCTGAACCCGTTTCAGCACGAAGCGGACGCGCTCTTCGACCGATGTCAGCGGCAGGTCGGCAAGGGCATAACCCGCTTCCTCATAGGCCTCGCGCATGGCTTCGCAAGTCGCCACGGCTTCCGCGAAGTCCTGCTTCCGCTCTGTGTCGTGGCCGTAGATCGCCTGCCATGGGGGCGCGATGAAAACGACGCTGTTGTAGCGGTACCGCGCGACGGCATCGCCAAGCGTTTCCGGAACAGCCGCGCCGATGAGGCGGCTGTAGCCGATGAGATCGGGCAGGCCCCGGTCGAAGAAGACCGGACCGTTCTCGCTTTCCATCTCCGCGAAAGTGTCGAGCGCATCGCGGAACATCAGCGCGCGGTAGGCGAGGCGGTCGCCGTCATGCGTTGCCGTGCCTCCGGCCGCCTTTTGCTCGCGGATGATCCGGCGTCCCGCCTCCTCGACGGTCGGATAGCCGAGGGCGGCGAGCGCCTCGATCAGCGATGTTTTTCCGGCGCCTGGACCGCCGGTGACGATGAAGAAACATGGTCGGTGGATCATGCGGGAGACTCCGGAGCGCGCGCAGCAGCACACGCGAAAGGGTGTCGCGGGAGAGGAGCGAACGGGGATTGGGGAGATTTCGGAAAGGGAAGGTGCTATCGGCGCAACCCCGCTCAAACGGAAGCCCCGGATTTCC
Organism: uncultured Rhodobiaceae bacterium; assembly: GCA_913057645.1. GTDB lineage: Bacteria > Pseudomonadota > Alphaproteobacteria > Parvibaculales > Parvibaculaceae > Parvibaculum. The sequence goes on along the minus strand of CAJXOU010000078.1, from coordinate 5,562 downwards.
TGTCGGGCGTTCCTTGCGGGGTTGCTGTCGGATGTGCTTTTCGCACTCGCCCGCACTAAAGAGCCGGGCTTTTCTCCATTGCCTTTTTGCCTGCGCGCTCAATCAGCACGAACTGGCGTCAGTGTGTCTTTGCGCTTTTTCCTGGCCTATAAGATTTTCTGACCGGACGCGCCTGTGAACAGCGTCAGAACTTGGCGATGTGTCTCTATCGTCTTGTCGTTCAAGTGATGTTGAACTGCGTCGGTGGAGCCATCTTCTAAACCTCCTCCTTCGTTAGACAGGAAAATGCTACGCCCGAACGCGCGGAAAGGTCAACTGGAATAGGGGTTTCCCGTAACGCTCATGAGTCAGCCATGCTGACCGATATGAAATCATTCGTAGACGGACGAAATGCGGCGCGCTGTGCGGTCCGGGGCCGCTTGACGATGGCCTGCGGCGCGGGCAACCTCGCCGCAACAAGAAGGGAGGGGGTAATATGTGGCTTCGTCAGATTGCGCTCGTCGCACATGATCTCGAGCCGGTTGTCGACCGGCTCGAGAAGGTCCTTGGACTGAAGGTCGCCTACAGGGATCCCGAGGTTGCCGTCTTCGGTCTCGTCAATGCGGTGATGCCGGTCGGCGGGGAGTTTCTCGAAGTCGTGCAGCCCGTCAAGGACGATGCGTCGGCGCTTCGCTATCTCCACCGTCGCGGCGGCGACGCGGGCTACATGCTCATCTTCGAAGTGGAAGACGCGCTGGCCCATCGCGGGCGCGTTCTCGCTCTCGGCGCGCGCCAGATCGCGGCGATGGACAAGCGCTACGTCTTTACCCATTTTCATCCGGCGGATTTCGGCGGCGTGCTGACCTCGATCGATTCCGTGACCGGCGTCGGGGACTGGTTCAGCCGCGACAGCGACTGGCCGCCCGCCGGCAAGGACTGGCGGAACGCGAAGAGCCTCAACGCGACCGCGATCCGCGGCGCGTCGATCCAGACGGTGGCGCCCGCCGCGCTCGCTGCCCGCTGGGGCGAGCTTCTCGACGCGAAGGTGGAAGAAGGCGAGGGCGGACCGGAACTCCGCCTCGCGCGCGGCACCGTCCGCTTCGTCGAGCCCGTGGATGAAGACGGCACCGGCGTCGTCGGCATCGAACTCGCGATGGCGGACCCCGAAGCGGCTCTCGGGCGCGCGCGGGAGATCGGCTTGCCGGTGGAGGGCAACACCGTCGATATTTGCGGCGTTCGTTTCGAACTCCGCGAAGACTGATTGATTTTGTGCGCGTTCAAGGCAGAAGGGCCGGAGCTTTCGCTCCGGCCCTTCTTTTCTCTCGAAGTTCTGTGATCAGCACGAATAGTACATGTCGTACTCGACCGGGTGCGGCGTCATTTCGTAACGCATGCACTCTTCCCACTTCAGCTCCATGTAACCCTCGATCTGGTCGTCGGTGAACACGCCGCCCTTCGTGAGGAAGGCGCGGTCGGCATCGAGCGACGTCAGGGCTTCGCGGAGCGAACCGGCAACCGTCGGGATTTCCTTCAGCTCTTCCGGCGGCAAATCGTAGAGGTTCTTGTCCATCGGCCCGCCCGGATCGATCTTGTTCTCGATGCCGTCGAGACCGGCCATGGTCATCGCGGCAAAGGCGAGATAGGGGTTCGCCGTCGGATCGGGGAAGCGGATCTCGATGCGCTTCGACTTCGGCGACGTGCCGTGCGGAATGCGGCAGGAGGCCGAGCGGTTGCGCGCCGAATAGGCGAGCAGCACGGGGGCTTCGTAGCCCGGAACCAGGCGCTTGTAGCTGTTGGTCGAGGGGTTCGTGAAGGCATTGAGCGCCTTCGCATGCTTCAGGATGCCGCCGATGTACCAGAGGCATTCCTGGCTCAGGTCGGCATACTTGTTGCCGGCGAAGAGCGGCTTGCCGTCCTTCCAGATCGACTGATGGCAGTGCATGCCCGAGCCGTTGTCGCCGAAAACCGGCTTCGGCATGAAGGTCGCCGTCTTGCCGAACGCCTGCGCGACATTGTGGATCACGTATTTGTAGATCTGCATGTGATCCGCGGCCGTCGTCAGCGTCTGGAACTTCGTTCCGAGCTCATGCTGAGCGGCGGCAACCTCGTGGTGATGTTTCTCGATCTTCACGCCCATCTCTTCCATGACCGTCAGCATTTCGCCGCGCAGGTCCTGGCAGGAATCGATCGGGTTGGCCGGGAAGTAGCCGCCCTTCGTGCGCGGGCGGTGACCGAGGTTGCCGGTCTCGTAGGCCGTGTCGGAGTTGGTCGGCAGTTCGACCGAGTCGACTTCGAAGCCCGTCTTGTAGGGGCTCGTGGAAAACTTCACGTCGTCGAAGATGAAGAACTCGGCTTCCGGGCCGAACACGATCGAGTCGCCGATGCCGCTCGACTTCACATAGGCTTCGGCAAGCCTCGCCGTGCCGCGCGGGTCGCGGCCATAGGGCTCGCCCGTCGACGGCTCGAGAACGTCGCAGAACACGGAGAGCGTCGTCTGGGCGTAGAAGGGGTCGATGGTCGCCGTCGCCGTATCGGGCAGCAGAACCATGTCCGACTCGTTGATCGCCTTCCAGCCGGCGATGGACGAACCGTCGAACATCGTGCCTTCGGCCCAGAAGTCGTCATCGCAGAAACCGATGTCGAAGGTGACGTGCTGCATCTTGCCGCGCGGGTCGGTAAAGCGCAGGTCGATGTACTTGACGTCCTTCTCCTTGATGACGTCCTGAATAGATTTGCCAGCCATTTGATCCTCTTTCCCTGTTGTCCTTTAGGGGTTCGTCCGGTGGGCTTTCGCCCCGCTTGTTGCGTCGGAATGTTCGTTCGGTTCGCAGTGCTCGCCCGTTGCGAGATATGCCGCGCCACAGCCCTCGTCTGGCTGCCGCGCGCCGGGCGGTTGTCCTATGTCGTGCTCGTCAAATACGCCCCCTAGATTGCCTCTGCTCCGGTTTCGCCGGTGCGGATACGGATCGACTCCTCGACATTCGAAATGAAAATCTTGCCGTCGCCGATGCGGCCCGTGCGCGCGGCCTGCTGAATCGCCTCCACGGCCTTTGCCACCATTTCGTCGTTCAGCACGACTTCGATTTTCACCTTGGGCAGGAAGTCGACGACATATTCGGCACCGCGATAGAGTTCGGTGTGCCCCTTCTGCCGGCCGAAGCCCTTGGCTTCCGTCACGGTGATGCCCTGAAGGCCGACTTCCTGGAGCGCCTCTTTCACCTCGTCGAGCTTGAACGGCTTGATGATCGCCTCGATCTTTTTCATTCGCTGACTTCCTTAATCATGGGCTCGCCGCCCGCAACCATGTGCCAGAGGAATAGCACGGCTCATGCCAACAGCGGGAAAGGTCTAAAACCCTTTGAAATCAATGGGTTGAAATCCTGTCCGTTACAGGATGCCTGCATTTTAATCAGTAAAACTGCATAAAAAACAGGCTATGTGAGCAAAAAACAGGCGGTACCTTAACCAACCCTTCTGCACGGAAAAAGCCGCCTGCAGGCTGGCATTTGAGCGGAGATTGACAGCCCGCGCCATGCCCGCGACAACCCGGGCAGCAATTAAGGCGGAAAATTCTGTAAAAAAAGCGGAACGGACAGGATGCGGACGGCAAACAGCGTCTTTTCGGCTCTCGGTACGACCGTCTTCACGGTCATGTCGGCGCTTGCCGCCGAACACGACGCCATCAATCTGGGGCAGGGCTTCCCCGACGACGAAGGTCCGGACGATGTCCGTGCCGCCGCCGCCAGGGCGATCCTCGATGGCCCGAACCAGTACCCGCCCATGATGGGGGTGCCTGCGCTCCGCCAGGCCGTCGCGGCCGCGAACAGGCGTTTCTACGGCCTCGATGTCGACTGGCAGAAGGAAGTCATGGTGACCTCCGGCGCGACCGAGGCGCTGAACGATTGCCTGACGGCCCTGCTCAATCCGGGCGACGAGGCGATTATCTTCGAGCCCGCCTATGACAGCTATCGCCCGGTCATCGAGGCCGCGGGCGCGAAAGTCGTCGCCGTGCCGCTCGAACCGCCGCACTGGTCGCTGCCGCTTGAGAAGCTCGAAGCCGCTTTCTCGGACAGGACCAAGCTCGTCGTGATCAACACGCCGATGAATCCGATCGGCAAGGTTTTCACGCGAGAGGAACTCGAAACCCTCGCCGGGCTCATCGAACGCCACGACGCCTATGCCGTCTGCGACGAGGTCTATGAGCATCTCGTCTTCTCGGGCCATACGCACGTCCCGCTGATGACATTGCCCGGCATGCGCGAGCGCTGCCTGCGCATCGGTTCCGCCGGCAAGACCTTCTCGCTCACGGGCTGGAAGATCGGCTACGTCACCGGCCCCGCGCATCTGATGGAGGTCGTCGCGAAGACGCACCAGTTCGTTACCTTCACCACGCCGCCGGGGCTTCAGTCCGCGGTCGCCTATGGTCTCGGCAAGGACGACGATTATTTCGCGGGCCTCGCGTCATCGCTCGAGGCGAAGCGCGACCTGCTCGCGAAGGGCTTGAGGGAAGCGGGCTTCGGCGTGCTCCCCGCCGACGGCACCTATTTCATCTCCGCCGATTTCCGTCCCCTCGGTTTCAACGGCACGGATGACGAGTTCTGCCGCGAGATCACGGTGAAGGCGAAGGTCGCCGCCATTCCGCTCTCGGCCTTCTATTCATCGCCCGATGCGCCGCGTCACCTCGCGCGCTTCTGCTTCTGCAAGCAGGACGCGATACTGAACGAAGCGAGCGCGCGGCTGAAGGGTTACGCAGAAGGCCGGAAGGAATGACCCTCTCCGCCCTCCGCCGCCCCGCACAATCGGGCAAGGCGGAATGGCTCGTCGTCTTCCTGCACGGTTACGGGTCGAGCGGCGCGGACCTCATGTCCTTCGCCGACTATTGGCAGTCCTCCATGCCGAATGTCGCCTTCGTCGCGCCGGATGGGTCGACGCCCGCGAAGGACGGCGGCTTCCAGTGGATCGGCAAGCGCCCGGCGGGTGACCCGCGTCTCTACGACGATGCCGTCGCCGTCGCGCCGGCCCTCCATGATTTCATCGACGCGGAACTCGCGCGCGAAAATCTCGATGCCTCGCGTCTCGCGCTGGTCGGCTTCAGTCAGGGCACCGTCATGGCGCTGCATCTCGGCCTTCGCCGCGCCGTCGCGCCTGCCGCTGTACTCGGCTATTCGGGAGGCCTCGTCGGCGCGGACAGACTTTCCTCCGAAATCACGTCGAAGCCGCCGGTCATGCTCGTTCATGGCGAACAGGACGATCTCGCGCCGCTCTACGGCATGATGACTTCGGTGAAGGCACTTACTGAAGCAGGCGTCGCCTGTCAGGGCATTCCGATCCCCGGCCTCGGCCATGCGGTCGACGCAAATGCGCTCATTTACGGCGCGCGCTTTCTCCTCTCGGCTTTCGCCTATCGTGAGAAGCATGGGGTCTGACCGCGAAAAAACTTATCCCCCTCTGCTTGCGCGCCCCCATTTTTGTGGGACCGGTTCTCACCGGAGGGGCGCATCCGGAGCGTCCGGTGCGGGAGAGCCGGGCGGTGCCTGCGCCGCCGGGAAGGTAACGCATCCCGGCGCCCCGGGGCTCCCGATG
>CAJXOU010000077.1 GCA_913057645.1 uncultured Rhodobiaceae bacterium | reverse complement strand
GGTGCGCGAGGGCAGGGGTGGGCGTCGCGGAGAGGGGGGCCGGAGAGTGGTGCGTCGTGTTGGTGGCGTGGAGGGTGGGAGTCGCTTGGCACGTGCGGAGGTTGGGGGCGGGCGGGAGGAGGGTTGGGGCGCCGGGCGCGGGGGGGAGCTAGGCGGTGCCGACCATCGGCGAGGCGACGGCGCAGGGATGGGACGCGGCTTCGGCGGCGGTGGGCGCCGCGGCCGGGGCGGACGCCGCCGCGGGGGCGGGCGCCGAGGGCGCGACATGCGCGACCGTCGCCGTCACCTGCCGCGCCACGCGCAGCTTCAGATTGTCCGTCTCGATTTCGATCTCGCTCAAATCCGTCTCCGTGAGGAGGGCGGCGAGCTGCCGGATCAGTTCCTGGTCGACGCCTGCTTTGCTCATCTCGCTCTTCTTGCTTTCCTGTTTACTCGCGGACTTGCCGTTGCTGTTGCCATTGCCGCTGGGCGGCGGGGTTTTCGATGCCAAGGCCGATGTCCTTACAGTTTGCTTTTCACGGCTTCGAGCGCCAGCTCGTAGCCAATGGTGCCGAGGCCGCAGATGACGCCCGTCGCGACCGACGACACGGTCGAATGATGACGGAAGCTCTCGCGCTTATAGACATTCGAGATGTGCACCTCGATCACCGGAATGTCGAGCGTCGCCAGCGCGTCGTGGATCGCGATCGAGGTATGCGAATAGGCGGCCGCGTTCAGGATCACGGCGGCGGCTTTCTCCCGCGCCTCCTGTATCCAGTCGACAAGGTCGCCTTCGTGGTTCGACTGGCGGCAGACGACACCGAGACCAAGCGACTTCGCCTTCGCCTTCACCTGCTTTTCGATGTCGGCAAGCGTCGTCGAGCCATAGATTTCCGGTTCCCGCTGGCCGAGCAGGTTCAGGTTCGGCCCGTTGAGCACATAGACCGGTTTCGCCGGTGCTTTCGGGGCCGCTTTGGAACTGGATCTGGCCATCGGGTGGAAGGCTTCCTTGCGCGTCGTCTTGCCCGGGGCGCGGTGGCCTGCGGGCGGGTTATGGAGGGGAACGTATCTTGTGGCAAAAGGGCGAAAATGTGATGCCCCGAAGCCCGCTTTGCCCCTCGAATCGAGGCCTTCTTTATACGGGACTAGCCGGGCCAGTAAAAGCCTTGGAAGCCCAAGGGTTTGGAGCTTCCTTAACGGCACCCGCGGCGCCTTGAAGTTGAGGGCCCGCTCACCCATTATCCGGCCAGTGGAGAGGCGTTAAGGACGACATGAAGCTCACGGTGAACGGCGAATTGCGCGACGTCGAAGGCCCGATCACGGTCCTCGGCCTTGTCGAGAGCTTCGGGCTGAAACCGCAGAAGATCGCGGTGGAGCGAAACCTCGAAATCGTCCCGCGCTCGGCCTATGGGGAGGTCGCGCTTGCGGAAGGCGACCGCATCGAGATCGTGAATTTTGTCGGCGGCGGCTGAGGCCGCCCGGAATGGAGTAACGGAAGTGACGGAAGCGGCAGCGCGCATCGAGACCCCGGCCCCGGACGGCGAGGACAGCTTCGTCGTGGCGGGCCGCAAGTTGAAGTCGCGCCTTATCGTCGGCACCGGCAAATACAAGGACCTCGCCGAAAACGCCGCCGCCGTGGAGGCCGCGGGCGCGGAGATCGTCACCGTTGCCGTGCGCCGCGTGAACGTGACGAACCCGGACGAGCCGATGCTCGTCGATTACATCGACCCGAAAAAGGTGATCTACCTGCCGAACACGGCCGGCTGCTATACGGCGGAAGACGCCGTGCGCACGCTCCGCCTCGCGCGCGAAGCGGGCGGCTGGAATCTGGTGAAGCTCGAAGTGCTGGGCGACCAGAAGACGCTTTATCCCGACATGATCGAAACGCTGCGCGCCGCCGAAGCGCTGCTGAAGGACGGCTTCGAGGTCATGGTCTATTGCACCGACGACCCGATCATGGCGAAGAAGCTGGAGGACATGGGCTGCTGCGCGATCATGCCGCTCGCCGCGCCCATCGGCTCGGGCCTCGGCATCCAGAACCCGATCAACATCCGGCTCATCGTCGAACAGTCGAAAGTGCCGGTACTGGTCGACGCGGGCGTCGGCACGGCATCGGACGCCGCCATCGCGATGGAGCTCGGTGTCGACGGCGTGCTCATGAACACGGCGATCGCGGAAGCGAAGGACCCGATCAAGATGGCCCGCGCGATGAAGCTCGCGGTCGAAGCCGGGCGCCTCGCCTATCTCGCGGGACGGATGCCGAAGAAGAAATACGCCGATCCCTCCTCGCCGATGGGCGGACTGATCTGAGCCTCAGCGGAACAGCACGACCGGTATCCGGCAGGAGCGGATCATCTCGGTTGTCGTCGAGCCGATGATGAGGTTGCGGATGTGCGAGTGGCCATAGGCGCCCATCGCCAGCAGGTCGATCCCCTCCGCTTCCACCAGTTCCGAGATTGCGGCTTCCGGCGCCTGCGCGGTGATGTCGGCCCTGGCGTCATAGCCTGCCGCATTGAGCTGGACGCAGGCCTCGTCGAGCTTGCCGCGAAGCTCCGGCGTGCTCCTGCCCGCCATCAGCAGCCGGCATTCGAGGCCCGCGAACAGCTTGCTCGCGGCGATATGCTGGACCGCCTTGATGCTGCTCGCGCCGCCATCGAAGGCGATCAGGAAACGCTTCGGTGCCCGAAACGCGCGGGCGGCGACGAAGACCGGCTTGTGGCTCGCGCGCACGATCCGCTCGATGTTCGAGCCGAGATGACGCCCGGTGAAGTCCGCCGCCTCGCCCCGCTTGCCGATCACGATCATTTCCGCATCGGCTTCGCTTTCCGCCGCCAATTCCAGAATGTCGCCGATCAGAAGCCGCGCCGTGACATTGGTGACGCCCGCCGCGGCGATCACGGCCCTGGCGTCCTCGAGAATGGCGCGGCCGCGCTGCTGCTGCAGCTTCGCGCGCTGTTCGTCGAGCTGTGTCAGTTCTTCGAGCAGCGCACTGCGCGCGCCGAGCGCGAGGCTGCCGCTGAGGTCGGAGGCCTCCGCGCTGTCGCGCCGCCCGAGCACATGCAGAAGTTCGATCTGCGCGCCCGTCCGCGCCGCGACCCAGGCCGCGTTCTCGCAAACGCTGTGCGAATAGATGGAGCCGTCCACCAGTGCGACGATTTTTCCCGTCATCATTTCCTCCCTCAATGCCCCATCAGCTTTTCGAGTGCGCCGGGCTCGTCATGGATCGCCAGCCGGTCGACGATGGTCTCGCTCGCCTTGTTGAGCCCGACGATCTCGACGGTGGCCCCGTCGCGCCGGAATTTCAGCACCGCCATGTCGAGCGCCGCGACGCTTGAAATATCCCAGATATGCGCGCGGCTGACGTCGATGACGACGCGCTCCAGCGCTTCCCTGAAGTCGAACGCGGCAAGGAAATCATCCGCCGAAGCGAAGAATATCTGCCCCTCGATCACATAGACCCGCTCGCGGCCGTCTTCCGAAAGCGTGGAGGTGACGCGGAAAATCTGCGCGATCTTCCAGGCGAAGAAAAGGCCGGAAAGGAGAACGCCGGTCAGCACGCCGAGCGCGAGATTATGCGTGAACACGACCACGACAACGGTTGCCAGCATGACGGCGGAGGAGCTGCGTGGATGATGGCGCAGGTTGCGGATCGACGACCAGCTGAATGTGCCGATCGACACCATGATCATGATCGCGACGAGGGCCGCCATCGGGATCTGCTTCACCCAGTCGCCGAGCACGACGATCATGAAGAGCAGGAAGATGCCGGCGCAGAAGGTCGAGAGCCTCCCGCGCCCGCCGGACTTCACGTTGATCATCGACTGGCCGATCATGGCGCAGCCCGCCATGCCACCGATGAAACCGGTAGCCGTGTTGGCGATGCCCTGGCCGATGCATTCCTGGTTCTTGTCGCTCGGCGTGTCGGTGAGGTCGTCCACGATGGAGGCCGTCATCAGCGACTCAAGCAGGCCGACAGCAGCGACGGCCGCCGAATAGGGCAGGATGATCGTCAGCGTTTCGAGATTGAACGGAATTTGCGGGATCAGAAACACGGGCAGCGTGGAAGGCAGTTCGCCCATGTCGCCGACGGTGCGGATGTCGAAGCCGAAATAGATCGCCACCGCCGTCAGCACGACGATGCAGATGAGCGGCGAGGGGATCGCCTTGGTCAGCATCGGAAAGAGATAGATGATGGCGAGCCCCGCCGCGACCATGACATAGGTGAGCGAGGGCACGCCGATCAGCTCCGGCAATTGCGCCATGAAGATCAGGATGGCCAGCGCATTGACGAACCCCGTCATCACGGAGCGCGAGACGAAGCGCATCACGTAGCCGAGCTTCAGCAACCCTGCGCCGATCTGCATCAATCCAGCGAGAACCGTCGCCGCCAGCAGATATTGCAGCCCGTGATCCTTCACCAGCGTCACCATGAGGACGGCGGTCGCCGCCGTGGCGGCGGAGATCATGCCCGGCCGCCCGCCCGTGATCGCGACGATGACGGCGATGGAGAAGGAGGCGTAAAGCCCGATCTTCGGATCGACGCCCGCGATGATCGAAAAGGCGATGGCTTCGGGAATGAGGGCGAGGGCAACGACGAGACCGGCGAGGACATCGCCGCGAATATTGCCGAGCCATTGCTGGCGGTACGCAGTAACTGAAAACATCGAAATCCGGGGGAAAGAGCGACAAAAAACCAGCGGCGCGAAACCGGCGGGTTGCGCGTGGAAGCGTGGAGGGTGTCGGGTTGCCCGGCGGATCGGCGGCCGGAAGAGCCACCCGGATTTGCACCGGGTCCTGTCTGGATGCGCGTTGATAGCGCGGCTCATGCTGCGGCGCAACATGTAATTCCGGAACGGAAACCGCGCGGGAACGTTGGTTTCCCGTGGAAAGCCTCACGTTTCAGCACTTTGGCAGAAAGAACAGCGCATGACGGGATCGATGTTGTTCGACTCATGGAGCGGCATCGCGCGCGTTCTCATCGTCGGCACCGCCGCTTATGCCGCCTTGATTGTCTTCCTGCGCATCTCCGGCAAGCGCACGCTCAGCAAGATGAATGCCTTCGATCTCGTGGTCACCGTTGCGCTGGGCTCGACGCTTGCCACCGTGTTGCTCAGCCGCTCGGTGCCGCTGGCGGAAGGCGTGCTCGCGCTCGCACTGCTCATCTGCCTTCAATATGTGCTCACATGGGGCGCCGTCCGCTCGCGCCGCGTGCGCGACCTCATCAAGAGCGAGCCGACGCTTCTCGTGCGGAACGGCGCCTGTCTTGAGGGCGCAATGCGGAAAGAGCGCGTGACACGCGAGGAGATCGACGCCGCCTTGAGGGAAAACGGGATCGCAGAGCTTGCCCGGGCCTCCGCCGTCGTGCTCGAAACGGACGGATCGCTGAGCGTGGTGGAAAGCGGGGGCGGGAGCGCATGATCTCCAAATGGCGCTGGCTGCTGCTGCGGCTCGCAAGGCAGATATGGTTTCGTGCCTCGCTCTTCGCACTGCTTGGTGTCGTGACCGCGCTTCTGTCCGCGGGAGCGCAATGGGTCATCCCCGCCGAAATCTCAGGCAAGATCGGCTCGGAAGCCGTCGGCCCGATCCTCAATATCCTTGCTTCCAGCATGCTGGCGGTCACGACCTTCTCGCTGACCGTCATGGTCACGGCCTACAGCGCCGCCTCGGCCCATGTCACGCCGCGCGCCGCGAAACTGCTCCGCGAGGATCCGACCACGCAGAACGTGCTTGCGGTCTTCGTCGGCGCCTTCCTCTACAGCCTCGTCGGCATCATCGCGCTCAACACGGATATCTACGGCGCCTCGGGCCGCGCCATGCTCTTCGCGGTGACGCTCGTCGTCATCCTCATCATGGTGATCGCGCTGCTGCGCTGGATCAATCATCTCGCGCGTCTCGGCATGGTCGACGAGACGTCTCGGAACGTGGAGAGCGCGGCGCGCGCGGCCTTCGAGGAGCGGACCAACACGCCGTTCATGGGCGGCCGCCCGCTGCGAAACGGCAAGGACGATGTCCCGGATTCCGCCATCCCCGTTTATGCCGGTCTCCCCGGCTATGTGCAGCATGTCGACATGTCGGCGCTGTGCGAGGCCGGCCGCAATGCCGGGGAAGAAGGCGAGGTGACGGTCTATCTCGCGGCGCTGCCCGGCGCCTATGTCCATGCGCGCCGGCCCCTGCTCTGGATCGCCGGGCTGGCGGAGAGCGAACCCGCATCGGAAACCCTCGCGCCGTTCCGCAATGCCTGTGTCGTCGGCGACCAGCGCAATTTCGACGGCGATCCGCGCTTCGGCCTCGTGGTGCTGACGGAAATCGCCTCGCGCGCGCTGTCGCCCGGCGTCAACGATCCCGGCACCGCCATCGACATCGTCGGGCGTCAGTTCCGTCTCCTCGCCGCCTGGGCGGAACAGGGGGAGCGGGAAGGAGACGGCGACCCCGCCTGCCCGAACGTCCATGTGCCGCCCTTGTCCGTGGACGACATGTTCGACGATGCCTTTGCCCCCATCGCCCGCGACGGTGCGGCTCTCCTCGAAGTGCAGCTTCGCCTGCTGAAGGCATTGCGGGCGCTCGCCGGACTCGGCGGCCCCGGCTTCCGTAAAGCCGCGCTGCGCCACGCGCAGGCAGCGCTGAAGCGGAGCGAGGAGAAACTGCTGCTGGAAGAAGAGAAGGCGCGCCTGCGCGACATCGTGCGGGAGATGGAACGGATCGGAGAGGCGGTGGAGCTTTAGCGGCCTACCGCGCGTCGAGTTCGGCGCGGATTTGGTCGTGGCGTGTCTTGTCGAGCGGGTAGCGCCACAGCGCGAACATGGCGAGCGCGAAGAAGGCGGAGGGCAGGAAGGCGAAGGTGTAGAGCAGGCCGCTGATCGCGCCCGCGCTGTTCGTTTCCGCCGACGGATCGAAGCCGATCCAGCCGAGAACGAGATAGGAGACCGATACGGAAAGCGCGCCGCCGACCTTGTTGGTGCTGGTGAGGAGCGCGAAGAAAAGCCCGGCGCGCTTCTGCCCCGTGATCAGCTCATCCATGTCCGCGACATCGGCGATCAGCGCCCGCAGGATCATCGGCGCGGCGCCGAAGGCGCAGCCATAGGCCAGTGTGACGATGAAGAGGCCGGTGAGGTTTGCCGGACCCGCCACGAGGATGAATCCGAGCAGCATCACCGACGCGTAGAGCAGCGCCATGGCAAGCGTGGTGTGCTTGCCGTAGCGGTAGGAAAGCCGCATCCAGAGCGGCACGATGGCGAGCCCCGCCATGAAATAGACGAGCAGGATCAGGCTCGCATGGCTGGGCACCTCGAACACCCAGACCGCGAGAAAGATGTAGGTCGAGCCCGTGACGCCGGTCGCGAGCGCGCAGGAGAAATCCGCGACGAGGCAGCGGCGCAGCGCGGCATTCGTGGAGATCGCCCGGAAGACGGCCCTCATGTCCATCGTCGTGCCCCTGGCCGCCGGAACGTCGTCCGGCACGCGCGTGACGATGAGCCAGGTGGTGACGGGGAGCAGGATCAGCAGATACCAGCCCATGCTGCCGATCTTGCTGTAGGCGTCGCCGCTGCCCGTGCTCTCCATGAGCGCCGGGAGCGCCAGCACGATGGTCATGCCGCCGATGCCGACGAGTTCGCGCCAGCCATAGAGACGCGAGCGTTCGTGATAGGAGTGCGCGAGTTCGGCGCCCCAGGACTGGTGCGCGATGGCGATGACGGTATAGGCGGCATAAAGAACGATGAGCCAGCCGAGCAGATAACCCGCGCCGTGCTCGCCGGGACCGGGCAGGTAGAGAAACCACGTCGCCAGCATGAGAACCGGCGCGGCCCCCACGATCCAGTGACGGTAGCGGCCCCAGCGCGTTGAAAAGCGGTCGACGACCATCCCCATGACCGGATCGGTAACGACATCCCATAGCCGGGCGAGGGTGAAGACGAGGCCGACCGTCGCGAGGCCGAGGCCCGCCTCCTGCGCATAGAAGGGCGGCAGATAGACCGTGATCGGCAGGCCGAGGGCCGCCGCCGGCAGGTTGAGCGACGAATAGGAAACGACCGTTCCGAGGGGAAGGCGCTTCTCTTCCGGAGCCGGCGTTTGTACGGCCGGCGACTCCTCATTCTGCTGCGATGTCACCGGCTCCCTCCGCCCGGGGTCTCGATGCCCCGTAGCTGCAGGGCAGCGCATCGCGGCCCCTCCATGCCCGATATAGACAGGATTATAGGATAATCAAAGAGAAGAAGCTCGGAAGAACCGAGATAAACGTAGAATGGCCGAGAAGAAGACGAAAAATCATACTATAATTGCGCCATGGAACAGAAAGTCATCCCTCTTCCCGGGCAGGCCGGCACGGTGGTCGAAACCACGATCCAGGCGATGCGCGACGCCATTCTGGACGGCACGTTTCTGCCCGGTCAGCGCCTTGTCGTCGCCGACCTTCAGCAGCGATACGGCATCAGCGCCGGGCCGGTGCGCGAGGCGATCAGGCGGCTGACGGGCGAGGGGCTCGTCGATGTGCTGCCGCATCGCGGCGCCGTCGTCCGCCGCTTTTCAGAGCGTGACGTGCGCGAATATTTCGAGGTGCGCGAGGGGCTCGACGGCGTCGCCGCGCGCCTTGCCGCCGGAAACATTCATCGCGGCGACTACAGGGACCGCCTTGCGGCGCTCATCGAGGAATTCCGGATTGCAGCGGGTGCCGGTGGCCCGGAGCTTCTGGCCATCCGCGGCGCGCTTCGCGACCTCATCTTCGAAATCGCGGGCAACATGCGTCTCGCCGAAATCGCGAGCCGCCTTGTCTATCCGGCGTTGAGCGAGCGCCTGCACAAGCTCCTGCCGAAGCGTACGGCTTCATCCTTCTCCGAATACGAGAAAGTGGTGAAGGCCATCATGGAAGGAGACGGGCTGGAGGCGGAGCGGCTCATGCGATTGCATCTGCGCCACTCGGCAAGCGCCATCCGCGATACGATGGAAGCGGACCCCGACTTCCATAGAGCTCTGTTTGGCGGCTGAGGCCCGGAGGGACTAGGCCACCTCACCGCCCGGGCTCACCAGCACCTTCCCGTTTCTCCCGCCCGTCTGCACACGGATGAGCGCCTCGCGGATGTCCTCGATCGCATAGACGCTGTCGACCGGCGCGTGGATGATGCCTTTCAGCATCTGGTCGCCGAGGTCGGCATAGATCGCGCGGATTTCCTCCGCGCTGCGGCGCGCCATGAAGCGGCCGAGCATGAAGCCGGTGAAATTGAGGCCCCGGAAGACGACATCGGCGACCGAGACGGACGGCGCTTCGCCCGTCATCGAGCCATAGGTGCAGACGGTGCCTTCGTCCTTCACGCAGGCCGCGATCCGCGCCGTCGCCGCGCCCGACACGGCGTCGAGCCCGAGCGGGATCGTGGCGCCCCGCGTTGCGTCGGCGACCCGCTCCGCGAGGTCCGGCCCGTCGGTGAGGCAGATATCGGCGCCGAGCGCCATGAGTTCGGGAAAGACATCCTCGCGCCGCGTCACGTTCACGGTGCGCAGGCCCCGGGCTTTCGCGAGGATCACGACGAGGCGGCCGACGGCGGAGTTGGCGACGTTCTGGATCACCCAGTCGCCGGGCTTGAGGTCCACAAGGTCCGACAGCATCAGTTGCGCGGTCGGCGGGTTGATTCGCAGCATCGCCGCCTGTCTGAGGTCGAGCCCGGACGGGACCGGCACCGCATCTTCCGCCTTCACGCGCCGTTGCGAGGCCCAGTTCTCGCGCGCGAGATTGATGACGAGGTCGCCCGCCTTCACATGGGTGACGCCGTCGCCGACGGCGCGGACGCGGCCGATGCATTCCGCGCCCGGCGTCGCGGGCAGCGGCGGCTTGATGCGATAGGTGCCGCGGCAGAAGCCGATATCGGCCGGGTTGATCGGAAAGGCGATGACATCGAACACGACTTCGCCCGCGCCCGGCGCGCCGATATCCGGCGCCTCTACGCAGCGTGCGACATCTTCCGGCACGCCGTAAGCGTCGAGTTCGATGCGTTTCATGGTGGCCTCCCGCGCCTCTGCGTTTGCCGCGCAGTATGACCGCCAGGCGCCGCCCGCGCCACCGCTCACGCTATCGGGCGGGCCGTCAGACGGCGCCGAATTTCACCAGCTTGCGGCTCTCCGGATCCCACAGGGCGAGCGGTGCGCTTTTAAGGCTCTCCCACATCGTCAGCCGGTTGATCGACTTCAGTTCCGGCATCGCGTCGAGGCATTCCTGCAGGCGGTAGCTCGGTATGTGGCTGCACAGATGATGGATGTGATGCAGCCCGATATTGCCGGTGAACCAGCGCAGCACGCGGGGCAGCGCATAATAGGAACTGCCGTAGAACGACGCCGTCTGCCGGTCCCAGTCCCCGCTCTCGTCCCACCGTGTATTCTCGAATTGATGCTGCACGTAGAAGAGCCACACGCCCATCGCCGCCGCCGCGACCAGCACCGGCACCACCGTCACCGCGAAATGAACCCAGCCGAGAACGAGAAACAGCGCGCCGTAGAAAAGCACCATGGCCGCGTTGTGCAGCATCACGCTCGACCACATTTCCCAGGCCGGTTTCCGGAGCGTCAGCGGCAGCCGCTGCAGCACCAGGAAGTGGATCGGCCCGCCGACCGCAAGCAGGAAGGCCGGATGACGATAGAGCCGGTAGGCGAGGCGGGAAACGCGCGGCAAGGCCGCATATTCCGTCGTCGTCAATGTCGTGATGTCGCCGAAGCCGCGCCGGTCGAGGTTGGATGACGAAGCGTGGTGCAGCGCGTGAAGCCGGCGCCAATAGGCGTAGGGCGTAATCGTCAGGATGCTGACGATGCGCCCGGTGATGTTGTTGGCCCGCTTCGAGGCGAAGAAGGAGCCGTGCCCGCAATCGTGCTGGATGACGAAGAAGCGGAGCGCCAGCCCCGCCAGCGGGATGGCCAGCACAAGCGTCAGCCAGTAGCTGATATCGAGGCTCAGATACATTGCCGCCGCGACAGCCGCGAAGGGAAGGACGGTGGTCGCGATCTGGCGCCCAGCGCGAAAAAGGCTCGGACTGCGATAAAGCGCGCAGTGGGCCGCAAATTTCTGGATTGTCATGTGTAAGGATACCGTGCCCCGACGGGGGCGTTACTGTGTATGTGGCGCGGGGCCTTTATGGATAAGCCTGTCAGCTTCCGCGCGCCGTGTCGACCATGTGCTGCAGGCGTTCCTCGTCGGCGGCGCCGGGATAGAGCGTGCCGCCGACGATGAAGGCCGGCGTGCCGTCGATGCCGAGGGCTTCGGCGAGATCGTATTGCTGGCTCACCATGTCGGCGATGGCGGGATCGTTCATGTCCTTCGCGAGCTTTTCGGCGTCGAGCCCGGCTTCTTCGGCGATTTCCATGATCGCCTGCTCATCGAGCTCGCCCTTGTGTTCATAGAGCGCGCGGTGCATCGCCATATAGCCGTCCTGCTTCTTCGCCGCCATTGCCGCCTTCGTCGCAACGAGCGAGGCGGGGCCGAGGATGGGAAATTCCTTCAGGATCAGCTTCACGTTGCCGTCCTTCTGGACGAAATCCATCAGCGGCTGGAAGCTCCGCTTGCAATAGCCGCACTGGTAATCGAAGAACTCGACGATGGTGACATCGCCTTCCGGATTGCCGGCCACGAAGTCGTGCGGATTGGCATAGATCGCGTCGTGGCGCTGTTCGATGGCGGCCCCTGTCTTCGCGAGCTCCGCCGCCTGCTGGCGCCGCTCCAGCGTGTCGAATGCCTTCACCAGCACTTCCGGGTTCTCGACGAGGTAATCGTGGATGATCTTCTCGATCTCCGCCTTTTCCTTCGCGTCGAAACCGTCCTGGGCGTGCGCGGGCGCCGCGAGGGCGAACGACAGCGCGACGGCAAGAAGGGCAGGCAGGAAGCGTCCGGTCATTGAATCTCTTCTTCGGTTTGACGAAAGGAAAGGGGGATCAGCCGCGCTCCGGCATGGGCTGCATGGCGATGTCCTGGGCGCGCAGCCATTCGGGCGTACCGGTTTTCAGGAGCTTCTGCGCCCTCTTGGCATGGGCTTTCGCTTCGCCGACGGAGCCCAGCGCATCGTAATATTGCGCAGCGGAAAGTTCAGCCATGCCGATTTCGTCGATCTGCCCATAGGCGATGGAGAGCTGGTAGTAGCCGAAGGCCTGCTCGCCGCTCTTCGTTGCCGTGGTGAGATGCTTGATCCCTTCTTCGGTCGAGGCCTGGTCGCCGCGTGCGACCAGCGCTCGTCCGAGCCCGAGATGAAGCTGTTCGTCCGACGGTTTGATCGACACCGACTTGCGATAGGCCTCGATCGACTCTTCCACCTTGCCGCTCTCGAAATAGATCTGGCCTTTCACTTCCCAGACATAGGGATTGTCCGGCTGATGCTCAATGACCGGATCGAGTTCGGCGAGCGCCTTCTGCATCTGTCCTGTGCGGTGATAGGCGACCGAACGGGCATAGCGCGCGTAATCGCTCGTGTCCGAGAGGGGGTAGCGGTTGAAGACGACGTTCGGGTCGTCGAGGAAGCCATGCAGCTTCGCCTGCACCATCTCGAACTGGTGGATGCGCTCGGGCGAGTCCTCGCGCTCGTAATAGGGCGATTCCTTCACCCGCTCCTCGAGCGCCGAAAAACGCGCGCCGGACATCGGATGCGAGCGCGCATAGGGGTCCTGCCGGTTTTCGGTAAGCAGTTCCTGGTCGCGCATCGAGGCGAAGAGGTCGAGCATGCCCTGGCCGGATTGCCCGGAGCGCTGCAGATAGCTCGCGCCCGCCTGGTCGGCGCTCGCTTCCTGTTCGCGCGTGAAGGCGAGCAGGCTGCGTGTGGCCAGATGCTGGCTGCCCATGATCAGCGCCATGCCCGCATCACCCGAGCCGGCCGCGATCGCGCCGACACCGAGGATCATCGAGGCGAGCACCGGCACGCTCATGTTTTCGAACTGTTCGCGCCGCTTCACGAGATGGCCGCCCGCCATGTGACCGGTTTCGTGCGCGATGACGCCGATCAGTTCCGAGGGCGTCTCGACGGTGGTGATGAGCCCCGTATGGAAGAACATCTGCTGTCCGTTCGCGACGAAGGCGTTGAGCCTGTGATCGTTGACGAGATGCAGTTGCACCGCCTCGGGATTGATGCCCGCGGCCCTCAGGATGGGATCGGTATATTCCCGCAGCATCGCTTCGGTCTCGGCGTCGCTGACGATCGAGATGCGTTGCGCGCTCGCGGGCGCGGCGGCGGCCACGAGAAGCAGCGCACCGGCCAGCGCCGCGCCGAACCGCCGCGCGCATAGCCCGAAACACGTCGAGAAAAGAGCCATTCGTCGTTACCCATACCCGGGGCTCGCCGCCCTCTGAGACTTCAACCTGGGCCGGGCGTTTCTGCCACGTCCCGCTTTTCCTTCCCCTGCGGCCTTTTTCGCGCCACTCTCCCGCCCGGAACGGCGGGTTTGAGGCGCGTTGACGTTATGGGCTCGTCGCGACTAAACGGTAGGGGCGGGTCCGAACCCCGTCAATCTTGCCTGGCCTGGGGCAATCTTACATGAAACGGCGCGGATCGCTGAATCCGTCGCCCGGAAATATCGACGCATCGGCGTCGGCACGCTGGAGAGGAAGGAAGCGCCGGAATGTGGTTAAACTGTGAAGGACGGAGCCCGGTTTTCCGGTCTGTTGCGGCAAGCCTTGCTCTGGCGGCGGCCCTTGGCCTTTCCGCCTGTGCGGAGGAAGGCCCGCGCGATCCGATCGGTCTCACCGCCGTCAGTCATGGCGTCGAAACCGGTGCGGAGCGCCAGGCGCGCCTGAGCGAGCGCAAGGAGGCCGACAGCGCCGATCCGTGGTTCGCGGGTGCGGCGATCGCCGACGAGCCGTCCGCCGCGCTGATCGCCCGTGAGGTTCTGGAGCAGGGCGGCAATGCCGCCGATGCGGCGTCTGCCGTCTATTTCGGCCTCTCCGTCACCTATCCGGCGGCCGCCGGGCTCGGTGGCGGCGGCATCTGCCTCGTCCATGAAGCGGGCGCGACGACCGTCGACACCGTCTCCTTCCTGACCCGCACGCCGCGCGGCGGCGGCGCCATCGCAGTGCCCGGCAATGTCCGCGGCTTCGCCTATATCCATTCGCGTTACGGCAGCCTTCCCTGGGGCTCCATCGTCGCCCCGGCCGAGCGTCTCGCCGCCACCGGCATTCCCATTTCCCGCGCAAGCGCCGCGCAGTTCGCGGCGGCCTCTTCCGTCATCTCGGGCTCGCCCACCCTCAAGGCGGTATTCGCCGCCGATGGCGGCATCGCAAAGGAGCTCGACGTCGTCACGCGGATTCATCAGGCCGCGACGCTCGCCCAGGTGCGCAGCAAAGGCGTGGGCGGTTTCTACAGCGGCCCGACGGCCCGGCGCCTCGTGGAAACCGCCGCGCAGGCAGGCGGCGCGCTCGATTTCGGCGACCTGCGCGACTACCGCCCGGTCGTTTCCTCGGCGCGCATGGTCGAGCGCGGCACCGGCAAGGTCTGGTTGCCGTCCGAAGAGGTCGGCGCGGGCGCCTTCGGCACCGCGCTCTGGTCCGCAATCCAGAACGCATCGCCGGGCGAACTTGCCGCCATTGCGGAGACGACGGCCACGCGTCTCGGCGCGCCTGCGGGCACCGACCGGGATTACGGCTCGACCTCCTTCGTCGCGATCGACGGCAAGGGCGGCGCGGTTGCCTGCGCCGTCAGCATGAACGGTCCCTTCGGCGCCGGCGTCGTTGTGGAAGAAACCGGCGTCGTCCTCGCGGCGAGCCCGTCCGCTCCCGTCATGGGCCTTGCCCAGGCCTACCTCGCCCCGGTCATCGTGACGGGCGAGAGCGGCGAATATGTCCGCTTCACCGGTGCGGGCAGCGGCGCGCCCAGGGGCGCGGCCGCCGTGCAGTACACGGCGATGAACGTGCAGACCGACGAAGCTGCCTTGAATGCGCTCGACGCCGGCCCCGCCGATGCCCGGTCGAGCGTGAACGGCATCGTCTGCCCCGACGGCATTGCCACCGGCGCCTGCGCGCTTGCGATCAATCCGCGCGGAAACGGCATGGGCGTCACCGGCGTCGCCGCCGGAAACTGATCCCGGCACCGGCATCGACGAAAAAGGCCCGGAGGAAACTCCGGGCCTTTTGCTTTGGTCGTCGTATGCGGGCGCGGTTTACCGCTTCTGCCACCAGCCGCGCTTCGTCGGCCGGTCGTCGTTCCGCGGCTCCATCGCCTCGCCGATCATCGGCACATCGGCATCGGCTTCCGCCATCTCGACGACGGGTTCTTCTTCCGCCTCTTCCGGTTCGCCGGCGGCGGCCGTCTCTTCTTCCGCCTCGGCATCATCGCCCGGTTCCTCGCCCGGTTCGTCGCCCGGTTCGTCGTCAGTGACGTCGGCATAGGCGCCTTCTTCCGCCGCCTCCGCGTCCCACAGCTCTTCGTCGTCCTCGGCCGGGTCGCCGCTCGTTTCGTTGCGCGAATAGGACAGCAGCACCGGTGCTTCGCCGGTCGCCAGCGCTTCGGTTGCGCAAGTCCACTTTGGTGTTTTGATGGATGGTAGGGAAGTGGCCGTAAAGGTATTGCGACCTGACATCGCCTCTGTGATTAGCCGTGATATTGCGCTGCTCGATTTGTTTGCGTGGGCGTTAGCGAGCATCCTTCCAGACGGCAAACGACTCAAGCCGAGAGAGGTGGTTGCGGAGTTTAGACGACATCTTGACGACGAGCTTGATCTCATGCGCGAGGCAGCAAACGCGAGTCAACTGCGTCGTAACTTTAAGGACTCATCCAGCTTGGTCGTGCCAGAAATCTATTGGGATTTTTGTCATACGAATGTCATGGTAATGG